>DTRK01000286.1 GCA_012965955.1 Flavobacteriales bacterium
ACGTCATGCTCAAGTTCGTGGAAGGGGCCTTTGATGTGCTGGTCGCCACAACCATTATTGAATCAGGCCTCGACATTCCCAACGCCAATACCATCATCATCAACAACGCACATAACTTTGGCCTCAGTGATCTTCACCAGATGAGGGGCCGAGTCGGCCGAACCAATAAAAAGGCCTTTTGTTACCTAATTACACCTCCGCTCTCTAACTTAACAAGGGAAGCTAGAAAGCGGCTGCAGACCCTGGAAGAGTTTTCGGAGTTGGGCAGCGGATTTAATATCGCCATGAAGGACCTCGACATCCGTGGTGCAGGTAATTTGCTGGGAGCCGAACAAAGCGGATTTATCAATGAGTTGGGATTTGAGACCTACCACAAAATATTGGACGAGGCCGTTCAGGAATTGAAGGAGAATGAGTTCAAGGATGTATTTAAGAAAGAAGAATCCGAAGAAACAGGTTCAAAGATCTATGTCAAAGATTGCCAGATTGAAACGGATATGGAGATCCTCATTCCCGACTATTATGTGAATTCAATCACAGAGCGGCTCAGGCTTTATAAGGAGCTCAATGAAATGGATGATGAAGAGGCGCTCATGGAATATGAGCTGCGCATGGAGGATCGATTTGGAGCTGTGCCCGACCAGGTGAAAGACCTGCTAGACACCATGAAATTGCGATGGTTAGGTGCTGAAATTGGCATGGAAAAATTGGTACTCAAACAGGGTAGAGGCATCGGTTATTTCGTTTACAACCGGGAGTCGGAATACTATCAATCAGATAGCTTCACCAAAGTACTGTCCTACATTCAGGATCACCCCAACGATTCCGTCCTTAAAGAGGATAGAAACAAATTGGTGTTGACCCTAAACAGAATTGAGTCTATTGGCGCTGCAATAGCGTTGTTAACACGCTTATTGAACAAGGAAATCGCGACAACTACACAGCCACAGGAATAGGTCTCCCAAGTTCCTTCATATGTCTGAAGTGCGACATAAGCGCATTCATAAAGGTTCCGTGAGTATTGTAAGGAACAGAGAATTCTTCTGCGGTCTGTTTTACAATATTCGACAGAGATCTATAGTGTACATGGCAAATCTTGGGGAACAGATGGTGTTCAACCTGATAGTTCAACCCTCCACAATACCAGGAGAGAATCCTATTCTCCTTAGCAAAATTTGAAGTTGTTTTCATCTGATGAATTGCCCATTCATTTTCAATAGTCAATTTCTCCGTCGGAACTGGATAATCAGTGTTCTCAAGCACATGAGCTAACTGGAATATTAATGCCAATACCACACCTGCAACAAAATGCATACTGAAAAATCCAATAAACCACTGCCCGAAAGAAATGTCAAGGAGCAACATCGGTATGACCAGCATGTATATATAATAAAAGATCTTGGTAACAGTAAGTTCAATCAATTGTCCGGTTAAAGTACCTCTCGATCGCTTAAGAAGTCCCAACTTATGATAACGTAACAACTGAATATAGTCCTTGTGTAGAGCCCAGAAAAATGTCATCAATCCGTAAAGAGGAATACAGAAGAAATGCTGGTATTTATTAGCAGGTCTCAGAGGAGCATCTGGAGAAAACCTCATCAAAGGAATTGTGTCTACATCCTCATCATGTCCATAAATATTTGTGTAAGTATGGTGCAATACATTGTGCTGAATTTGCCATGTGATAACATGTCCTCCAACCAGATTAATCGTTTTACCGATTATACTATTTATCCAGCTTTTCGTAGAATAACTACCGTGGTTGGCATCGTGCATGATTGACAAACCAATTCCGGCCTTACCCATTCCCATGATAAGCGTCAAAACCCACATTGTCCATAACGGCATTTCAAGAAAGAGAATTAGAGCATAAGGGCCCAGGAGCATAGTGAGCATCGCGATGGTTTTTACAACCATCCAGCCATTGGCATTTCTGGAAATGCCGTTCTCCTCAAAATATTGATCTACCCTCGATTTCAGCGTAGTGAGAAAGTCTGTTCCTTTGATATTGACAAACTTTACTCTCTTCGTACTCGTTGCCTTTTGCATAGTCTTCCCCTGTTAGATTCGCGCAAAGGTACGAACCAGATTGAAAATGGAATGCAAATTTACAAGTTTTTCGACGAAAGTATGCTTATTCACTTGTTAATAAGCTCCTTGACGAAAACGTAAAAATTGAAGTCTCCCCTGATCATTTCAGCAGAAATAGTGGTCTGAAGTGCCGTTTTATCGACATCAGTCATTTTATGGTGCTGAATGAGCTGAAAGGCCTTTTCTGCCAATAAGTACGATTTTTTCTCATTTGTCACGGACGAAAAATGCTTTTCAGCTTCTTTTAATATCTCTTCAACACCTGCTCCCCTGGTAGCAACTGCTTTGAGCACCTTAGGAGTCCAATTAGAAGCAGGTCGTTGGTGAACTGTAGATTCAATATTTTTCACGAAGCGATCTGCCCCTTCCCTATCAGATTTGTTAACTACGAAAATATCACCAATCTCCATTACTCCAGACTTCAGCGCCTGAATCTCATCCCCGCCCTCAGGAACCAAAACCAAAATCGTGGTATCTGCCAAACCTGCTATTTCCACTTCAGACTGACCCACACCAACGGTTTCCACAATCACAATATCAAATCCCGCGCACCTCATTACATCAGAAATCTCAATCGTTTTAGCGGATAACCCCCCTAACGATCCTCTTGTTGCCAGTGACCTTATGAATACGCCCTTTTGATTGAAATGATCTCCCATTCTAAGCCTGTCTGCCAGGAGTGAGCCATAATTAAACGGTGAAGTGGGATCTATGCAGAGTACGCCTACCTTTTTATCATCATCCACGAGTTTTTGCACCATCGCATTGATCAAAGTACTTTTTCCAGCCCCTGGAGGGCCAGTAACTCCTATTACAGGAACGTCGTTTGAGGTAAGCTGCTCAAGGACTTCTTGTGCTCCATCGGCGTCATTCTCTACCACGGAGATGGCTCGCGCCAGACTCTTAACGTCCCCACTATTAATACCTGATATCAAGTTATCAAGATCCATCATTTGTTCTTCTTATCTCCCACATTTGAATATAGCGGAGCAAAATGGTATAAGCTGATAGCGAAGCCAGAACAAGCCCCACGAACCCGTCAAGGAATCCCCGTTTTAAAATATAGAATTGAAAGAACTTAAAGCCTGGCTTGATAATGAGGTGAAAGAGGCCTATGCTTCCAGTTGAGGCATTCTTGTCCATTGCTGACCACCTGGTATAGCGGTGAACCTTGCTGAGATAATGTCCCAGGCTCTTATAGGAGTTATGCTTAAGCTTACCTTTTAGCTCTCCAACAGTTCCGTCAATGATCACCTCTGCGTGTACTTTTCGATCCTCATATCTAGCCTCTTTGGTAAAAAGTCGGATCACTTTATCGCCGGCCATGCCGCCGTACTTCACGTGCTTGCCCATGAAGTAGTTCTGTCGCTGCACCCAATATCCCTTGTGTTTAAGCCCCCCATTCAACATTTCCTCAATTTCCTTTTGAAGTTCTGGTGTTACTCTTTCATCGGCATCAACCAGCAATATCCAATTGTGAGTCGCCTGAGGAATGGCCCAATTCTTCTGTGCTGCAGAATTCTCGTATTCATGCTCCAATATCCTATCCGTATACTTTCTCGCGATCGCTAAGGTGTCATCTGTGCTGAATGAATCGACAACCAAAATCTCATCTGCCCATTTCACAGACTCCAACACTTCTTCCATGTTGTCAGCCTCGTCTTTACAGGGTATTATCACAGTGAGTTTCTCCATTGAAGACAGGTAGTAATAGTGCGTTGATCGTATGTATATACCAGATACAACCTTGCAAAGCTAACACAAATACGAATAAATGTAATGAATTCAATCCATGCTCATTGCCCAATAGCCCTTATTCATCACTTACAAGTCATTCATGCACTTTGGGTACCTGGAAGGATGGAATACCGCACGAAATGTTCAAATGCATGGCCAGGTTATGTAATATTGCCGAAGTGATCTTAATTAGTACTTTGTGATCTTATAAAACAATGGTTTAAACTATATGATTGCTGAGTATCATCCGAGGATTCCCTCTTTGGAGCGGATGATCAGCTATCTGTCAAGAAATGGGTGATCGAGGCAAAAAACTGGGATTCTACTGCAGCTCAACCAGTTTTGGCGGGCTTGAGCTTCACATGGTGCGGCTGGCCAGCTGGATGCACGCTCGTGGATGGGAGACGCTTCTCTACGTGATTGGCAACAGTCAAATGGCCAAAGAAGGTGAACGTCTGGGCTTAACCATTCGGCCTATCAAGAGAAACAGAAAATATTTTGATCTCTATGCAGCGTCGAAGATGAGCAGGGCATTTAAGCGAGACGGGGTTGACATCGTGTGGTTGAGGGACAATAGAGACTTGAGTGTAGCGGGCATAGCCAAATCCTTATCTGGATCTAGAATCAAGTTGGTCTACCAACAAGCGATGGAATTGGGAGTCTCCAAGAAAGACGTGATCCATACCATGCGTTTTAACAAGATTGATGCATGGCTTTCTTCACTGCCGTCAATGGCAGAGAAGGTAAAACAAAATACCAGGCTTTCTACAGAACGGCTTCATGTAGTACCGTTGGGATTGGAACTCAGTAAATTCGCACAGACGACACCATCAAAAGAAGAGGCTCGGGCAAAACTTGAGCTCCCTCCAGAGCCTTTATTCGTTGGAAACATTGGCCGATTCGGGCCTAAAAAGCAGCAGAATATTCTAATCAAAGGACTGGAACAGATTCGCAACGGCGGAAATGATGTGCATCTTTTACTGGTAGGCGAAAGTACCAGGAATGAAGGGGATGCGTTCTTGAATTCACTGCACGAGTTGATCGCCCAGTGTAAACTGGAAAATTACGTTCATTTTAGACCATACATGCAAGATGTGTTATACTTTTACCGCAGCATTGATATCTTCGCACTCTCTTCTCAAAAAGAAACCTATGGAATGGTAACCATCGAAGCAATGGCAGCGGGCCTGCCTATTGTAGCCACCAATTCTGGAGGGACAGTTGAAATATTGAAATCAGGAGAATTGGGATTGCTGTATAACCCCTCGTCTGCAAGGGATTTTGCAGTGAATGTCATCTCGTTGCTGGATGATGCTGATAAAATGGATTCAATGGGAACATTGGCTCAAGCAGAAGCTATAGACAATTACTCGAACGAAAAAGAATGTCAGAGGATAGAAGACATAATCAACACATTGTAATCAGTCGAACTGATGGTATCGGAGATGTGACACTCACCCTTCCAGTCGCAGGAGTGCTGAAGCGGCATTTTCCTACATGCAAGGTGTCGTTCCTGGGAAGGGACTACACCCAGGCAATTATAGCGCATTGTGAGCATGTTGATACCTGCCTCAGCTGGGATGATCTCAGTGCCCTTTCGCCAAAGGACCAGATAAGAGCCTTTGAAAAGCTGGAGGCGGATGTATTTATACATGTCTTTCCGGTTAAAGAAATTGCCAGATTAGCAAAGAAGGCAGAAATACCCATTCGAATTGGCACTTCGCATAGAGTCTATCATCTCAACACCTGCAACAAACTGATCAATCTCGGCCGGAAGAATTCGGATCTTCACGAAGCACAGCTAAATGTTAAGCTACTGTCACCGCTGGGTATTACCGATGAAATGAGCAAGGACGACATACCGGAACTTTATGGCTTTCACTCTGAGGAACCTCTAACGCCTGATGGCACATCAGCTTTAGATGATTCTCGATTCAACCTCATTATTCATCCCCGATCCAAGGGCAGTGCAAGGGAATGGGGTGTAGAAAATTATGTGCAGCTTTTAAAACTATTGCCCCAGGACACTTTTAACGTCATTCTGACCGGCACCAAGGAAGAGGGAGCAGCTATAAGGGGCAATCTGTTTTCCGAGAATCCTGAATTGACAGATCTCTCAGGGAGACTAGATTTGGCTGAACTGATCAATTTTATTGGACATGCAGATGGATTACTTGCCGCCAGCACTGGCCCTTTACATATTGCATCGGCCCTGGGAAAGCACGCGATTGGAATTTACGCACCCAGACGTCCGATTCATCCTGTAAGATGGGCCCCGTTAGGGACTCAGGCTAAGTATTTTGTTCTAGAGAAGAAGTGTGGTGAATGCAAAAATGACGAAAAGTGCGCTTGTATTGCAGCTATTCCACCACAAGAAGTACTGACTCATCTACTCGAATGCTCCAAAGGCAATTGACAAACAGAGAAAGCATTACTTCAACCTGCCGGTAGGAGAGTGGGATAGGAAGAGCAAGCTATAGAAGAACGCCACAAAGGAGACGCCCGCCTGTGTTTCCAAGGTGTCTTCCGTGATCATGGAAAGAAGCACTATCGCCAGAAAAACAAGGGCAACATAGCTCAATTGACCACGGTTCGCATAAGGTGGGTACACCAGTGCAAATGCAAACCACAACAATCCTATCAATCCAAAGGCGATCCCGATGGACAAGTATTGGTTATGCGGATGTTTCCTGTAGGCGGGTATAAGCAATGTGCCATCTGTTTCATATTGTTTCAGGAGCTCTTGATAGACATCACCGGTTCCTACTCCAATCAGCAGATTGGCTTTAAAAAGGTTCAACCCTGCTTTCCAGAATTCCCAGCGTTGTGAGAGTGAATGACCACCTGGCTCTCCCTGATTTTGATAATCGTCAATTTGCCAGATAAGGCCATATATTCTTGATTCAATACTCGATACCTCGGTGAATCTTACGTTGGCTATTCCATTCTCCACAGCTGTTATCTCCGCATCACTCATCCGGGCCAATCCTTCGGCA
>DTRK01000287.1 GCA_012965955.1 Flavobacteriales bacterium
GTTTCCATTGTTACCCCTCCGCTATTGGGAGCAACAATTAGCGGTGCTGATGCCACATGTAATGCTGTTTGCGATGGCTTCGCCGCAGTATCTGCCAGTGGCGGAACCACACCTTACACCTATAACTGGGATGATCCGCTCTTTCAAACCACGGATACAGCAAACGGCCTATGTGCAGGCACTTTCACCGTAACTGTTACTGACGCTGGAAATTGTGATACTATTCTCACCTATGTCGTTAACGAACCTCTGGCAATTACCCTGTCCACAAGTTCTACACCAGCCACTTGTGGCAATCCGGATGGTTCAGCATGTGTAACACCATCAGGCGGAACAACACCATACACCTATTTATGGAATGATCCCGGCGCACAAACTGATAGCTGTGCAATTACCCTGCTAGCAGGAGGCTACACCGTACAAGTGACAGATTCCAATGGATGTGTTGCCTCCTCGCCGGTTTCGGTGAGCGATGTAGGATCACCCACGGCATCCATTACGGATAGTGCAGATGTATCGTGCAGTGCGGGCAGCGACGGAAGTGCCACGGTAACAGGCGCTGGAGGCACGCCATTGTACACTTATTCCTGGGACACTTCTCCCGTACAAACAAATGCCATAGCCACAGGTCTTCCAACCGGAACCTATACGGCCACATTAACTGATGCGAATGGATGTGTCACATCCACTTCAGTGACCATAGGAGAACCGCTTTTATTAACCGTCTCGATTACTGCAAACTCCAATGTCACATGTGCAACTGCCTGTGACGGAACTGCCACTGCCTCTGTATCAGGTGGAACAACACCATATACGTATTCATGGGATTCCTCCCCTATCCAGACCAACGCGGGAGCAACTGCTTTATGTGCCGGATTCTATACCATCTCTGTAACTGATTCTGCAGGGTGTACTGCGACAGATACTATTACATTAACAGAACCGCTTCTAATTGCGGCCAGCATCCTTGGTGCAGATGTGTCATGTAATTTAGGCACGGATGGATCGGCGGACTTAACCGTCTCTGGAGGTACAATGCCTTATACGTATGCGTGGTCACATGGCCCAACTTCGGAGGATGTGTCAAACTTAGGAGCAGGGCCGTACACAGTGACTGTTACAGACGTTAATGGATGTAATACGACTGCATCAATTAACATTAGTCAGCCCTTGGCAATCACTCTCAGCACCATTGAGGTAGATGCGAACTGTGGACAGGACGATGGCACTTCCACTGTTTCGGCTACTGGTGGTACAGGGGCATATACCTATTCGTGGAATACCTCACCTATCCAAACAAACGCAATGGCCACAGGCCTATTCCCTGGAACTTATACTGCAACAGTTACTGATTCTAATGGTTGCTTCGAGACAATTAGTGCCACCATAGCAGATATTCCAGGGGGATCTGCATCAGCAGTAGTAGATAACAACACAAGTGGATTCAATATTTGTGACGGGCAGGCCACCGCCAGCATGACCGGTGGTACAGCACCTTACACCTATCTATGGGATGATCCGGCGGCGCAGACCACGGCAACGGCAGCTGGCCTTTGTGATGGAACCTTCTGTGTTACGGTGACAGATGCCAACGGTTGCCCTGATAGTGTATGTATTACCATTACAGAGCCGGCAGCTGTCATACTCACCATCATTGGCACTGATGTACTTTGTAGCGGAAATTGCACGGGTGCGGCAGACCTAACCGTTACAGGTGGCATCCCTCCTTATACGTACCTCTGGAATCCCGGGGGTATGACTGCAGAAGATATCATCAACCTATGTGCTGGAACATATACGGTAGATGTTACCGATTCCAACGGGGTGGTTTCCACTGATTCAGTAACAATTACAGAACCCGCCTCGCCGTTGACGGCATCTGTGGCAGGAACAGATATACTGTGCAACGGTCAAACGACGGGTGCAATAGATCTTAGTGTTTCAGGTGGTACCGCGCCATACACGTATTCCTGGACACCTGGGGGAGAGACCACTGAAGACCTAAGCAATTTGGGGCCCGGACTTAATACAGTAACTGTTACTGATACGAATGGCTGTACCGCCACTACTAGCTATACGGTTATTGAGCCAATAGCAATCTCCTTGACAAGTTCCGGAATTGATGCGAACTGTGGACAGTCAGATGGCCAGGCATCAGTGAGTGCCTCTGGAGGGGTTAGTCCTTTCACGTATTCATGGAATACGTCACCTGTACAAACTGGTAATACCGCAACAGCCATCCCAGCAGGAACATATACCGTTGTTGTTACTGATGCCTCAGGATGCCAGGACTCTACAACGGTGAACATTAGTGATCTGGGTGGTGGAACAGGAACAATTACCACTGATAACGATGCTTCATGCTTTGGGACTTGCGATGGACAAGCCAGTATTTCACTCGTTGGTGGATCAACTCCTTTTACATATGCCTGGGATGACCCTTCAACTCAGACCACTGCTACCGCCACTGGCTTATGCGTAGGGACTTATAATGTGAGTGTTACTGATGCCGTTGGCTGCCTCGTAACGGGTATGGCTACTATTGCAGAGCCGGGGGCAATTATCCTTGGTGTATCTGGAATCGACGCCACCTGTTTTGGGATATGTGATGGAAGTGCTACAACGACTGTATCTGGAGGAACAACGCCTTATACCTACGCCTGGAATACGTCTCCTGTACAGGTCACCAGTAATGCCACTGGTTTATGTGCAGGAAATTATTCCGTCACTGTTACCGATGCAAATGCATGTGACACCATTGAAACTGTCGCCATTAATGAACCGCTGGAAATTGTAGTCACCACCACAACAATAACTTCAACATGTGGACAAGCCAACGGGTCTGCAACTGCCTCTGTAACCAATGGTACGACGCCTTATACCTATATATGGAGCAATGCTCCTCCATCTACCAGTGTTGCTGCCACGGGTCTACTTGCGGGCTCTTATACACTAACTGTTACAGATGTAAATGGATGCACTGGTATTGGCACAGCCGCAGTGAGCGATACTACAGGCCCGCTAGCATCGATCATTGACAGTGCTGATGTAAGTTGCCCTGGAGGAAACGATGGAAGTTTAGAAGTGTTCGTCAACGACGGTTCACCACCATACACCTACTCTTGGAATGATCCCCTTAGCCAAACAACCACAATTGCAACTGGGCTAGTGGAGGGTACTTATGTGGTAACAATCATAGACGTCACAGGATGCACTACGACGGCATCCAGCACGATTATGGCTGCCCCGCTATTGGTTGCGTCTGTCAGTACAAGCACCGATCCATCTTGTAATACAGTTTGTGATGGCTCTGCTACCGTTACCATTAGTGGCGGCACAGCCCCATACACTATCTTGTGGGATGATCCAGGTACTCAAACGACGGCAACAGCAATTGGATTGTGCGATGGGTCCTACACGGGTACAGTGACGGATGCCAATGGATGTACAGATACAGCAACAGTAACACTCACAGAGCCTCTAACACTGAATGTCACAACGTCCATGTTCCCTGCAAGCTGCTCGGGTGTCTGCGATGGTTCAATCGCGACGAGCGTAGCTGGAGGAATCGCTCCTTACACATATGCGTGGGATGATCCATCAAGTCAAACAACAGGCACAGCATCCAGTCTTTGTGCAGGTGGATTTAATGTGACTGTGACCGATGCCAATGGATGTACATCTATAATTTCTGAAACAGTTACGGAACCCGCTCCGTTGGTTTCAACTGTTATATCGATAGTTGGTGTGAGCTGCAATGGAGTGTGCGATGGCTATGCTGAAATCTCCGTTGCAGGAGGGACTGCTCCCCTGACTTATTTGTGGAGCAATGGGCAAACCACTGCTTTGGCTATAAATTTATGCGGTGGAGCACTGACTGTAGATATTACGGATGCCGGTGGGTGCACAATAAGCGATGCTGTAGTGATCCCAGAACCAGCTGCAATGGTTAATGCATTCACTAGTATCAACGTGGACTGCTTTGGAAATGCCAACGGTGTTGCTACAGCGAACATTACTGGCGGAACTGCTCCCTATACTTATTTGTGGGACGATCTGAATCTACAAACTACAGCTTCTGCAACTGGCTTGATCGGAGGGAGTTTCACGGTACTAGTCACTGATTCAAGCGGATGTACATTGTCTGAAAGTATTACCATTACAGAGCCACCAGCTATCGCCATGACGCTCGATACAACGGGTGCCAACTGTGGTTTTAGTGACGGGTCGGCATGCGTTACCGTCTCAGCTGGGGTTGCTCCATTCACATACTTGTGGGATGATCCTTCTAACCAAACAACAGCTTGTGTTGTAGCTATTTCATCAGGTACATACAATGTTACAGTCACGGATGCCACAGGCTGTAATGCTACGGGGCTGGTGGTTGTTAACGACCTGGGAGCCCCAACGTTAATGATCTCGTCCTTTGCAGATGCAAATTGCAGTGGAGGCTGCGATGGATTTGCAACAGTACAAATTTTGAACGGAGACCCTCCTTATGTTTACTTATGGAACGACCCAGGTGCTCAAACTACTGCCAATGCTGCTGGCCTGTGTGCTGGTACCTATATTGTTAATATTCTGGATTCCAACAACTGTTCAGGTAGCATTTCTGCAACAATTGGTGAGCCAACACTGCTAAGTGGGGTGATCTCTGCACAAACACCTACCTCATGTGCCGGTTCTTGTGATGGAACAGCAGCTGCACTTGGCTCAGGTGGTACTCCTCCTTATAGCTATCAGTGGAACGATCCCAGCTTGCAAACCACTCAAACTGCAGTCGGGTTGTGTGCAGGCACTTACGGACTCACGATTATAGACGGTAATGGTTGTACTGACACAACTTCTGTTACCATTGCAGAGCCACTGATCATTACGCTGACCACATCTACTGTGGCTGCTAACTGTGGTCAGTCAGATGGAAGTGCAACGGTATCTGCATCAGGAGGGAACGGCCTTTATGGTTACCTATGGGATGATGTCGGTTCTCAAAATACTGCCACAGCGCTCAACATTCCCGCCGGAACATATACGGTAATTGTTACTGACATTTTAGGATGTACTGCATCTGCTACGGTAACCGTCAGTGACCAGCCAGCGGGAACCGCGAGCATCCCGATATCGGTCGACGTGTCATGTAATGGAGGAAATGATGGTAATGCCACGGTTTCAATGGCTGGTGGAACACTCCCTTTTACCTATTTATGGGATGATCCGCTCTCACAAACAACAAGTACTGCCACAGGCCTTGGCGTCGGTTTAGTCACCGTCTCAGTGACTGACTCTGTCGGTTGTTTGGTAACTGCCAGCACCACAATTAACGAACCGACATCAGTGGTGGTAAATGCGAGTGGAGTAGATGTATCCTGTAAACAGGGTTGTGATGGTTCAGCAACTGCTATTGCCACCGGTGGAACAGGAGGTTATTCTTATCAATGGGATGATCCGCTGGCGCAGACCAACGTAACAGCATTCGCATTGTGCGCAGGGCAATTTATTGTCACTGCTACTGACATGAATGGTTGCACAGATACGGCCTCAATCCTCTTAGGTGCACCTGATTCTATAGTATTGTCTGAAACCCACAGCGATGCCAATTGCGGCCAGGCAGATGGAATAGCAACAGTCACTGTAACCGGAGGTACCGGCCCTTATACCTATTTGTGGAATCCAGGTGGTCAAACCACGCCATTTGTTACCAACCTATCTGCCGGAACGTATTTTGTAACGGTTACTGATGCGAACCTTTGTTCTGAATCGCTTCCTGTAACAATTTCAGACCTCAACGGACCAAGCGTTAGCATCTCATCTACTGTGGATGTTAATTGCAACGGGGGCACCGATGGCCAGGCCAATGCAGTGGTAACTGGTGGATTGCCAGGTTATTCGTACTTATGGAATGACCCGATGAGCCAAATTACCCCATCCGCAGCAAATCTTGCTGCTGGTATCTATACCATAACGGTTGTAGATGCGAATGGATGTATAGCATCTACTACAGCAACAATTAATGAACCGGCGCCTATAGTCTTTAACCCAGCGTCAACAAACCCAACTTGTTTCGGTGATTGCAATGGAACTGTGGGAGTCACTGCAACGGGTGGTATGCCACCCTACCAATATGTATGGAACGATCCAGGAGCACAAACAAATGCAACTGCGATAGGACTTTGTGCAGGGACCTACATCGGGAGCATTACCGATTCTAACAACTGTACAGTGATCGCAACAATTGCAATATCAGACCCTCAACCTATTACATCATCAATTTCTTTTGTTGATGAAACATGTTTTGGGGGCTGTGACGGTTCTCTTACTGTAAATGCGAATAACGGTACCGGTGCATACACATACATCTGGGATGATCCATTTACACAAGCTACCCAGACCGCTGGCAGCCTTTGCGTTGGCACATACAATGTGACCATAACCGATAATAATGGATGTTTGGCGACTGCTTCTGGAACCGTTAGTGGCCCTATAGACTTAAACATTCTCATTAGTTCGTCAGGGAACAATCCTTGTTTTGGCAACTGTCAGGGGTTTGCACAAACGACTGTAACAGGAGGCTCGGCACCTTTCACCTATTTGTGGAGCGACGGGCAAATTTCAGCGCAGGCGGTAAATCTTTGTGCCGGGATCTTTGATGTCACGGTAACCGATGGCAATGGGTGTACAGCTCAAACGAATGTTACGATAACTGAACCACAAGGAATGGCCCTAAATGTCACAGGCAATAACATCTCCTGTAATGGAGCTTGTGACGGCACTGCTACGGCAAGTGTTTCCGGAGGTGTGACGCCTTACACCTACCTGTGGA
>DTRK01000288.1:0-346 GCA_012965955.1 Flavobacteriales bacterium
ACAACAGGTGCTGCTTATGGGTGGGTTGTATGATTGGAGAGCAATCAACGCTCACCTGTAAAATGCCAGATTTCACAGGTGAGCGTTTCAATTGGACTATACCTTGTCGTTGCAGGAAGAAGGTGTACAGGTAGCTTAGGTGGATTGTGGATCAGGAGGAGCTGTAGTGGCTTCTCCTGGTTTGCATTATTGGAGTAAAGCAATCAACGCGCACTTGTAAAATGCCAGATTCACATACCCAAGCTTATCTCTCGTGTCCACAGGTTTTCCTATATTATTGAAACAACCCATCATACCATCTGTATTTGTTATTCTCAGTGTTACTCGTCCTTTATCCACTCAAGAT
>DTRK01000288.1:357-1823 GCA_012965955.1 Flavobacteriales bacterium
CGGGAAAAATATAATGTACTTGCTGATGCTCTGAATCCAGCATCACCACTAATAAGTGAGTTCAATACCATAGCAGAAATAACCAGTAACCCATCGATAACCATAACAGATAGTATCCCACATTCTAATCGTGACTATCCTCTATGACATTCCAAATATCCTTTTTAAAAAAGAAACTGATTTGCCTTCTTGCAATTGCAACTGTTGATTTTCGATAGTAGTTGTTAACGTCATCACGATAGTATCATGCCGTTGACTCGCCTCTGCCATCTGATGTGATGCTTCTGCAAATTGATGCGCTTGCTCTGCCACTTGTGCCTGAAGAGTTTCCGCTTGCTTCTTGAAATACTCTAACTGTTCTTTTAGCAGTTCAACCGTCTGTTTATCCGTTTGTTCATCTTGTTCAATTGAACGTTTAATAGACATATGCTCTTGCCTTACTTCATCATCAATATAAACAAATCTATTCTTCCCGATCTTTTCACTTTTGATCTTGCCACTATTGATTTTAGAGTAAAGTGTTGCTCTGCTAATATTCAATTCTGCAAGTGCATCATTGATTGTATAGTAGTTATTTTCTCTCATTTCCATGAATATTCACCATATGTTTAATTAAACAAATAGAACGAACGACTTATTTTTTTAGTTTCCAAATTAGAAAGATGATTTTTTTATCTTATATTCCTGTACTTATCTGTTGTATACATAACACCTGTATCTTCCAGAACTGATATGCTAGCAATAGAATAGAAAGTTCTTGATTTAAATGGCGGGATGCTCTAGAATGGAAGGATAATAAAAAAGCCCCCACATGAGTAGGGGCAAGTCGAGACTTGTGATCTCTTGTAACAACGTCGTGCAAACGTTATTATAATGGATCTCGAGTCTCCGATCAACAACTTTTTTTGATTAGGAGATTTTTTAATGTCTGCTCATACCCAAAATGTAAGTGTATCCTCCCCATTCACCCTCTCCCAAACCGATCAGATCCCGTTCTTCTTTTGTGCTATTCCATACCACCTCATCGATAGTGAAGTCTTTCCGCAACTGAAGGGTAACCATATCAAGCTGCTGCTGGTGATTGATCGGTATCGCAACCTGAAACTCAAGCAGCGTAAGTTCGATCAGCAGCTGATTTCCGGCTGGACCATACCCGTATCACAACAAGTTCTGGCTGGTAGGTGTGGAGTCAAGAGACCTACTATTAATAACCTGGTGGAGGAACTTATTGAACTTGGGTTATTGGAGAAACAGCTGGATGATAAGTCCGGTAGGTATCGTTACAGACTAACCGCCTACAAAGTTACTTCAGAAGATGTCAAAAAGATGCGATATCAGCACGAGATGGCTACTGAAGAGACTTTGGATTCTTCCGAGGTTCAACGCCTTCAGCAAGAGGTTGAAGCCCTTAAAGAGCGTATAGAGGCCGATATACAACCACAGGAGAATGAGGAACTGGTGGAGGT
>DTRK01000289.1:0-14364 GCA_012965955.1 Flavobacteriales bacterium
AGGTGATAAGGTGAAGCAAATCTGTGACTGCGCTGCTGCTGGAGAGATCGTTTTGCTGGAAAATTTGCGTTTTCATCCCGAAGAAAAGGCAGGTGATCCGAATTTTGCAGAAGCACTCTCGGAGCTTGGGGAAATCTATATCAACGACGCATTTGGAACTGCACACAGGGCACACGCCTCCACCAGTATTATCGCTCAGTTTTTTTCTGAAACAAAAATGTTCGGATGCCTGATGAAGAAGGAGCTGGACAGCTTAGGCAAGGCCCTGGATGAGCCCCAAAGACCGGTAACAGCCATTTTGGGCGGAGCTAAGATCGCCGGTAAAATTGATATCATTCGCCGCCTTATTGACTCGGTAGACAATATTATCATTGGTGGAGGAATGAGCTACACTTTTATTAAAGCACAAGGTGGTGAAGTCGGAAGTTCTCTCGTTGACCCTGACAGAATTGAAATGGCAGGAGAAATAATTGCTGCTGCTATGAGTCGGGGAGTTGCCCTGCATCTTCCTGTTGATTCCCTTGTTTCGCAACAATTCTCCAACGAAAGCGCTGTCGAAATTGTGAACATTCAACAAATTCCTGAAGGCTGGATAGGTCTTGACATCGGGCCCCAAACAATAGACCACTTTACGGAAGTAGTGCGTGGCTCTCAAACCATCATTTGGAACGGGCCAATGGGCGTGTTTGAAATGTCAAATTTTAAAAACGGCAGTAGGGCAATGGCACATGCCATAGCGCATGCCACCACGAAAGGTGCGTTTTCCCTGATCGGAGGAGGAGATACCGTCGCCGCTCTTAACGAGTTTGGCCTGGCTGACCAGGTAAGCTATGTGTCCACAGGTGGAGGTGCTTTGCTGGAATATATGGAGGGGAAAACACTACCAGGAGTAGCAGCTATTTTAAACTAGTATTCTACTAGCCTCATGTTCATTATTTTCCTGGCATCAGGAACAATCGCGGGAATGAGCTTACTCATCGGTCTATAGAGTACTGATTTGCTTTTTGCATCCTGGGGTATCAATGAAAATTGCTTGTCAAGACCTTCAAACACAAAGATCAAAGCTGACAGCAACAAGGCGACCTTTAGCAAGCCAAACACAGCCCCCAACAGCTTGTTGAACAAGCCCAGCGCTATCATGTTTATCGATTTTTCCAGCACCTTGCCTAAAAAGTGGACTGCAATAACAATCGCAATGAAGGTCGTTGCAAATGAAATTATGGGAATATACTTGTTGTCTATCTGAAAATTAGATGTCAATATGCCCTGCGTTAGGTTCGAAAACACAATCGCACCGTACACTCCGAGAATCAACGCGAGCAGAGATGCCATCTGAATTATCAATCCCTTGGTATAGCCATTGTAAAGCCCCCATATTAGCAGAATGCACAAGATGATGTCGAGATAGCCCATAACACTTTTGTGAGGGCTAAAATACACATCTTGTCAAATAACGCCCCCGGCCTCACAAAATTGCTTCAAAACGCATGTTACGTATAGCCAAGCGGACCATCAAAAGGAAAATATTGAGTAATATTGCTTCTCGATTGTCTCGGTAATAATAGGCACGAATTTCGCACAAGACACGGAATAACTTAAAAACAAGAACAATGAAAAAGAACACAACCATTTTGATGTTGGCCTTATTTGCAATGTGTACCCTCGCTGGTACAGACCTGTTTGCCCAAAAGAATAAGCAGAAGGAAAAAACTGTGGAAATTATCACAGAAATGGGCATTATCAAGGTGAAGTTATACAATGAAACGCCCTTGCACCGCGACAACTTCTTGAAGCTTGTGGAGAGCGGTGAAATGAACAGCTCAACTTTTCATAGAGTAATCAAAGGATTTATGGTCCAGGGTGGAGGGAAGCCAGGAACCAATGGGGAGGAAAGTATTGGCGAAACCATACCTTCTGAAATACTTCCACAATATTATCACAAAAAGGGAGCTTTAGCAGCTGCACGAATGGGTGACAAGGTCAATCCCAAAAGGAATTCTTCCGGATCTCAATTCTACATTGTTCATGGAAGGATAACTCCGGAATCGACTTTAAGACAAATGTCTCAGAGGCGCAAGATTACTTATACGGAACAACAAATTAAGGACTACGCTACCATTGGAGGGACTCCTCACCTTGATGGACAGTATACTGTTTTTGGTGAAGTCGTAGAAGGATTGGATATCGTCGACAAGATCGCTTCAGTCCAGGTAAACCGAACAGTACCTGTTCAGAACATCACTATAACGCTAAAGGTGTCAAAGTAAATAATGGCTGATCTTGATTTAGAACAATTAATCAAGGAGATTGAGCAAAGTACTGCTTCGTCAATTTCGGAGTTAGAGCAATATAGGGTCCGGTATCTGGGGAAGAAGGGTAAAGTAAAAGAGCTGTTCTCAAGGCTTAAGGATGCCGACGCAGAAGCTCGCGAGACGCTAGGGGCTAAGTTCAATGACATCAAGTATAGGGCTGAAGCTAAATTTGAATCTCTTAAATCCAAGCTCTCCTCAAAAAAGTCAGGCGAAGAAAATGAAATGGATTTATCACGCCCAGGTGTACCGCTACCATTAGGTACCCGGCATCCAATCTCCATTGTTCGAAATCAAATGATCAAGATTTTTGAACACATTGGGTTTACCGTGTCAGAAGGGCCTGAAATTGAAACGGACTGGAATAACTTCACAGCCCTGAACATTCCTGAGGACCACCCTGCCCGCGATATGCAGGACACGTTCTTTCTGCAGACCGACCCAGACATATTGTTGCGCACACACACTTCTCCCCAACAGATAAGGGTAATGGAAAGTACCGCTCCCCCCATTAGGATTATTTGTCCAGGCAGGGTTTATAGAAACGAAACTGTTTCTGCCCGCGCTCATTGCATTTTTCACCAGATCGAAGGGCTCTATATTGATGAAAGTGTATCCTTTACCGACCTAAAGCAAACCTTATACTACTTTGCCAAAGAGATGTTTGGTGAAGATACCAAGACCCGGTTCCGGCCTTCCTACTTTCCATTTACGGAACCATCTGCGGAAATGGATATCTCTTGCCTGATATGCAAGGGTGAGGGTTGCCCCGTATGCAAGCACTCCGGCTGGGTTGAGATCCTTGGATGCGGGATGGTGGATCCTTCGGTGTTGGAGAATTGCAATATTGACAGCTCGAAATACATGGGCTATGCCTTCGGATTGGGAATTGAAAGACCTGCAATGCTCAAATACCAGATTGATGACATTCGTCTTTTCTTCGAAAACGATATCCGATTCCTTGAGCAGTTCCAGTCTGCTCTTTAGCCAGGATTGCAGATGGGGGTCTGCAATTAGATTGCTTCTAATCAGAACATGAAACAATTTCTTAAGTCCGATATTAAATTCCTTTTGCTCTGTGCCTTTGGATTATTGGTCATCCTTTACCATTTTATTGGGTTTCAGACACACTATGGCACCGATGACCTTATGTACGCCAGGATGGCTAATGATTTGATGAACGGCAACCTGCTGCTTGACGATTATCATTTCGCCTATCGATGGAGCATTTTGGGACTAACGGCTCTCTCGTACATGGTGTTCGGAATTACGGATCTGGCTTCGGCACTACCGGCCATGTTAGTATCGATAATAACACTGTACCTGGTTTATGCTTCATCCCGCGAGCACAGCACACTTAGCTTATTGCTCGCATTGGGTCTCTTCATACTCACCCCCTGGATGCTTTTTCACACTGACAAGCTCATGCCTGATATATATATGGCTCTTGGTAGTTTAGCGGCAATAGTGGTCGTTAACCAATACCGAAACGGAAGAATCCGAAGGCCCTTAATAGCTGGCTTGCTCTTTTCGATCTCCATCTTTTTTGCAATTCTCTCTAAAGCAGCAATTGTACTCCTGGTTCCTGTAATCTTATTCGTACTGCTTTCAGACATACTACAAAGAAAGCATATTCGCTTTTGGGTCTTTACTATATCCATTATGTCACTGATGTTGATTGCATATCTGGGCATTCTCTATCAGCTTACTGGTTCTGCGCTAAGCAGGGTTACAGCTGCTACAACGAGTAATTTCTTCAACCTGAGCACCTATGCACAGCGGCCAGCCTCTGAACTAATAGAAAGAATCACCTATGGATTGCCAATGCTATTTACCGAGCATATTTTTATCACAGCGCTCATGTTTTCCGTTCCCCCACTATTGACCTTCAATATCCGGGATGTGCTTAGAATGGAAGATCCTAAATTGTTTTTTCCAACAGTAACATCGATTGCCTACTTGTCGGCCAATTTTATGTCGACATCATTTGATCACTATATACCCATGTTGGCACAGCCCCGGCATTTTCTGTTCTTGATTCCACTTGCGGCAATTGCAGCAGCGCCTGTGTTATATGCCTTCTTTACCAGCCGCGAATACAAAAACCGTATTTTAATAATCTCAGCAATTATTGCGATTACATCGCTGTTCACAGGCAATGTTCTAGCTATATATACTTATTGTAGCATTTTAATTATTGTAGCGATTAGATACTTTCTGCCCCTCAACAATAAGCAGTTTGTTCCGTTGACGATCTTCCTGGCATTCACAGCTATTTTACTGGTGAAGCCAATTGATGATGTATTGATCGGAATTCAATCTAATTACGAGGCCCAAAAGCTCTTGATCAACAATCACCTACTGGGTGCTTCTGAGCGAGCTGTGGTGATCACCAATACTGTTCAAAAGACCTTTGCCGAGTACTACCAGGGATTTCAGAGTGAGGGCAAACCACGCTGGATAACATATAAAGAAGAACCTGGGTATGCCTTTCAGTCCAATGATGAAATCTATGTGCTCAACAACTCATCCACCCAGGCACTATCTGCACTATCTTATTTCGATGCTCCACTTTACGCACGGCGCATTCCAGATGGTGTTGAGCCCATTCACGTTGAGAAGGGGCTTGTCCTCTATCGTGTTATGAATAGGGGCGAATTGATACTTGAGGAATCGATCATGTTTCAAAGCAATGATTTTGAGCAGCCAAATTCATATTGGTCGGACTATAGTGAAACTGTTTCAAGTGAATATTCTCTTTCCGGGATTGCCTCCAATGTAATTCCAGCTCATGGATTCTCAGCGAGTTACAATCTCCCATTCTCAGACCTGATCGCCCTGGGTGCAAATTTTACTCATTTGGTCTGCAGCATTAATATTCGAGCCGAAGACGTCGAAGAAATAGAGCTGGTGCTGATTGCTGAAGAGGGGGGAGAAAACCAACTATGGAACTCTTCCAGGGGTGCTAGTTTTGAACCATTACAAGATAATTGGTGGCGAGCGGTAAAACATCAAGAATACAATCTAGACAAACTCTCCGAAGCTGTTCTTAGGGTTTACGTTTGGAATAGGGGAGGAGACCCCATCTTTGTGGATGACTTCGAAATTGAAGTGTTTCAACAATAAGATTAAACTACCTCACTAAGCTTTAACATGTTGGATTTTGCTTTGTCAGTAATTGGCATGCTTGCAATATTGATAATAAGGTCCCCCTCAGCAACCCAGCCTTCATCCTTCAAGTGCTGCATAATGTCAGAAATGGTTCGGTCGGTACTTTCAAATTTATCATAGTAAAAGCCACGTGCGCCCCAGACAAGGCTCAACATATTCAGAATTGCCCCATTGGCGGTAAATACAAATGTATTCGCCCTAGGCCGGTAACTTGAGATCTTTCGTCCGGTGTACCCGGAAGATGACATCGTAACAATAGCTGAAGCCTCCACGCTCTCTGCCATCTTGGTGGCATTAAAGCATATGGTGTCCGATATGAACCGATCTGAGTTGGAATCAGGCAATTTATAGTGGAAATAAATTTCATCAAAGGTCTCCGACTTTGTAATAATCTTGGATATTGCCTTTATTACTTCTACGGGGTGGTTGCCCAGCGAAGTCTCAGCGCTCAACATCACCGCATCAGCTCCATCCATCACCGCATTGGCCACATCATTTACCTCCGCCCTGGTGGGTGTTATGCTGTCCATCATGCTCTCAATCATCTGGGTAGCGATAATTACTGGCTTAGATGCTTTTCGGCACTTTATCACTAGCTCTTTTTGAATTATTGGCACATCTTGCATGGGTATTTCAACACCTAGATCTCCTCTCGCTACCATTATTGCATCCGCCACTTCTATAATCTCATCTATTACCTTCAGTGCTTCCGGCTTTTCAATTTTCGCTATGACCTTCGCCGGACTATCTGCTTCATCAATAATCGCCCGGACCTCCCTTACATCTTCTGCTGATCTTACAAATGAAAGCGCAATCCACTCTACTCCGTGTTCAAGAGCAAATTTCAAGTCGGCATAGTCCTTTTCTGCCAGACATGGCATTGAAACCTGTGTATCAGGGAAATTAGTCCCTTTATTGGGCCTTAGAAAGCCGCCCTGGACAATTTCGGCTTCAATATCCTTATTTCCATCACTCTTAATAACCCTTAGTATGATCTTGCCGTCATCAATTAATACTCTGGCACCTTCTGTTACGTCCTTGGCCAGCGTCCGATAGTTTATAAATGCCCGATCAGCGTTGGTTACTGTTTCCTCACAGGTGAGTGTGATTTTGTCCCCCGTATTTATCTCTACCTCTCCATTTTCTACGTCACCGAGTCTAAGTTTTGGACCCTGAAGATCTGCCAGCAAGGCTGTGTGGTATCCCTTTTCATCATTGAGCTTTCGAACATCATTGATAACCTTCAAATACTCATCATGTGATCCGTGAGAAAAGTTGATTCGACATACATTAACTCCTTCTTCTATTATTTGAGCTAATATAGCCTCATCGTACGTGGCGGGACCAATGGTAGCTACTATTTTCGTTTTATTCATCGGGTATCAATCATTCAGTATCAAATGGTCCTTCGATTTGAGTGTATTAGGATCAATCTCAAAAGCCGTTAAGATCATTGGAATGGATTTAATTTTTTTCAATGCCTCTTGTTTCTCTTTATCGTGTGCCTCTCCTGTGATCAATAAGAAATAGTCACATTCCTTTTTCTCGGGTATAAGCAAATTGCCTTTTGACTTATTGGCCACTACGTTGTAAATCAACCCCGTTTGAGGATGCATGTGCACATACACTGAATACCTTGCCCAATCATCACCATCTTCATCGGGCAGAAGATCTGGCTCCTTACCCCTTCTTTTCGCTGTAGTCCCGAGTACAATGTCGTCAACTTTTTTAAGTATCAGCCCCAGCTTGTTATTGATTTCATAGCAAACCCTATAATCCTTGGATACACAACACAACCCAATTAAGAGAAAGTTAAAATCATATTCGACTGTCAGGAGTTGCTTCTTCATTTTTCGTCTTTACTATCAGTATCCAAAAGCCCCTTGGCATGCAATGCCAGCTCAGCTGCTTTTTGTTCCGCCTTTTTCTTTGAGAAATCCACCGCTTCACCCCAGTTTTCGCCCTCCACCTTTATAGCAATCTTGTATTTTTTACCATACCCATCGCCAATCTCTTCCATCAGCTCAAAAATAATCTCTTTTCTTTCCTTTTGGCCCCAATCAATCAGTTTACCTTTGAAGTTAAACTCTTGCATTTCAAGTTCCTCCATATCAACATGGTGCTCCAGTATTCGATTGATAATGAAATTTGTAGCGGATTTATATCCCCTGTCCAAATATATCGCTCCAACCAGAGCTTCAAATGCATCCCCATAAACAGATTTACTCATAGTATCACGGTCTTCAGAAATAAACTCATCAAGACCAAGTTTTACAGCGAGTTTATTCAAATGCTGCCTGCTGACAATTTTAGAACGCATTTCGGTCAAGAACCCTTCATCCTTAAAGGGAAACCGCTTGAACAGAAACTCCGCAATCACTGAACCCAATATTGCATCGCCCAGGTATTCAAGCCGCTCATTGTTTCCGGAAATTTCTGAATTGTCGTGTTCAGTTCCCGATTTATTTCTGAAAGCAAGCCTGTACAATTGCGCATTGCGGGGAAAAAATCCTGTTAAGCGTTTCATCTTGTAAAGAAACTGCTTGTCATTTGAGAACAGGGCGCTTAAACTTTCCATAAAATTAGCAGTATGCACTGGCAACTTGCTTGCAAGGATCAGTAAATGAAAAAATATTTAGGGCTGACTAGCCCTCAAACTTTTCAAACATAACGGTGGCGTTATGCCCACCAAAGCCAAAGGTATTACTCATCGCAACCTTCACCTCTTTCTTCTCCGCTTTGTGGAAGGTGAAATTTAACTTGTTATCCAAGTCCGGATCGTCATTGAAGTGGTTGATGGTTGGTGGAATTACACCGTCTTTTATAGCCATAATACATGCGATTGCCTCAATTGCACCTGCCGCTCCCAAAAGGTGCCCTGTCATCGACTTAGTTGAACTGATATTGAGGTTATATGCATGATCTCCGAACACGTCTAATATTGCCATGCTTTCAGATATATCGCCCAAAGGGGTAGAAGTTCCATGAACGTTAATATAGTCCACGTCTTCTTTGTCTCCATGGTATTCTTCAAGCGCTGACTGCATCACTAACTTCGCCCCCAGGCCTTTGGGGTGTGGCGCCGTAATGTGATGAGCGTCTGCCGACATACCGCCTGCCACAATTTCAGCATAAATCTTCGCGCCGCGTGCCTGCGCGTGTTCTAAATCCTCTAAGATCAATATTCCAGCTCCTTCACCAAGCACAAATCCATCCCTGTCAACATCAAATGGCCTGGACGCGGTTTTTGGATCATCATTTCGTACTGATAGTGCATGCATTGCATTGAATCCTCCAACGCCCGCCTGATTGACTGCTGCCTCAGCACCCCCCGAGATGAACACGTCAGCCTTCCCTAACCTGATCAGGTTGTAGCAGTCTATCAGCGCATTAGTAGAAGACGCACACGCTGAAACAACGGTATAGTTAGGCCCTTGAAATCCATGTTTAATGGAAATGTGGCCAGATGCAATGTCTGCTATCATCTTCGGAATGAAGAACGGATTGAATCTAGGCACCCCGCCACCTTCTGCGAAGTTGACACATTCATTAAAAAATGTTTGTAGCCCACCGATACCAACTCCAAGGATCACCCCTGCTCGTCCCATATTAAGAGACTCCAAATCCAAGCCGCTGTCCTTGATGGCTTCCTCAGATGTAGCTACGGCAAATTGAGCGTAAAGATCTAGTTTTCGCGCTTCTTTTCGGTCAAAGTATTTTAGCGGGTCAAAATCCTTTACCTCGCAGGCAAAGTGCGTTTTGAAAAGTGAATGATCGAACCGGGTTATTGTGTCGGCCCCACTAACTCCACTAACAAGATTTTTCCAATATTCTGTAACGCTATTACCAAGCGGGGTCATGGCGCCAAGACCTGTAACCACTACACGTCTTAACTTCATAAAAGGATGATTTACTTGGAGTTGTCTTCGATATAATTAATTGCATCGGCGACTGTTCCGATCTTCTCGGCCTGATCATCAGGAATGGCAATGTTGAATTCTTTTTCGAATTCCATAATCAACTCAACAGTGTCAAGTGAATCAGCCCCCAAATCGTTAGTGAAGCTAGCTTCTGCGGTTACTTCGCTTTCATCAACTCCTAACTTATCAACGATTATTGCTGTTACTTTCGAAGATACATCTGACATGATAATATAGTTTTAAGTCTATATAGACCTTGTTATTATTTTTTAAGTGCTGCAAAGAAATAGATTTTCTCAGTGAAAAACAATGTTTTTAAATTATTAATCAGTGACGTCTACTTCTTAAAAATAGGTGACAATCTCATGCAGCGGCTTTCTTTTTATATCAGGAATCTTCGCTTCTTCTGCAGCATACCCAACAGGAATTAATAAAAATGCCCTCTCATTCTCGGGCCGCTCCAGCACTTCAGCTAAAAAATTTAGAGGACTTGGAGTATGCGTAAGCGAACACAAGCCAGCGTGGTGAATGGCCGAAAGTAACATACCCGTTGCAATCCCCACTGACTCACTAACATAATAGTTGTTATGCTTCTCTCCATCCACCGTTTCATAGATTCTTTTAAAAACCACAATTAAATAAGGTGCTATTTCAAGAAACGGTTTCTGCCAATTTGTACCGAACGGATTTAGATCATTTATCCATCTGATACTCATCCGGCTTGAATAATTTTCTTTCTCTTGTTCTTCGGCCGCCAGCTTAATTTTTCTTTTCATTTCAGCACTACTGACAAGGCAAAAAGACCAGGGCTGCTTATGTGCTCCTGAAGGAGCAGTAGATGCAGTTTTGATAATGTTCTCCAATATTTCCCTTGGCACAGGACGGCTGGAGAACTCTCGGATACTTCTGCGGGTGTCCATGAAATAATAATGTTCTTCACTGCGCTGAATCATTTCCTCTTCAGAGAACTTATGACCTTCAAATGGTATGAATTTCTTGTCTTCCATAGCATTGCGAATATAGTAAATGTAACCACGTCTGTGAAAAATGACATTTTTGATCTAAATACCTAAATTTGAACAAAGCACTAACCAGCTTCTCATGACGAACATTTGCATATTTGCCTCTGGTGTAGGCACAAACGCTGAGGCAATTATTACGCACTTTGCCAACCACTCTGACATACGCGTAAGCTTAATCATAAGCAGCCGGCAAGATGCATATGTTTTGGAGCGAGCAAATAATCATCATATCCCCAGTCTTGTGCTAGACAGGAATGCTTTTCAAGAAACATCCGAACTCCTTGAGAGCCTTAAAAAATTTAATATTAACTTCATCGTGCTTGCGGGTTTTATGTGGCTTGTGCCTTCTTATTTGGTCAACGCATACCCCAAGAAAATAGTGAATCTTCACCCGGCCTTGCTGCCAAAATACGGGGGCAAGGGCATGTACGGATCGCACGTGCATAAAGCGGTGATCGCAGCAGGCGAGAAGGAAAGCGGAATTACCATTCACTATGTGAACCAAAATTATGATGACGGTGCAATAATCGCACAGAAGACCTGTGCGGTAGCTTCAAATGATACTGTGGATTCTTTAGCGGAAAAAATTCACGATTTGGAGCATGAACACTTCCCTAAAGTAATAGAAGCTATATTAACATCCTAACTCTTGTCATTCTTCTCTTTCCAGGATTGGCTAAATGACTTACCGGCAATTTGCGGTAGTTTTCTCCTTTCTCCCCAGGTCTTTTTGAAGAAAATGGATAGCAGCGTATTTTTAAATCCTGAACTTACACCATCCATTAGTTTTCGTTTCAACATTCCCTTCTTCCACAAGAACATCGTGAACCTTTCCAGCATTCCAGAATTCCCAGAAGAAACAGAAAGGCTGCGATTGTGAATCAGCATTTTGTGAAGATCAATCTTAACAGGGCACACCTCTGTACACTTGCCACACAAGGATGAGGCGGAGCTCAAATGTTGAAATTGTTCCATGCCTCTGAAGTGAGGCGTTATGATTGAGCCAATTGGACCACTATATGTTGTATTATATGCATGTCCGCCAATACTCTTATAAACAGGGCACCCATTTAAACACGCACCACATCTAATACAGTTTAGTGCCCTTCTCAATTGTTGTTGACCCAGGACATTGGTTCTTCCATTGTCGAGCAATACAACATACATTTCTTCAGGACCATCCACCTCGCCTTCCTGTCTTGGCCCGGTTATTATTGAGTTGTATGCCGTCATGTGCTGACCTGTGCCATGCGTGGCAAGTAGTGACCAGAATAGATCAAGATCCTCCATATTGGGGATCATTTTTTCTATTCCTACAATGGCAATATGAATTTTTGGGTATGAAGCGGTGAGCAATACGTTGCCTTCATTTTCTGTGACTGCTACACCTCCAATGTCGGCAACGAGAAAGTTGCCACCAGTAACTCCAATATCCGCCGAAGTAAACTTTTTTCTAAGGACAGTTCTAACATGCGCGGTAATATCCTGCGGCGTACTATCAGCAGGCAGTCCCTCTTTTTCATGAAAGAGTTCGGCTACATCCTCTTTCGATTTATGCATGGCAGGAGTAACGATATGGTACGGTGGCTCTCCTGCGAGCTGTACAATGTATTCTCCCAGATCAGTTTCAACAGATTCTACTCCCTGCGCTTCCATATGGGCGTTGAAGTGAATCTCCTCTGTGGTCATCGATTTCCCTTTGACCAGCATCTTTGCCTGTGCGTGACTTACAATCTTGCTAATGCTTGCTATGGCAGAGTCGGCATCTGGTGCCCATATGAGTTTACCGCCATTATTTGTAAAATTAAATTCGAACTCCTTTAAGTACTTCTCAAGACTTTCTAATGTTTTGGCTTTAATGTGTGCTGCCCTCTTCTTGGCAAGCTCCAGATCAGCATACCTACCCTTGGCTTTTACAACCATGTCGTCGTACTGCTGTATATTAAATGCAAGTTTCTCTCTGTGTACTTTGCTCGACGCTTTGAGAGCGGAATCTTGAAGAAAGGTTTGTAATGTTTCTGACATGGGCGAGAATTTCTTTCTACTCTTCTTCTATCCTATCAACTATAATACGCTCTTCCCTGTTTGCCAAAGTCCACGCTGTGAAGAAAACCAACTTCGTAATTTTTTCCATCTTATTAAAGTCTATTTTATCTACGGTGTCCGTCGATTTGTGGTAATCTGCATGCACTCCAGTGAAATAAAAAATAACGGGTATGTTGTTTTTGGCAAAATTGTAATGATCTGACCTATAATAGAACCTATTAGGATCTTCTGGATCGTTATAGGTGTAATCCAGGTCCAGGCTTGTGAAATCAGTATTACATTTGGCACTTATCTCATGAAGCTCAGAGCTCAACTTGTCTGCCCCTATCAAGTATACATAATTAGAATCTCCAGCGTGCTGGGTATCTGCTCGTCCTATCATGTCAATATTTAGATTGGCAATTGTATTCTCCAGTGGAAAGACAGGATTAGTCACATAATACTCTGATCCCAGCAGTCCCTTCTCCTCTCCTGATAAGGGCATAAACAAAACACTTCTTCTTGGTCCGTGTCCCTGGCTTTTCGCCAAAGCAAAAGCTTCCGCCATTTCAATCAAAGCTACCGTTCCGGATCCGTCATCATCAGCACCATTAAATATCTCTTCTTCTATCACGCCTAAATGATCGTAATGCGCTGTGATTATCAACACCTCCTCTTTTTTATCAGACCCCTCAATAAATCCAAGCACATTTTCTGAAGAAATCCTTTCTATTTCACGATCAACCTTGATATTAAAGGCTATGTCTAATTGGCGGCTCATGGAGTGTTTCTTTTTGCGTATCTTCCTCTTTAACTTACTCTCGGTTCCCTTCTTCCCCAATGGTCCAAACAGTTTTAGCGACATTCTGGATGAAATATAAAACATTGGAATAGATGTAGATTTCGTTGTATCATTCTCCACAACTAATTTAATCCTCGGCTTTCCCGCATAATGTCTCCAGTTTTCGAGATTGCTCTCATAATCGTCGGAAATAATCATCAAGGCTGCTGCTTTCTTTTCCTCTGCCGTATTTCGCTTAAGACGCCAATTGTTAGACCATTTTGATGGTCCCGGCCTACCCGTTACCAGCGACCTTCCCTTTTTATCTGTTGGTTCACCGGCAAAAGCCAATAACACTTTGCCGCTCACATCTAAATCCTCGTAATCATTGTATTTATCATCCTCAATACCATAACCCAAAAACATTACATCAGGTACATCTAAATCCAGATCATCAAATGAAGGGAAATAGTAAAAGTCATTTAAGAATTCATATTTGATGCCAGAAGCGGTCAATGTAGCCCCGTAAGGGCTTTGCAATTCCATTAAAAATTTCTGATAATAACCGTCCAGTATATTGTCTTTTTTTAGAGGTTGAATGTCAAAAGAGGCAAACTGTTTAGAGATATAATCTGCTGCTAGCTTCTGTCCTGGCTGCCCTGTTTCTCTTCCTAAAAACGAATCCGACGCAAGAATGTGTAGGTGCTTACTGAGATCTATACTTCTAATAGTGTTGCCATATTTAACGGCAAGAGAATCGTGAGGCGCGCCAACTGAACTCACCGACCAAACACAGGAAACAACTAAAACAAAAATATTTAGTGCTTTCATTATTCTGAACGCAATCTAATAACTTGATTATTGATCAATTTTATCAACCCTTCTTTGATGTCGCCCTCCTTCAAATTCTTCTTCCAGAAAAGCATCAATAATGCCCAATGCCTCTTCCGTGGTAATAAAGCCTGCAGGTAAAGCGACTATGTTTGCGTCAGTGTGCTGCTTTGCAAGTACAGCTACTTCTTTATCCCAACACAAAGCAGCTCTGATACCTGAGTGCTTGTTGGCTGACATACTAATCCCATTCCCACTTCCGCAAATTAATATACCCTGATTAACATCATTATCCTCAGCCACTA
>DTRK01000289.1:14394-21236 GCA_012965955.1 Flavobacteriales bacterium
GATAATCTGTGCTTTCGCTAGAGCTGGTCCCATGATCTTCCATCTGATAACCCTTTTCATCCATATATTTCTTTATGGACTCCTTTAGTTCATATCCTGCATGATCGCTTCCTATTGCAACTGTTTTATTTGATTCCATATTAAGTTTCGTCTATATTGGATTGTTTTAGACCACAAATTTATGAATATTCAACCTTCTGGCTGTAATATTACTGTTAACATCTTGCTAATTGAGTGTTAATAAATTCTTATAAATAAATTTGTTTGTTTTGAATCCTTCGTACTTAATTTTAAAAAGTTCTTATCAAAATTTTTAACACACATTTTTAAATGAAATTTTGAACATTCTTGTTAACATAAATACCGAGTTTCGTTAAAAAACTTATGAACTTCATTGGTTACTAACAAGCGGTTAATAAAATGTCTAACGTCTAAAAATTAAGTACTTATAGAATAAATGTTGTTAATTATATGTTCACAGAATGTGTGTTATGGATTATCAAAGATTGTGTGATAATATTTACTGTAGTTGTTAACATGATATCATCATCATCATATATTATATAACTTTAATATATTATTAATATGAATTAATAATTGTTCATTCAACTTTATGAAGATTACATTGATTACCCACTTCATTTTGGTATTGTTAATTACAGTACTGTGTGTGCCTATTTGTCTTGGTCAAAACACAGTATCTCCTAACGGCTATAATGTTTTTTATTATGAAAACGGAAATATTTCCAGCGAGGGGACTATGCGAAACGGTAAACCAGATGGATACTGGAAAGCATACTATACAAATAATGTAATAAAATCAGAGGGTAATCGAAAGAATTATGAGCTGGATAGTATATGGTTATTTTACAACAAGATAGGGAAGGTAGCGATTGAGATAAATTACAAAAGTGGCCTAAAGCAAGGATTGAAAAAGCGTTATTCCGAAGAAGGCATATTGATATCTGAGGAGAATTATAACGCTGATAAAAAGGATGATGTAGCCAGTTATTATTTTAATAATGGGAAAATCCATAGAGTCATTACTTATGAGATGGATTTTAAACAAGGAAAGAGTTTAGAGTATGGGGAAGAGGGGTATATTATAACAATTAGAAAATTTGAAAATGATTTCATGGTGGATCAGGAAATGATCAATAGGAAAGACAACAGAGGTTTAAAAACAGGTGTATGGAAACAATTTCACGAAAATGGGTTTGTTAAGATGGAGGGAAAGTATGTCAGAGGAAAGCGTGAGGGATTTTATAGAGAATATTCTGCAGATGGAAGATTATTAAATACATATAAGTACGAAGATGGAGAACTGATTGATAATGCAGTGGAATTTACAGACATCAAAGTAGATAGAGAATATTACCCAGGCGCTATAGTTAAATCGGAAATGACCCTGGTAAATGGAGTACCCAATGGTGTTTATAGAGAATATAGTATTGAAGGAAATGTAACGGGTTCTAAAATATACAGTCAGGGCCATATTGTAGGTGAGGGTACGGTAAATAAGAAAGGCTTAAAGCAAGGTGAATGGAGAGAATTTTATGTTTTGTCAATGCTCAATGACCCGGGGGATGCTCTCAAGGCTGAGGGTACTTATAAGGACAATCTCAAAGTTGGAGAGTGGATATACTATTACGAAGGTGGTATGATAGAACAACGCGGGAATTATCAGGATGATAAGCCGACAGGAACGTGGAAGTGGTTTTATGAGAGTTCAAATATATTGAGGGAAGAAGAATTTACCAACGGTAAGGAAAATGGAAATTTGGTGGAATATAGCGATACAGGAAGTGTAATTACCAAAGGTCAGTATATTAACGGTTTAAAGGACGGGCCATGGATGTATGAAATGGGTGATCATAAAGAAAAGGGGGAGTATGTAGATGGAAAAAAACATGGGATATGGCAGCATTATTATCATAATGGAGAGCTGAACTTTGAAGGTGAATTTATAGAGGGGGATTCGAATGGGAAACACAAATATTATTATGATAACGGCAAGTTGAGGGAAGAGCGGGCCTATGTAATGGGAGTTAAAGAAGGTGTTTGGAAACGGTATGACAAGGAAGGAATTATAACATATGTCTCTGAGTACGAAGGGGGATTGGAAGTTAAGATAGATGGCGTGAAAGTGAAACCAGAGCTACAAGGAGACGACTATTGAGTAGCTTCAATAGCCCAATTGAATTAACTTAGGCTTCATTATTATGGCAGAATTGAATAGTTTAGCACTTTACTAATTGCAGATGAAAAGGGCAAAAATTCTAATAGTTGAAGACGAGAGCATTGTTGCAAAGGATATCCAAGTGACATTAGAGAAGTTAGGCTACGATGTTGTTGGAACTATTGCCGAAGGGGAAAAGGTTCTTGACATTGTAAAAGACAAGACACCAGATCTTATTCTTATGGATATTATGCTCAAGGGTAAGATGACGGGAATTGATGTTTCCATTCAAATTCATAAAGAAATTAGCGTACCCATCATTTATATGACGGCCTATGCCGACAAGGACACTCTCTCCAAGGCAAAAATGACACAGCCGCACGGCTATATTATCAAGCCCTATAAGGAGGTAGATCTTCGCACAACGGTTGAGATAGCACTCTACAAGCACAAAAAAGAGGAGAAGATCAAAAAGGAAAGGGACCTGTACTATTCCATCATCAAGGCAGACAAAGACTCGGATGGTAGCATCTTCGTCAAATCAAAATACCAACTTGTAAAAGTTAAAACCCAGGAGATTTATTTTATCGAAGCGCTGAAGGACTATGTTAGAATCAACACCATTGATCACCGTTACATAATCCATTCGACGATGAAAAGTATCAAGGAGAAACTGCCAGCTGCAGATTTTGCACGCGTTCATAGATCCTTTATTGTTCGCCTGGATAAAATATCTGCAATAGAATTTCCCAATATTATTATTGAGCACGACATGAAGCATATTCCAATAGGAAGCTCCTACAAAAATGAGTTGATGAACAAGCTCAAACTGGTTTAATGAGTAATTATTTGGTAATTCAAACCATTTTCAGCACTTTTATACCTTCAAAATGCGGAAATCAGGCCATTAATAGGGCGTTATTAAATTGAGTTTGGTCGCAAACAGAGCTAGTCTTGTCTAAAAAGAGCAAACCCCCTCAATTTTTTATAGTATCATTGCCTTGAATTCAATTAACCATAATTAACCAATAGGAGCATGAGATTAAAAAAGTTGCTTATAGTACCGATTATCGTTGCATTTGCGAGTTGTGGTTCGGGAAACGATGACCCAAGTGACATAGGCGCCTCAATTGAAACCTTTGAGATGCTTGAGGCAGTGTTTGATGGTCCTTATAGCAAATATGCAATTAAGGATAAGCTGGATGAGGCTTTCGCTATCTATAATATGGAAGCGAATCAAGGTAATTACTTGAAAGCAGGAAACTCCTTGGTTGATTATAGGAAAGATGGTAATGGGAGTTTTAGGGAGATGGATATCATTAACCACATGATCGAAGCGAATACAGGAGAAGGTGGTGTTTCATTTGATGAACAGCTTAACAAGAGCGTGAGAGCGATGAAGAAGGAGTTGGCTGAAAAATAAATGAATTCTTTATTTCATTTGATTATGGGTTAATGGATTAAGCCCCCGCCAGGGGGCTTTTTTCATGCCCTAAACCAGGAGGAGGTTGATTTGTTTTTTGATTAGATCAACACTATTGATCACAACTGTTACATTATCGCCTAGTTGATATTTCTTACCCTTTCGCTGACCCTTAAAACAATAATTGTCCTTGTCGAAGTGATAATTGTCATCATCAAAATCTTTGCTGCGAACAAGTCCCTCACACTTGTTATCCACCAACTCAACGAATAAGCCATATTCAGCAATTCCCGAGATGATACCGCCGTATTCATTGCCAACTTGATCCGCCATAAACTGCACTTGCTTAAATTTTATGGAATCACGCTCAGCTTGCTCCGCCGCACGTTCCTGTTCTGAGCAATGTTGGCATTCCGCTTCCAGGGAATTGAGCTCCTTTTGGTCAATCTTCTCATTCTGTAGATACTTTTCCAATAAACGGTGCACAATAAGGTCAGGGTATCTTCTAATAGGCGAGGTGAAATGTGAATAGTATTGAAATCCTAAGCCATAATGTCCAATGTTCTTGGTCGTGTACTCTGCCTTAGCCATCGTGCGTATGGCCAATGTTTCAATAACATTTTGCTCAGGCCTGCCCTTTACTTCCTGTAGCACCTTGTTCAATGAAAATGCAATATCTCGTGGAGTGCCTAATTTGATTGAGTATCCAAATGTGCTTATGAATTTGGAAAACAACATGAGCTTGTCCTTGTCAGGAGAATCGTGAACCCGATAAACAAATGGCCTTACTTTGCGCGAGGCCTCGCCCGGCTTGGCACCACCAGTCTTACCAATTCTTTCAGATACCAGCCGGTTGGCCAGCAGCATAAACTCTTCAATTAGCTTATTCGAATCCTTCATTACTTTCGCAACAACAGCCAAAGGATTTCCTTTATCATCAAGAACAAATCCCACTTCTGTTTTTTCGAAAGCAATAGAACCCCCGGAAAATCTTTCCTTCCGCAATATTTTGGCTAGGCTGTCCAGCTTTTTAACCTCTTTGGCCAATGGTTTGTCTTCGTTATTTGCTTCAATTAACTCTTGTGCTTCTGCATAAGTGAATCTCTTATTAGAACGAATTACCGTTCTGCCTAACCATTTATTCAGAATGGTCCCGTCATCGTTCATTTCAAAAATTACTGCAAAGCATAATTTTTCCTCATCAGGCCTAAGAGAACACACCTGGTTAGAGAGCTTTTCGGGAAGCATTGGGATAACGCGGTCCACCAGATAGATTGAGGTTGCTCGCTCATAAGCCTCCTTATCGATTTTCGAGTCCTTTTTTACATAGTGAGAAACGTCTGCAATGTGTACACCTATTTCCCAATTTCCAGATTTAGTTTTTTGTATGGACAGGGCATCATCAAAGTCTTTAGCATCAACAGGGTCTATGGTGAACGTTGTTACCTCTCTATAGTCTCTCCGCTCTTCTACAATCTCATCGGTAATCTCGACGGGGATCTTAGCGGCTTCTCTCTCTAAAGATTCTGGGAATGATGATGGCAACGCGTGGCTTGAGAGAATAGCGACCATCTCTGTATTATTGTCTCCTGCCTTCCCCAATACCTGCACCACTTTCCCGAATGGACTTGCAGCTGTGTCAGGCCAATCTATCATTTTGACCAAGGCCTTTTCACCGTTCTTCCCACCTTTCAGATTCTTGATCGGTATGAAGATGTCTACATTCATTCTGGGGTTGTCGGGTATGAGAAATGCAAAATCCTTTGAAATATTAAGCGTTCCGACGAACTCAGTACGCTTTCGCTCCAGAACTTCTACAATTTCGCCTTCTAGTTTTAAATTAAACTTCTTTCGGCTGCGGCTGTGATCACGGGAAGGGCTATTCATTACCCTGACTTTGACAAGGTCCTGATGCAATGCGTTTTTCGTGTTTTTGGGAGAGATATAAATATCCGATTCCGCACCTTCAACTATAACATATGCTGATCCGGTTGAGGTCATGTCTACGACGCCCTTTACGGCAAAAGATTTTGTGTCTTGTGGACGGCGAATTAACTGGAAATTCCCTGGTCTTACCTCTTTGAGTATCTTTTTCTTCTTCATCTCCGTTAAAGCTTGTGCCACAAGCGTTTTTTGGGCTTCATTATCGGCGCCTATCCTTCTGGAGATTTGTTTGTGGTTAAAGGACTTTTTCGGATATTTGTTAAAGACCCTGTGTATTTTAGGAATAGAGACCTTATTCGCTTTATTGGAAGTATTTTTGCGTTTAGACATGAACTGATAGGTGAATGTGTAACCGGAGGTTAAAAATGTCGAAAATAAGGAACATTACACTGATATTGCCGTTTTATATATGGGGATTCAATTGGCAAAGTCATTATTAGCACGGAATGAGAAGAGGTGTTGAGCTAAAATATCTATTGATATGGCTATGCGTTGCATTGTTGACCACCGCGTGCAACACTTCATCGAAAGTATCTTCTTCTTCCGCACAAACAGGGAACACGTCCTATGAAGGAGGTGTGCCTCAGCCTGGCGGGGTATTGAGCCCATCTGGAGGTGACTTCTCTTCTAATCGAAAAACTTCCCCTAAAGGAACTGTGCCAGATTCGTTTAAAAGCAGCAAGAAAAAGAGCTCTAAAGAAGATCCGAAAAGTAGTTTTTCAACCTCAAAATCGAAATCGACTGGTGGAAGTTCTGGTGATGATACTTTTGCGTCAAAGCGAAAGAGCAAAAGTTCAGGGAACCTTGAAGACTCATTTAAATCTGGAAAGCAGAAAACCAACTCCGGACGCACAGATGATGCATTTGCTGCTAAGGCAAAAACTAAAACCACCGAACCAATACCCGATGCGTTTTCAACAAATGCGAAACAGACCAATATCGGAAAGATGGATGATGCTTTCGCGGTGAAGGCTGAAACTACGAAGGCCGGTAAGTCAGGTGATGCTTTCACCACCAAGGCAAAGAAGGAGGATGGCCTGATGTACGCCTATAGTGAAAAGAACCGACAGGTCACCCCGACAGGCAACCAGAAGAAGGAGCCAGGTGATGCTTTCACCACTAAGGTAAAGAAGGAGGACGGCCCTATGTACGCTTACAACGAGAAGAAGAAACAGGTTACTCCGACAGGCAGCCAGAAGAAGGAGTCGGGTGATGCTTTTAGCACTAAGGTGAGGAAAGAGGACGATCCTATGTACGCTTACAACGAGAAGAAGAAACAGGTTACTCCGACAGGCA
>DTRK01000290.1:0-7387 GCA_012965955.1 Flavobacteriales bacterium
TTTTAATCTCTGCATGATTAATCGCCCGTATATTTCGTAAATATCAAAATGCCCCTGTTCGTGTTTGAGTAAGTCATCTGACTGTTCTTCACGTTTGGACCATGACTTTTGTTTGTCATATTTCACATTCAATTTAAAGACATATACACCTGGTCCATTATTATCAAACGTGTAATTCAAGCCACCCTGGGTTTGGGCGTGGTAGTGTGAATTTTTAACAGGTATTCCTTTAAAATCGCTCCATTGTAGGGGCCTGTTCTTCTTCCAATAAATAAAGCCCTCTGCTGTTTGGGCCATGGAGAATGATGTACAGAGAAGTGTGAGAAGAGTTGAAAGGACTATCTTTTTCATGACTCGTAAATTATATATAGTACCGACAATGCTCCTCAAAATCTGATCCGCTCTCGCTTGATATTCAACGAGGCGCTATCTTACCAAAATATGCAATTTCATTTAATGGCTCTTTCAATAGTGATATGCAAGTCCCCGAAATACACGGTATTGGGTCCGAAGTTAAAAACATAAACAACCACTTCATTATTGCTCACATGTTCTTAAAAACATCGTGTAGCTGAATGTGATCCCAGCCAGCTTCCGGAGCGATATATGATTTAGATTTAATGATGTAAAGCTCTTTGGCATCCCCTGATGAGAAGAACGACGGCCCATTTCCTTTACGCCCATCAGATGGCCTGTATAAACCTGGTAGGCTTTCAGGAAATGATTGGTCTCGTCAGGTACCTGAAAAGGAGGTGTCACAACAAGAAAGCTTAAACCAAAGATCAACGCGAGGGCCAGGAATACCAGATGGGCGCGCGATCCTTCGATATACCAATGACCATTGAAAGGGGCGAACTTACCTAAACTCGACAAGAGTGATTTCAAGATGTAAACAAGGGAATTACCCTTGGAATAAACACCATCCCCGCAATTACCAAAGCTACCAGGGCAGCCATGAGGACAGCTCCAGCACTTACATCTTTGGCATTTCTTACTTTCTCGTTCTCCTCATCTGTTATCGCATCTCCAAGGTATTCAATCCCAGTATTGACCAACTCAGCTACCAATACCAATCCAATTGCAAAGACGATAAACAGCCATTCATTCAGATTTAAATTGGTGTAGATGCCCAGGGCAATGACAAAGACAATCGCTAAAAGATGAATCCACATGTTGTGTTGCGTTTTGAAGATTAACCAGATTCCCCTGAAGGCATGCTTGAAACCACGTATTCGAGCTATTAGATCAAAGGGTTGCTTAGTCATCGCCTATTCTTTACTTACCCTGTTAACTCTTATTCGGTTCCGGATGGCTATAGCTGTTCCCAGAAACATAATGATGATACCTGACCACAGTACATTAATATAGGGGAATACTATGGCCTTAAGTATGACAAAGTCCTTTTTCATGGGTTCTAATTCTGTCATTCTAATATTGACCTGACCTTTCGCAGGATCAACATGATCGAAGTAAAAAACGAGATTACCCCCTTCGAGCGTATCTGGAAAGGTATAAACTTCTCGCCCGCGGATAATGTATATTGGCCTGGCAGTTTTTATTTCACCTTGCATGTTAACAGATTTCAGTATTGCTCCTACCGCAAGATCACCTTCTTTCAAGTTGAATTTGGAGATGTCTATTTGAGTGTCAAGTTTCTCGAGAGTAATAATGCTTTTACTCGAGAAGATCGTATCGCCAATACCCAATAAATGGTCACTCGATTCCACCTCCCTGTTTTCTGGTTTTAATCCCTGTGCCCGTTCCAGGTCAGCATAGGTAATGTGGGTATAAATGTCTTTTAGAAGGAAATGCCTCGTATCTGGCTCAGCGACATTCCCCATGGTAGCGTTCATCTGAACAATGGGCTTGAGGGTAAACGCATACTCGAGGCCTTCTCCTGTTTCAGAAAGCTTGTAGTAGTCTATATTGAAATAGAGATTGACGCCCTTCTTTTCCGCACCCGTATAGACCACCATGTATTCTCCCATCAGCAGCGTATCATTGAGGCCTAACATGATGTTCTCCTTATTCGAGAAATCCGGGCCCAGCGCCGTTATGTCTGTCCCTGATGAGTTAGCCGAAATAACTTCAGAATTGGACGTGGAGATCAGTGCTCCCAGCAAGATCATTCCAATGCCAATATGGGCGAGAGATGCTCCCGCTTTCAGTACCTTGCCTTTCATTACCCGGATGAGGTAATCCATATTTGCTGAAATCGCAAATACGGAGGCGAAAAGCAATAACCAGTGGAAGTAGGTGTACATCTCCATTCCCCAAATGATCAGGGCGGTGATGCTTGTCGCCAGTAGTAGGGAGACAGAGATCTTCTTCGCAAAATCCCTGCTTTTCGTCGATTTATACTTTAGAAATTGTCCGATGGCCATCAGGAAAGCTATAATGGCCGATAGTGGGATTTGCCAGGAATTGTAATGGGCAATAGGGTCATTTGGTGGGGCTTGTTCCAAGCCAAAAATGAAGTTGGTTACCGGTATTGAAGTGGTGTAAATGATCTGGAATGCTGAAATGAAAAGAAGAAGGGACCCAACCAGCATCCAGAATTCCCGGGAGGAGAGACGCTCTTCTTCTTCCTGCTTAGGAATCTTTTTCCAGTTCAATGCAATCGCCAGAATTGACATAACTGCGAAGAAACCAAGGAAGATTTGAAGCTGCAGTGAAATGCCCATGCTGGTAAAGGCGTGAACGGAAGTATCTCCCAACACTCCGGAGCGCGTCAGATACGTGGAGTAGAGGACGTAGATAAACGTTATTGTTACCAGGAGATATGACAATTTCGTTGGCGGGACTTTTACCTTGGTGAGTAACATCAGGTGTGCTGCACCAACCAGGGTTATCCATGGCACGAGCGAGGCATTCTCAACAGGGTCCCAGGCCCAAAAACCTCCGAAACTCAGTGCTTCATATGCCCATATACCACCCATGAGTATGCCGGTCCCAAGAATCATTACCCCAAAATATGCCCATGGCAGTGCGGGCTTTTGCCAATCATTAAATCGCCCTTTCCAAAAACCACTTATGGCATAAGAGAATGGAATAAGCGTGGAAGCGAAACCCAGAAATAGGGTAGGCGGGTGGATGATCATCCAGTAGTTCTGTAGTAAGGGGTTGAGGCCTTTTCCATCAATCCTACTCACGTAGTCCGCCACCCTTGTAAATGGCAGGTTCAGCATATCCGGATGCTCCCGCAACAATATGAATGGGTTGCTTCCAAGTTTAAAATCCAGTACATAGACGCCTAATAACATCGAGGCAAGGAACACCTGTACCGATGAAATGACTGTCATATTTGAGTTGAGCCAGGATTTGGCACTTCTCATAAAAATTTGGGCAAGTATGATGATCCAAAACATCCAAATCAGGAAGCTGCCCTCCTGGCCTTCCCAGAAGCAGGCCAGAATGTAACGCATTGGCATAACTAAGTTGGAATGCTGCCACGCATAGTTGTACTCGAAGTAGTGATTTGTCAATAGGAAAAACATTGTGGCAATGATGCCTGCCACAGATACAGAATGAACATTAAATGAGAGTTTTCCCAACTTCTCCCAGCCAGGCTCAGCATCTTTCTTTGCTGCCATGTAGAACGAAAAGGTTGCCAGTAGTGCTCCTGCAAATGACAGAGCTATAAAAAGGTTACCCACTATGCCTGGCCAAAGGTGCTCGCCTATATACTCCATTTCCATAGGGAAAATTTGATGGCGCAAAGGTATTAAACAAGGAAAGAGCAAGAAAGCACAATTAATAGTTGTTTTTTTGTATTAAACCATTTGAATGTTTTCAGTCAAAGCCATGTTAACTAATTCTGCCTACATGAAATATTTCAGCTTTGCATGCCGGTGCGCGCTGGCAACTGCATTCACCTTTTCCACACTCCTTATCTTTGCTCAACCAGTATTGCTGCCATCTATCGGCGTAGGTCAGCTACCAGATGATGCTGATACTGTTTGTGGATATCCAATGCCGGTTAGCCCAGATATGACGTTTGACTCTTATTCATATCAAAATGGAGAAACTATAGCGGACTTTACGCTCTACGATCTCAATGGTGATTCAGTGAATATGGCAAACCTGCTGAGCTTCGGCAAGGCCGTAGTGATTGTTGGACTGAACTATACGTGCCCCTATGTGAGAAACAAGGTTTCAATTTACAATGACATACAAACCACTTATGGAAATCAGGTGACCATTATAGGCATTTACCACCTTGAAGCTCATCCGGACGATGATTTTAGTCCAAACTCCGGAACGTTTGGCAATGTAGCAGCAAATGTAAATGCGGGAATTGTTGTGGATCAACACAACACCTACGCGGATAGAAAGGCAGCGGCCCAGGACTTGATTACAAATGAGGGACTCAATATTCCAGTTTATCTAGACGGCCCTTGTAATGAATGGTGGAGCAATTTCGGACCAGGCCCGGCTACAGGTTATATAATAAAACCAGATGGGACTGTATTTGTGAGGCATGGATGGTTTGACAAGTTCGCCAATGGCCATGATATTTATTGTGATCTGGACAGTCTATTCGGAGTCACCTGTACCGGCACGTCTCCAACGGGCCAGTTTACTATGGCCCTTACAACGAACGATACAGTTTACGGACTCCCAGGTGCCACTATTGATGTAGAGGCTGATCTTATCAATACCTCCGGTGCCGATGTGTTGATTGAGATCGAACGTGATCAAAATAATCTTGACGTGAATTGGGAATCTGCAATATGCGCTGACGTTTGTTTAAATCCACTCACTGATTTATATACGTTCTTGCTGCCGGATGGGGAAACCCAGCATTTCTGGATGCATTTTTACTCAGATCCAGCCTTGGAAGGGGAGGGGCATACCAAGATGGTGTTCAGAAATACCAACGATTTTTCTAACCAGTATGTGTATGACTTTCATGCCTTCTCAGATACCACGTTTGTCACCAATGTCAGGGAGACTGTCAGGCAGACGAGGGTTACTGCTTACCCCAATCCATTTACTACCTCGATTTTGATAAGCACTGGAAACCCGACCCTAATTTCGGCGATCAGGCTTTACAATATCGAAGGGGCTTTGGTGAGAACAATTGATAATATCAATGACCATAGCATTCTTCTGCAAAGAGAGAATCTGTCAGATGGTATGTACTATGCGGAAATACTGGGAGGCACTGAGTTAATAGGAAGGCAGAAGATCATTGTCCAATGATGTTTGCCATTCAACTTTCAATTGACCTAATCTCCACCTCCTCTTTGCCATCGTTGTACTTTGATGGGCACTTCATGAGAATCTTGGTGCAGATAAAAGTGCCATCTACCATCTTCCCCTGCAGCGTAATTTGCTCAGATCTTTCAAAATCCTGAGGCTTTGTTCCATGAAAAATAATCTTTTGTTCATCGCCGTCCTTATCAATTACGTAAAAGGAAAATAAGTTGACATTGACCTCAGGGTCATAGGTAATATCCCTGGATTTATTCAGCTCGCCAATCACGGTGAATTCCATGTCGGGATGCTGCCTGGCCTGGGCAAAAGTTACATAGGTGCCTGCGTCGTTTATCGTGCTTATAATAGCTCCAATCGCCAACGCAATTACTATAATACCTATGATGTGCGTTTTCTTCATCCTTGATTATTTGTGTCCCGTTCCAGTTTTCCAATCTTTCGATCCAGCAAAATTAAGTAAAGAACGATTCCCAGAAAAATCAGCAACAGGACTGCTACCACTACATAGATCTTTCCAGATGCCATCATTCTATCGGCCATTTCAATTTCAGCGGTCTCCTGGGCTATTAAGGCACGGGAGGAGATCATGCCGATGAATGTGAGGATTAGATTCTTTATTGTCTTCATAGCTTCTCTATTGATTCTCCTTATCATTAATAACCAGTGTCTTCAAACGCACCCTCAGGGAAACGATCCACACTCCTAGAAGTGTCCAGCCAATTATTGCAGGGTAAAAGACCATTTTTAGTTGAGGGGTAGTGTCATATGTGTTAAAACCCGGGTTGCCGCCATTGCCGGGATGGAGAGAGTCGGTCATGTCAGGAAGTATCTTCAGGAATACTATCAATAGCACGAATGCAAATATGTTGTAAACTGCTGATACCTTTGCTCTCTTCATAGGATCATCCATAGAACCCCGAAGGGTGAAATAGGCCAGATATACCAGCATCGTTACCGCGGCCCCGTTCAATTTGGGATCGTTAACCCACCAGTCACCCCAGGTAAAATAAGCCCAAACCATTCCCGTTGCCAGGCCCATACTGCCAAAGAGCATTCCCACATGTGCGGCCTCACTGGCTACAATGTCATTGGATTCCTCAGAGGCTGATAGAAACTTAATACTATAAACTACCGAGATCAGCATAAGTATCATCATCCCGAACCACATGGTAACATGGAAGAAAAGATTGCGGATGGTTTCATGCAAAATTGCTAAGGCTGGGACCTCTACGGTAAAGCCCGCAATGATGGTATAAATTACCAAAACTACCGCCAATAATTTCCACCAAATCCCTTTCATTATCACATTCTTTAATCCCTCCAAAGGTATGGAAATAATAGATAGGACAGGACGGTGATTATCACATTCAAAAGGCTGATTATGAGAAGATTGCCAATAGATTCCATGCGGTCAACCCCTACGAGCGCCTCATTGGAAAATTTAATGATCACCAGCATGAGTGGAAGGATGATTGGGAAGCCAAGAATTGCCACCAGCACACCGTTGTTATTGGCTCTATAAGCAATTGCACTCACCATTGTAAAGGCAACTGCCAGTCCAGCACTTCCGGCTACTACACCTAGCAAATACCAGGGTATATCTTCAACCATATTGGGCAGAAAGAGGGAGTAGAATGCAAAGGAGATCAGGGCGAGCACCATCATTAACAGAACATTATACACCAACTTCGATAGGATGATCGCTTCAGCACTCGCCAGGGAATAGTAGTACAACGTCCGGCCGGCGCTCTCCTGAAGAAACCCTTTTGATACCGCGTTAACGGAGGCAAACAGCATAATGATCCAGAACAAGGCGTTCCAGGTTGGAGCATCAACAACCTGTTTGAAAGTCAGGTAGCAGACAAAAATTGTCGAGAGTATGTAGAGCAAGATACCCATGAGGGTGTTCTTGTTCTTCCATTCAATATGGAATTCCTTAATGACTAAATGCTTTATTTCTCCTGCAAGGCCTGCCACTGAACAAAAACTATAAATTAATATCTTTGTGTTTAAAGACGAGATTATGAACAGATTAACTCTATCTGGTATCGCAAAGCTATTACTAATGCTATTAATAACCAATTTGGCAATAGCACAAGACAATAAAACAATGCACGCATTTACCACCACCTCCATAGAGGGTGAAAAAGTCAAATTGTCCGATTTC
>DTRK01000290.1:7431-10698 GCA_012965955.1 Flavobacteriales bacterium
TTGGGATTTGCAAGCGCTATATGCTAAATATGGCGGTGACAAATTCGAGATCATTGGATTTCCGGCCAATAACTTCGGCAAACAGGAACCTGGCACAGATGCCGAGATAAAGGAATTCTGCACCAAGAACTACGGAGTGAGTTTTCCGATGATGCACAAGATATCTGTAAAAGGTAATGATATTGACCCTATTTATACCTGGCTCACGAGAAAGGAGCACAATGGGGTTGACAATGCTCCCGTAAAGTGGAATTTTCAAAAATTCCTGATCGACGAGAATGGGAAATGGGTTGGTATGGTTTCACCATCTGATAAACCCAACAAGAAATCTATTATTGATTGGATAGAGACTGGCAAGGCCAACTTCTAAAGAGACGATTTGAAGAATAATGGATTCTGGAATTACTAGCTTTAGCCGAAATCAAAGATTTATCATAAACCACGTTAAAGATTAGCGCTCAGATGTCAAGCTCAGTAGATATACTTGCCTTTGGTGCACACCCTGATGATGTAGAATTGGGTTGTGGTGGAACCTTGTTGGCTCATATTCATAGGGGCAAAACCGCTGGAATTGTAGATTTAACTTACGGAGAGCTTGGCACCCGGGGTACGGTAGAGGACCGAGTGGAGGAAGCAGCAGCGGCAGCAAAAATTTTAGGTGTTTCTGTCAGGGAAAACCTGGGTTACAAGGATGGCTTCTTTCTCAATGACAAGGAACACCAACTCGGTGTAATCAAATTACTCAGGAAATACAGGCCAGAGGTCGTGTTGGCGAATGCAATTTCCGACCGTCATCCTGATCATGGGCGCGCAGCTGCTATGGTAAAGGATGCAGTGTTTCTGTCAGGACTACGTAAAATTGAAACTGAGATGGATGGCGAAAACCAGGAAGCTTACAGGCCTCCCGCCTTATACCATTACATCCAATATCACCCAGTCCACCCTGACATCACTGTGGATATCACTGACTTTGTTGACCAGAAGATGGAGGCTGTTTTGGCCCATAAGTCCCAATTTTACAATCCTGAATCATCAGAGCCAAAGACTGTTATTTCCAACCCTGGATTTATGGATGCGGTCAGAGCGCGGTCCAGGGAGGTGGGAATGCAGATCAATGTGGAGTATGGTGAAGGGTTTACAACCACCAGAAACCTGGGAACTGCAGATTTACTTTCCTTACTCTAGCCTTAGTACAAGACAATCTTTCTTGTCATCTTACCGCTGCCCGTTACTATATTGAGAAAGTACACTCCTTGATCAGGTGTCTGTATAATTATTTCATGTGATTGGATCTTAGCATGGATTTCTCTGAAATATGCTTGCTGCCCAAGAATATTTACCACTTCAATGAACTCAACCGCGACGTCCCCACTTAAGAACTCGACACTAAAGGCACCGTTAGACGGGTTTGGATACAGCAGAAAACCAAGCTCTTGACCCATGACTTCCATGCCCATTGCAATGGAATCTACATAGATGCTTCCTGTCTTGGAACAGCTATTAGCATCAGTTACGATCACATTATAGTTACCCAAACATAGACCTGCCGCAATTGCATTTGTCTGTGTACCTGGGTCATCCCACTGGTAGGTGTATGGTGGCGTTCCTCCACTAACCGTTGCAGTTGCCATGCCGTCGCATGCTGTACCGGATGTGTTCAAATACGACATGCTCACTATAATAACGCTGGGTTCAGATATGGTGACGCTTGCTACGCTAATGCAATTTGCTGAATCTGTTACTGTGAGCGTGTATGTGTTGGCAATCAAACCGCTAATGTTCGGACTGTTGGAGCCATTACTCCAAGAATAAGTCAGCGGGGGTGTTCCACCAGAAATTGCTGAGGAAGCCAAACCATTGTTTCCACCGTTACAGGTGACATCAGATCCCACGATTGTTAGAGTAGATGCTCCTGCATTGCTTAGGCCCACAGTAACAACATCGGTGCACCCGACTCCATCAGAAACTGTGACCAAGAATGTACCAGCAGCCAGTCCTGTAGCGGTTTGCGTAGTTTGATTTCCCGCGCCATTATCCCATTGGTAAGCATATGGCGAAGTGCCCCCGGTTGCCAATAAAGATGCGACGCCATCACTGTTGCCACAGCTAGGATCCACAGTTGTGTAAATGGTAATAATCTCGGATGGTTCAGTAATAGTCACAACACCATTGGTTGTGCATCCGATGTTGTCTGTTACCTGAAGACTGTACGTACCTGCAGGTAGGTTTGTAATGATGGCTGCGTTGGATCCGGTACTCCATAGATACGTATAGGGACTGGTACCGCCAGATGGCGATACTGCAGCAGAGCCATCGGTTTCGCCGAAGCAGCTAACATCAGTACTGATGATTGACAGGGTTGGACCTGTACCTGACATACCCACGAATGCACTGCTGATCGCTATACAACCTGTCCCGTCAGTTACGGTAACAGTGTAATTGCCCGAGGCCAAACCCGTAGCGATAGAAGTATTCTGACTGTCTGGATCATTCCACAAATAGGTATATGGTGTTGTGCCTCCATTGACAAATACGGATGCTGTGCCATTAGTGGCAGAACAACTTGCATCGGTGGTGGTAATGGTTAGCGTCGGTGCACCTGAAGTTGTTAGGGTTACAGATGTATTGCCAAGACATGAGTTGGCATCGGTTACCGTTACAGAATAGGTGCCGCCCGTAAGACCCGTAATAGTAGCCGTATTACCCCCATTGCTCCAGCTATAGGTATAGGGCGATGTACCTCCGGAAACTGTTACACTAGCTGCGCCATCTGAGGTTCCACAACCTGTTGGGTCAGTTGATGTGGTAGATAAGTTAAGTGCGCAGAATAGGGGTTGATTAACAAACACGGTTAACGCATCCGTACAACCATTGGCATCAGTAACCAGGAGCGTGTAAGTACCACTGAATAAATTGGAGGCATCCATGGTAGTTTGCGCAGCTGGATCATTCCACAGATAAGTAAATGGCCCGTTACCTCCGGTAACAGAAGTAGCAATAGCTCCATCCTGTACACCGAACGATGAACAATTGGTAACAGAGACGGTGTCAGCAATCGGTGAATCGTTAATCGTGACTGTGTCAGCAGGCCCTACAGCGGTATTACCGCAAACATCAATCACGGTAACTGTGTAAACACCAGAATGTGCAACACTGTCCAATGTAAGGAACTGCGTAGTGTCACCATTAGACCATACATAGATAAATGGATCAGCGCCGAATGCGAATGCTGAAAGCGTAACATCAGCTGTTCCAATATCCTCACGG
>DTRK01000290.1:10732-21231 GCA_012965955.1 Flavobacteriales bacterium
AGGTCGTCACTGAAGTATTGTCCGAACCACCGCAGTTTGTAACCGTCACAGTATAAGTAGCTTCATCAGAAACGACAATGGACTGCGTAGAATCCCCGTTCGACCACGCGTATGTTGCACTCGGTTGTGCTCCAGCAGTTAATATTATGGAATCTCCATTGCAGAATGGCACGTTACCAGATATACTGGCAACCGGCGGAGCAGGAAGAGAGATCAAGATAGAACCTACATCGCTGCCTGCGCAATTGGTAACGGTGACACTATATGTACCGGCGGAGGTAACTATAATTGAGGTAGTAGCAGCACCTGTGGACCAAAGATATGATCCTTGGGAAACGGGGTTCACCCAAACAGTGACGGAATCCCCAGTGCACATTGTGCTGCTCGAAGCCGTAACAATTGCCGTAGGCGGACTTGGCGTGTTAATAACAACAGACGCGACACTGGATCCACCACAATTGCTTACTGTCACGGAGTAGGTTCCCGATGCAAGTACTGATATCGTTGCGGTAGTTTCTGCCGTGGACCAAACGATATTGCCCCCAGCATTTGATGTTACGGTAAGTTCAGCAGTATCTCCTGGACACATTTCACTTAATGTAGATGTTACATTAACAACGGGTGGAGAACTAGGGGAAGATAAGGCCTTCGCATTTTGGATCACGCCGCAATCAGTAGTAATGTCCACAGTTACTGTTCCCCAAACACCACTGTAATATATGGACTGTGATGTCTCTCCCGTTGACCAAAGCCAGGCCGTACCACAGCTGGCAGTAAGAAGCACGGAGTCTCCAGCACAATACATGCTGTCACCAAGGATGTTCGTGTAGCATACCGCTGTTGATACTGTATCATAATCAATTGTTGGGACCTTCAAATAAATGATATCATTAAGGACATACGCATCATTGTCACCGTTCACCGCTATCCCAGGCTCAAAGTCCCGCTGGAAAACGATGTGGATGTCAGAGTCAACTAACCTGGCCATAGACGCATATACGTTTTCCTCGAAACCACTCCCAGGTGTCACATCTTTCGGGGTGGTCCACGAGCAGCCTCCATCACAAGACCTGGTAATATATATGTGGCGATAGTTTTGGGTACCCTGATCCATGTTCTCCACTACTGCAGAGTAGGAAACGTAGATGCAGCCATTGGCTGCTATTCCCGCACTTGGAAATGTGGATAGCGACTGAAAATACATGGCAATTCCAACAATATCCAGCGTTCCACTATTATCCAAATCCATGGATGCCCCAATCATTAGCGGCGGACCTTCTCCAAAACTCTCATTCCAATACATGAGGCCGTTGGTGCCAGGGAAATACGACCAGGTATCGTCACCAGGAGTGTCATCCAGGTATCGCATGTTACCATAGAAAATGTGCACCATGCCATTCTGATCCATTAAAACCCATCCAGAGCCATCAGTAGCAGTTACAGTATCTGCAATTCCATCGCCGTTAATGTCAGTAATACCAATTACCGATCCTGTCGTGTTGACGGAGCCCGCATCATAAGTTACACCTGGAGGGAATACGTTAATGAGCGTGGTGGTTGTCCACGTCGTTCCGTTATCTGTGGACTTAGCCATAATGGTTGGACTAAGGTCACCAAAGTAAACGACAACCACTGTGTCTCCTTTAGCGGCGATGTGATAACTGTCACCGCTGAAAGCACTATAATTGGTCTCATCCAAACCTGGGATCGGCATTTCCTGAATATCATAGGTGGCACCGCCATCCTGAGATCTCCAATACAGCATTTGGGACTGAACACCGTTGGGCCAGGGTCCACCAAATGGATCATATAGAGACACATGGTGAATAGTTTGGCCATTCGCACCTCCAATTGCCATTCGGCTCCAAACCTGGTCCGTGTTGGTGACATTTGATAGCGACCAAGGGCCTGAACCAATAGTAGTCCTGGAGCCCTGCGTCAATGGCCCTTGCGCGATATTGTGACAAAGAAAAACTTCAGTACCGCCAGCAGTTGTGGCAATGCTAGGCCACCCGGTCTTTTCTGATTCAATTCTTGTAGTAGGAATTGCTCCCCAGGTAGCGCCATTGTAGAAATTATAACCGGTGCCCCTGTCGGCTGCAGCGATATCATAGGACTCGCTATAGGTCCAAACGGCAGATATGGTGCCATCTCCATGGTTGATGATCCTGTTTTGAACAGCACTGTTGGATTGAAGGTCATAGGTGGTAACCCCAATTTGTGTTTGCGTTTGGGCGTTGAGGGCATGTGGGCATGAGAGTATCAATACCACCGCTAAACTTAAACTTCTATATGTCTTCATCATCTGGGGATTAGAGGGTGTCGTGTGGAGAGGGATGCCACACGTATGAGTAAACTTACTGAAAAAACTGACACAAAAAAAACCCCGCTCACATTGTGAGCGGGGTTTTCCTTATTGATTGTATCCTTAGTGGATAATCAACTTCTCAGTTCGCTTTCCTTTTGAGTTGCTAATAGTCAGGAAGTAAACGCCTTTGTTGCTCTCAGATAGATTGAGGTCAACATGATTTACTGCCTTACCATTGAACGTCTCAGCGTATACCATCTTGCCGATGATATTTCTGATCTCAAACGCGTATTCTTCATTGTACAATCCTCTCAGGTTAACTGTAAAGTTGCCGTTACTGGGATTGGGATGAATACTAAACGTCCCGATGTTCATCTCATTGATTCCTACCGCTGGTTCACCAACAAAAGCAGTTGTTGTGCCGGTACAACCATTGGCATCAGTGACCAGGAGCGTGTAAGGACCACTGAGTAAACTGTCGGCATCCATGGTAGTTTGCGCATCTGGATCGTTCCACAGATACGTAAATGGCCCGTTACCTCCAGTAACAGTAGTAGTAATGGCTCCATCCATTGCTCCGAGCGATGAACAATCAGTAACAGACAGCGTGTCAACAACAGGTGACTCAAGAATTGTCACCGTGTCAGCAGGTGCTGCAACGGTATTGCCGCAAACATCAATTGCAGTAACAGTGTAAACACCAGAATGTTCAACACTGTCCAATGTAAGGAACTGCGTAGTGTCACCATTAGACCATACATAGGTAAATGGATCAGCGCCAAAAGCGAATGCCGAAAGCGTAACGTCAGCTGTTCCAATATCCTCACAGAACTCCAATGGTCCAGTAGTCACCGTAATTGAAGGTGCCGGATGGTAAGAGGTCGTCACTGAAGTATTGTCAGAACCACCACAGTTTGTAACCGTCACAGTATAACTAGCTTCACCAGAAACGACAATGGATTGCGTGGAATCCCCGCTCGACCAGACGTATATGGCACTTGGCTCTGTCCCTGCCATCAGCGTGATGCTGTCACCATTACAGAATGGGTCGTTACCAGTCACTAACGCAACTGGCGGAGAAGGTAGCGTAAGGGTAATTGAATCAGTTGTAACACCGCCACAGTTTGTGACAGTAGCAGTATAGGTTCCAACAGAATCTACCCCAATAGTCCACACTGTATCACCTGTTGACCACAGAATTGTTCCCTGAGATACTGCAGAAGCAGTAATCCACGAAGAATCACCATTACAAATGATAGAGCTGGTCGCAGACAACGCGAACGATGGAGGATTGTTAGGTGGTGCAATTACCACTGAGTCTATCGCGACACCGCCACAGTTGGTTACTGTCACTGTGTAAGTTCCAGTTGAGTCAACCGTGATTGAAGCGGTAGAAGCTCCAGTAGACCAGTTAATCACGCCACTTGCGTTAGATGTAACCGTGAGTGTTGCTTGATCTCCATCACACATCTCTGTAGTAGTAGACGTAACTGAGATTTCAGGAGCCGAAGAAGGAGCCGCCACGTTGATCGACTCATTAATAGTCCCGCAATCAGTTGAAATATCTACAGTCACCGTCCCGAAAATACCATTGTACCACGTGCTTTGAGTAGTAGCGCCATTTGACCATAGCCACGCTGTTCCGCAAGTAGCGGTGAGCAGTACTGAGTCACCAGCGCAGAACAAGCTGTCACCTTCGATCCAACCGATACATACAACAGCAGATGTGTTGATATCTCCCACAGGAATAGAAGAGTGAACGATGTCGTTGGTTACATAAGCATCCATGTCACCATTTACAGCAATACCTGGTTCAAAGTCCTGCTGCCAAACGATATTGATGTTAGCATCAACGTCGTGTGCCATAGAGCAGTATACGTTTTCCTCGAAACCAGATCCAGGAGTGACGTCAATTGGATCGCTCCATGAACAACCGTTGTCACATGACTTCACAATATATACGTGACGATAGTTCTGTGATCCCTGGTCCAGGTTTTCCATTATAGCAGAATATGAAAGATAGATGCATCCGTCATCAGCAATACCCGCACTTGGGAAAGCTGATAGTGACTGGTAGTACGTTGCGATACCGACGATATCAAGTGTGCCACTACCATCAATGTCCAAAGCACCACCAATAAGTACTGGATCACGGACACCGAAGTTCTCATTCCAGTATAGCATACCGTTGGTACCTGGAAAGTACGACCAGTTATCGTCACCAGGAGTGTCATCCAGGTAACGCATCGCTCCAAAGAACACGTGAGCCATTCCGGCATTGTCTAGCAATACCCATCCAGCTCCATCAGATGCTGTGACAGTGTCTGCTACCCCATCTCCGTTAACATCCGAGATTCCGATAGGCGTTCCTGTCGTGTTGTTAGAACCAGCATCATAGGTAACACCAGGAGGGAAAACATTAATTAACTGTGTAGTAGTCCACGTGTTACCGTTGTCGGTAGACTTGGCCATAATGGTTGGGTTCAGGTCACCAAAGTAAACAACAGCAACAGTGTCGCCTTTTGCAGCAATATGATAGCTATCACCACTGAAACCACTGTAATTGGTCTCGTCAAGGCCTGGGATCGGCATTTCCTGAATATCATAGGTGGCACCGCCATCCTGAGATCTCCAGTACAGCATCTGACCCTGCACACCGTTGGTACAGTGAAATATGGTGAATAGTTTGGCCATTCGCCCCGCCAATTGCCATTCTGTTCCATACCTGATCGGTATTGGTAACATTTGCCAACGTCCATGGGCCCGAACCGATAGTAGTTCTTGAACCCTGCGTCAATAATCCTTGCGCGATATTGTGGCAAATAAATATTTCAGTACCACCAGTGGTCCTGCCAATATTTGGCCACCCGGTCTTTTCTGATTCTATTCTCGCAGTAGGAATTGTTCCCCAGGCAGCGCCATCATAGAAGTTGTAACCCGTTCCCCTGTCGGCAGCAGCGATATCAAAAGACTCACTGTACGTCCAGACAGCGGAGATAGTACCATTATGATTCAGGACCCTGTCCTGAACAGCTGAATTACTTTGAAGATCATAAGTTGTGACACCAATCTTGGTTTCAGCACCAAATTGAACTGGTGGCTGATTTGTATAAGGATTAACCGAAGGTCCCTGAATTGCTTTTTCAAGACCTGTATTAGTTTCCTTCCCCGTTATAACCTTCTTGTCAAAGGGCATAGCCTGATTCATAGATGGAGAAACTTTGGCAACTTTAGGGTTGGTAATATAAGTTTGAGCATTCAAGGTGCTCACCAATCCGAAGCTACACACAAGTCCAAATAGTAATGATTTTTTCATTTTAGGTGTGTTAGTTCTACCTGATGGTAGGTTTTGTTCGTTTGATTAATTATGGGTTTCTTATCAATGCGCTAAAAGCACTGGTTTATTATTTAGGAAGGCAAATCTACGATAATTTGCGTGATTACGCAATTAAGTAAATCAGGTATTTTCAAGGCCTTACCTGGCTCGCAGAAGATAAGTCCGAATCTCGTTTTGAATTAGCTGAAAGTCATCTTTTTGAGGAATAAATTCACCCAGTTTGGTATGGGAGAGTTTGCAGAATTGGTAACCCTGATAGAAGACTGTGATAAGGTAAGATGCCGATGCTGTTAATCCAGCTCCCAACATTTCATAGGTGGGAATCAACCAGAAGCCAAGAACTACAGTTGCAATCAGCCCTATGAAGGAGGCCTTGGTATTCACCTGGAATTGTCCAGTCCCTGACAAATACGCACTTAGCATGGCAGAAGCCGAAAACATAACCGTTCCTATACCTAAATAAAGGAACACGCTTTTGATCTCTCCAAATTCTTCTCCATTAAAGATTTCAACATAGACGTCTGTGGGTATTAATAACAGGGGAACCAGGCATACAGCAGTGATAATAAAAGCGAATTTGATCAGCCTGATGGTCAGGAGCCGGGCCAGGTCCGTATCGTCGGTGTTGGATATACGGGCGTACAGCACAAGCGAGATGCTTCTACTGATAATCCACAATCCTTCAATCAGGGAAATTCCCGTGGAATAGACCCCTAATACCGAGGTGCCATGGAATTTTTCCATCAGGTAGTAGCTGAACCTGAAATTCAACAGCTGGATCAGGCCGCCGGCCTGCACATAAAATCCATAGGAGAAGAGACTTTTAGTGACTGCTGCAAAGCTGCGACTTACGATGTGCTCCTTCTTTTTGAGGAGAAACATTGAGCTTAAGACGAAGCTTACCAGGTATGAGGCATACAGGGCCTTGATAAAGGACATTACGGATGATCTTTCACCCATCCACTGCAGAATAAAATAGAAGACCAGTAGCTGGACCAGCACTTGTAAAATCAGGGAAATGTTACGTTCGTGGAGCCGTTCCTGTCCAACTAAAATGTTGGTGTTTACCCCGTTGACAGCATTGATAAGCGAGAGCAAAAACAAGTGGATGGCAAACTTTTCAGGGGAAAGTCCCGTGAGCGTAAGAATGGCACTTACGCTAAGCGCCGAGATAATAGCCCACAGATATGATGCTGTGATCAGCCGGCTGAAATTTTCACGAGGAGTTAGGTAAACCAATGCTCCCCCTCCAACAAGATTATTGAACATTACTATCAGGCTGATGTTAAATATAAGGAGAGCGATCACCCCGCGACCCTCGGGCCCAAGATAACGGGCCGTGAGAATAACGATCGCGATGCTTATCAATCCTGAAAGGAACTGGGCAGAAAATGTGGAGAGTATTTTCTTAAACATGAACTTCGCTAAAAGGAGGGTTGAGATTGCACAAAGCGTTCAAATTCATTGAATACTATTTCTGGGGTCAGCTCGCCCATGCATCTGAAATCAGGGCAATCTTCAGGCTTCCTGACCCTTGATGTATTGGGCGAAAGCCAGGAGCTGCAAGGACTGCATGGAAGATGCAGGCTCACTGAACGGTGCCTGGTATCATCAATAGTCTCATATCCATACAAACCACTTTCGGACGGTCCCCACAGGGTAAAAGTTGGATTTCCATACACCGCAGCCATGTGCATCAGGCCACTGTCCACACCTACTAATAAGGAGCAATTGGCAATAATGGACTTCAAATCACCAATACTGGTTTTGCCGACCAAGGAGATTACAGCATCACCCAAATCCGCCCTCACCTCATCAGCTAACGCTTGATCGGTTTCATCACCAAGTAAGACGATTTGTTTTGCTGGATATTGAATGGAGATGCTCGCTATCAACTCAACCCAATGCTCAATAGGCCAATTCTTATAGGAGCTGGTGTCATTTGCACTACCAGGTTGCAAGGCGATATATGGAGCTAGTCCCTCAATAAGTTTGCTCGCATTTGAAGGAGCTGGTAGTGAGAATGAACTGCTTGTGAGGGCCTCGTTGTTGGCACTGGGATCCAGAAGCCTCAGGTTTTGCACAGCTGCGTGCAACCCTTCCTTTGGTTTTACCTCCCGGCATTTTTTGGTGAGCAAGCCGGGAAGGTTTTTCGGTATATTTTGAGCGATGACTTTTTTGGCTACCACTTGTGCTGAGAGTAAGATCTTTCGCGATGAGGCGAAATTGTCCAGGTAGGCCTCTCCGAAGACTCCTTTGTATTTAAGATTGAATTTTACCCATGCTGAATTATCAGGCCTGATCTCCAGAAGGTGGTCAACAAGATCGCAATCTTCAAAAAACTCTTTACCGCCATAATTTGCCGTGGAGATGCACGTTATCTCATCCCCCCGGTCTTTTAATTTATTGAGAAGGGGAACGAGCAGGATAGCATTCCCCAACCCGGAACTTACAAATACAGCGACTTTCATTTCCTCAAATCGATTTAATCTGCTTGGTCTTCAACCTGATAGAATTCCCAATAACAATCACGTCTGAAAACGCCATGGCCAAAGCCCCAACCATAGGATTAAGCATTCCCATTGCCGCAATAGGAATGGCCACAACGTTATAGGCAAATGCCCAAAATAAGTTTTGCTTGATGGTAAGGTAGGTATGCTTGCTGATCTGTAGCGCATGGTTGATTACCGTGAGGTCCCGGGATTTAAGCAATACCACTTGCGCTGATTCGATGGCGACTTGTGTGGCATTGCCCAATGATATGCCAACCGAAGCCTGGGACAATGCTGGAGCATCGTTTATTCCATCGCCTACCATGGCTGTGAAACCCTGAGCCGACAGCTCAGTAATTTTCTGTAGCTTTTGATCAGGCAGCTGCCCACTATGAATTTCTTCAATGCCCAGTTCATCCGCAACAGTTTTGCAATTCGCCGCCGTATCGCCGCTCAGCAATATGGTTTTGATACCCATGTTTTTCATGCTTTGGACCATCTGCTTTGCATTCTCTTTTATCTCATCTCCGATGTCTATCGTTGCAATCAATTGATCATTCATGGTCATATATAATGAATGTGCCCCCTCAGGTTTCTGCCCGCGGAGAATATTGGCCGACCCCAGGCGAACTTCATCTCCACTTTCGAGTTTTCCAATTATTCCAACCCCCTTTTCCTCTGTGGCCTCAGTCAGTGGGATCGTGGTGGCAACGTTTTTCAACTCCTCAAAGATCGAACGTGCGATAGGGTGGGAGGAGTGTTGTTCCAAACTTAAGAGAAGGTTCATTATCTCCTCTTTCCGGTATCCATCCATTGGGGCAATGGCCTCAATCTTGAATTTCCCAGTGGTAAGGGTGCCTGTTTTATCAAATACGATGGTCTGTATTTTCGCGAATTCCTCTAGTGTCCCGCCTCCTTTAATCAGGATTCCTTTCTTAGCTGCCCGGCCGATACCGGCGATCACGGCGGTGGGTGTAGCAAGCCCCATGGCGCAAGGGCAAGAAATTACCAGTACGGCAATAGCGCTCATTATGGCTTTCTCAAAAGGGATGTGAAATCCGAAATACGAAACGAGGAAGGTGGCAGCTGAGATCAACAATACAGAAGGAACAAATATCGCGCTGACCTTATCGCCCAGCTTCTGAATGTCTGGCTTGTTCTGTTGTGCTCTCTTGACCAACTCAATAATTTTCGAGAGAATGGTTTCTTCGCCTACGCCAGTGGCTTTCATTCTAATACTCCCTTTGATCAGGATGGTTCCGCCAATTAACTCTTCCTGGAGCATCTTATCTATGGGTATGCTCTCCCCGGTAATCATGGATTCGTCTACTGTTGCTTCACCCCATATGATCTTGCCGTCTACCGGGATTTTATCTCCGGTATTGACAAGAAGGACATCCCCTGCTTTTATCTGTTCATAGTCAATTTCGATGGTAGTTTCAGCTTCGCTCCCTTCAACGACTTTTCTCGCTTTTTTCGCTCTTATCTCGGAGAGCTCAGATATCGCTGAAGTTGTTTGACGAACAGAAACATGTTCAAGCACGTTGCCCATCAATACCAGGGTAATGATTGTCGCGCAGGTCTCGTAAAAGAGAAAATTGTGAACCTCAGCAGTTCCCCAATACATGATGGTCCCTGCCAGACTGTAGGCAAATGCAGCGTTGAAACCTGTGAAGATGAGGACATCCATATGGAAATTACCATTTTTCAAAGCGTTGAAGGCACTCTTTCCGAAGTGTATCAGGCCGACAAACAGTACTGGCAAGCACAGAATCAGCTGTACGACTGGATTTTGAAGCACCTCCACAGATGGCAGGAACATGTGGGAAAAAAGAGGGATCGTAAAGAACAATGTAAAATAGAATCGCTTCTCCAAACGCGACATCCCTTCTTGAGAATCATCGTCTCCCTTATGGAGATAGTGGGAGTCTTCAGTTTTATAGCCGTGCTTGCCAATCTCTTCTTTGATACCTTCAATTGAAGCTGCATCTAAGACAATGAAGTTGGCCTCACCTGTTGCGAAGTTCACATCGACATCGGCTCCACCGGCTCTCTCAATGGATTTCGCGACGGTGGCAGCACAGTGCGTACAGGTCATCCCTTCTACCTTAAGTGTTATATCGTGATGTCCTTTCTTCATAAGTGATGTGCATTGCAAAGGTAGTACAAAGCTAGTCATGGCTTTATACTTCTGAGTATGCTTGCAAGTGGAACGTTCAAGAAGGAAGCATAGTGTTTTTGAACTAATTTATTTGCTACTTTTGCAACCTGATTTTATCAGACATGGTGGATGTAGCTCAGCTGGTTAGAGCATCGGCTTGTGGTGCCGAGGGTCGTGGGTTCGAGTCCCATCTTCCACCCA
>DTRK01000291.1:0-6483 GCA_012965955.1 Flavobacteriales bacterium
TATTTGTTTACTATGTAAAGGCAACCTTCATCGATAGTGAAATAGTTGAGCGGAAATTGGAGTCTGTTACTACAACTGTGTAGGTACCTGGTGGCAGAGCCATGAGGGTGTCTGTGGTGCTGGATCCTGGATTATCCCATAAATAGGCATATGGCATTGCACCGCCTGTAACTGCTAGATATACTGAACCGTCATTTTCTCCATCACAGCTTTCGGCTACTCCCAATATTGATAGGGATGGTACTTCATAAACGCTGATATTGATGGTATCTGAATCCCCGCAGCTGCCGCCAATGACATAGATGATTTCATGGGCCCCGGGGCCAGCAATAGAGGGATCAAAATATCCTGTATCTGCATTGGTAATTCCAGTGCCTGACCAGGTACCAACTCCGTCAGCAGCAGTGAGTATCAAAATGCCGGTATTTGCGCATATAGCATTTACCGGTGTTATTGTGGCATCAAATACGGTGTCAACTGTTACATTAATGATAAATACACTGTCACAACCTTCAACTGTTAGCATGGAGTCGTAATAGGTGCCAGCGTCACTGTAGAATGCGCCGCCGATCATGATACTGTCACCTGAACAAATGGCCATTGTATCCCATGTTTCATAGGTTGCATTAACGATAATCTCCAAAATAAACACGCTGTCACACCCTTTAGCCGTTTGCAATGAGTCATAATAGGTGCCCGGACCGCTGTAGAACACACTGTCGATCATCACAGTATCTCCTGAACAAATGGGGACGGTATTCCAAAATTCATAGCTGGCATTTACAGTTAATGTTGTCCGGATAATACTGTCGCAACCATTTACTGCCATGAGTGTATCATAATAGGTACCCGCATCAGTGTAAAACGAATTGCCGATTATTACAGTATCCCCTGAGCAGATTGTGTCAGAATTTGCAGTGAAGGTAGTTGAATCTATCGTAACGGTTAAGGTGATTACGCTGTCGCAGCCAGCACCTGTTGTAAGTGAATCCGTGTAAGATCCTGAAGTCGTTGCATAAGAGCCATTAGGTAATTGAACACTATCTCCCTGGCAGATTGAAACCGAAGAAGAGATGAAGTAAACCGGATCGATTGTGAGCGTTGTTTCAATCACACTGTCGCAGCCCAGTATAGAGGTAAGCGTATCATAATACGTTCCGGCCATGGTTTGGTAAGCTCCCTGGACAAATAAGCTGTCACCTGGACATATAATTGCATTATTGGAACTACTGCTAGTGGCGAGAATTGTCATAACCGTGGAGTGTATGGAATCACATCCGACTACAGTTGTTAAAGAATCATAGTACGTTCCTGCGGTACTTTGGAAGATCCCGTAAATGGATGAGCTATCACCTGCACAAATGGAAATAGGCGCATCAACAATGTTGTAGACTGCATTAACTGTCAAGACGGTAGAATGAATCGAATCACAGCCATTAACAGAGGTCAAAGAGTCATAGTAGGTTCCAGAGGTAGACTCAAAGAAACCATATATGGAGATACTGCTTCCGATACAGATGGAAAGAGGAGCGTCTATCATATAATAAGTTGGATCAATTGCCAGTATTATGGTATGTAGGGAATCACATCCTCCACTGGCAATAAAAGAGTCGACATAACTTCCCGCGATCGTCTGCCAGGCTCCTGCAAGGAACATGCTGTCACCGGGACATATCCCACTATTGCTGGACGTGCTAATAGGAGAAGATAAGGTCAGATTTGTAGTAATTACACTGTCACAACCAGCTGAGTTCGGTACAGTATCAAAATAGGTCCCCGCAAGAGTTTGCCATGCTCCCTGGATGAATGCACTGTCGCCTGGACAAATATTTGTGTTATTAGAACTTCCGTTCGGAGGGATTATACTTAGGTTGGTAGCTACTATACTGTCGCATCCACCACTCGCTGTTAATGTATCTTTATAGTTGCCAGCTGTCGTTTGCCATGCTCCTCCCAAAAACAGGGAATCGCCTGCACACATAAGCGCCGTATCCAGGGTGTTTATGGATGATGACACGGTGATAGTAATCGTCGTAGAATCAGAGCAGGATCCAGTAGAACCAACTACCTGGTATGTGGTGGTTGATGCAGGGGTAGCAACGGGATTAGGACAGGATGTGCAACTCAATCCCGTGGAAGGTGACCAGGAATAGTTGGTGGCCCCACTTGCTAACAGCGATATGCTGGCACCAGTACAAATGCTTGCCGAGGAGGGGGTAATTACAATGGACGTAATTGGATTGAATGCACTTATAGACGGTCCGATCATGTATGTTGAGCAATTACTATCAGTGATACCGAGGTTATATAACCCTGCTGCTAATCCAGTTGCTATGGAATCTGTAGACATAACCACTGCTCCCAGTTTCCATTCGAAATTAAATCCAGTGTAACATTGGGTTGTAAAGTCGACAGTCATTGAGCCAGTGTTCATTCCGCACGTATCATCAGCTATTGGTACAATCGAAATATTCTGGATCCAGGTAGCGAGGCATGGCTTTTCACACAGATACATATCATCGATATAGACATATTGGTTGGACAAACCTGTTGTAGAGGGGCACTCGCCGGCAATTACCAGGTGGGTGAAGTTGTCAGGAGGTATAAAAGTGAATTCAAATACTCTCCAGTTTTCATCAATACTGTCGCCTTGAACACACCCCAATGATGTGAACCCAGACATACAAGGTGAAGCCGATGCAGAGTTGCCTCCGTAAATGCAGATATTGCCTTCAATACTATCAGTGGCTCCACTATGCGCCATCCTGAACTGAATGGTATACTCGATACATTTTTTGAGCTGAACCGCCTGTCCAAATCCTTCACTGTTTCCAGGTACGGCTCCCCCAACAATAAATCCAGCATAACCATTCCCTTCAGGGTTAATAAACATGTTTTGATCTGCACCGTTATAGCCGGGTAGCTCAGGGGCTTTGCCAACAAAATCACATTGATTGAAATAGTCATTAGAGTTGGATTGAATGTTCAACCAACCAGTGGCATTTGTCATCTGACTAATATTGGTAGGACAGGAGGAGAAAGTTTCAAAATCCCCATTTGTCAGTTGGTTCTGGATTGAGGAACAAGGATAGGAGCAACTGTCAAAAGTGACGGTCACGCTATCCGCTAAACTGTAACAACCACCAGTGGTGTCGATCACATAATATGTTGAAGTTCCAATTATCACCGGCGGAGTGAAAAAAGAATCCACTCCGACCTGTGTGGTTAAAGACGCGTCGCTAAACCATATGTCTCCAATATCAGAATTCAAATCTGTAATATTATCAGTAGAGCAATACCAGGAATTTGGAGTGAAAATAATGGGTGTGGTACCCACCCCAAGAGTAATGTTGATTGTATCAATATTCACCATGTGCGGGCATGTACTTTCATCAAGTGCATACAGGATAACCTGATTAAAACCTGAAGGAGTGATGTTAAGGCTGTCTGTAGTTGATAGCGTATTTCCTAGCGTGTCACGCCATTCATATGAGGCATATCCCAGCGGGGCCTTAATGGTAATTAGGGTACTAGTACAAAGGGAGGTATCTGCTACCAAATCTGTGGTGGTGGTATCATGAGGGATCAGCGTAATGCATACATCGTCAACCAGGTAAAAAGAAGACAAGCTGGGACCACCAGTGGAGTTAATAGTGAGATTCGATTCTGGTGCAAAGACCCCAATGGTGACATACTCTTCTCCTCCTGTAGCTATAAACGATCCGGTGATTTGCACCCAATTCGAATCTGCGACCATATTACCAACGTTAGTAGCAATTTGAGGGGTGGTGTCAATCATGTTTCCACTAACAGATGGCGGTGCCAGAACAGACACAAACATTCCAACACTATCCAATGCATAACCAGATCCTGGACGAAGACTTATATACATGGACCCAGTATAACATTCCCCAGCTTGTAGTGGAGAGGTAAGCTGAGCCTGAACATATTCTCTTGCGTTCGGAATAAAATTGATATATGTGAAAAATCCAACATACCCGTTACCCGTATTGGGGTTGTTGACCGTGAAATCACATTCATTAAAATAGTCGGAGGTTCCACTTGAACCCGTCAGTGGTGGTTTGTCCCAGCTATCAACTGCAGCCATTTGGCCAGAACCACCAGGACAGTAGCTTTGATCCTCAAAACTCGGGTTTGGAACTAAGGGTCCCGGGCAAACATTACAACTTACCAGTCCAATCGTTGTAACTGATGAATGACCGCACGCATCAACATGGGTATAGGTAAATGCGCCGGCCCCATCAACTGCCGGGTCATAGATTGTTGTTCCCGAAGCCAGGGCTGGGCTGAAAACTCCCAGACTGTCAGGATCTCCTCCCATCCATTGAAGCAGGTCGATAGGTGCCATATCCTGACAGATGCTGAGGGTTCTGTCAAGTCCGGCAGATAGTCCGGTTACATTAACAATAACGGTGTCAGAGGTAACCGTGTCACCACAACGCAATACATAAACAATAAAGGTGTCAGTTACAAATAAGGGAATCGTTTGCGCAGCAGCAGAATTTGGATTACTAATAAAAGCCGCAGGTTCCCAAAAATAGTTCCCTTCAATCGTATCACATCCGAAGCAGCCAATCATGGTAGAATCACCAGGGCATATGTTGCTGTCTGCGCTGGTTAAAGTTGGAGGAAGAATTGGTTCCTGGAAGTAATGAAAATCATTGGATAAGCATGAAGAGACTATTCCGCCAGTGACAGGGAATGAAGCATAGTCTACGCCAGGGGAGGCCCAGTTATTAGGATCCGTAATTCTGCTCATCGAAGTTTGATCAGACGTATTAAAATAAATGATTCCATCCTTTTGAAGGTGCATGCTCAGGACTATCTCGTTTGAAGAAATTACAGGAGTTATATAAGTCTGTAGTCTAGTACCTTTCACATTTCCAAATCCCGCTGTGCGATCGAATCGTAATACTTGAATATCTGAGGCAGTACTAATTTTGGCTCCCATATAGATATAGTCCCCATTAGGTGAAAACTCAACCCCATAGGTAAATTCGTAGGGGCTTATAGGAAATGTGCTAATTGCCAGGGTATCCTGATTACTAACGCTACCTGTACTATTATCAAAATCATATAAGTATGAGTTAGCAAATACATTCGCTTCAGCAATTGCATCATTTTGAGGTGAGACGGCAAGCCAACCTCCAATAGGAGTCGGAGTAGATCCGTAGGGGTAGAGATAAGAGGAAAAGGTTGATACCACTGGTGTTGTGTTCACTCCCGCGCTAGTTATCTCAAAAGCGTAAAACTCAGCTCTAAGTGCACTTCGAACAACTATCCAATAGTCTTCCGTAATTCCCTTCTGAATGGCAAGCATTTTTTCGGCCAAGGTATCCGTAGTAATTAGCATATTGGTTTGCCCCGTGACTACGTCACCCAATGGAGAAGGTATAGTTCCATTTCCAGGTAGGCTCATATCCACGCGACTATAGTACAAGTCGTTAATAGTACCCGTTATATTGCGAAGATGAAAAATATAATATTCATTGCATGAACCTGGGACATGTGCTATGACACAACCACTGGTTGCACTGTAATTACCATTTAGGCTGACTGCACCGTTGGGCATTGTGGAATTAGTACTATCAAAAACTGAGATGCCATCTGTGTAGAACAACAGATCGCCATTGCCATCGCTGATCGCGGAGTTCGCCTCTAAAGTTCCTCCACCGTAACTGGCATCATTCAACGGGCATCCTGTCACTTCAACGGGCGAACCCGAAGTAAATTTTAGTGCATTATTATTGGTGAAGTACCAGTTATCGTTGTACCTGGAGGTACTTTGCCCCATAGCGCTAAGGATCAACGCAATCATTCCTACACTAAGTAATCCAGTCTTCTTCATCATAAATAATTCGTATTTAATTGCACCTTTTACCTCAGAATTATCTTCTCTGTTCTTATTCTGCCATCCTCAAAATAAATGGAAGCTGTATAAATGCCTCTTTTGAAATAAGATAGATCCATGCTCACTTCCCTCACATTGAGTGTTTGTTGTAACACCGTCCTGCCCAAGAGGTCTCTCAGGATCACCTGTTCCATTATGGTATTTGATGAGATGGTGATACTTCCAGGTGTGGGATTGGGAAACACTGCTATTTGCAGTTTAAGTGACAGCCCGTCTATCCCCGGTACGGAATATACGAAGGTTGTATTGTCAGTGATACCCAGGCTCTCATTGTAAAAACTGCCGCTGGCATTTACCTTCAATTCTACCGTTTTAACCATGTATTCATAATCGCCAGAAGAGGATAAAGCAGTATCAATAAAGGTGGTGCCCATAACTGTTGCCGTGTTCACTTTGCTCCACAATCCATTAGGCAATAGCTTTCTATACATATTGTAGCCAGCAATTGCGGTGTCAGCAGAAGCTGTCCAATCCAGATCGATTTCATTTAAATTAACGGTTGTTGCCAGGTTCGACGGTGGCTGTAGATAGTACATTCTTAACGAGGGATT
>DTRK01000291.1:6493-6747 GCA_012965955.1 Flavobacteriales bacterium
CGCCCATCTGAGCGACATGAATTCCTTCCCATGTCACAACCCCCCCCCCCATAGTCCAATGATAGATAATCTGAATTCTTATCCTGGCTCAGCAGCGTGGTATATCCCAAATTTTCGCCCATTGCCATATGGTGGTAATGAAAATTGGGCCTTCCCGCCCAGGATGCTGCAAGGGTTTTACCGCTGCCTAATGATGCGCGTAGCAAATTGTTACTGCTGTCCCAATCTCCAAAATAGCTGCCAAACAGCATTGT
>DTRK01000292.1 GCA_012965955.1 Flavobacteriales bacterium
CACGGAGATCTGAATAGCTGCCACAACAATTCCAACCACCCGAAGCTCCTTTAAAGAAATTAATCCTCGTGGAACTGGAAGGTACTTGCGGTATTTGGCATCATCTTCCCGGTCTTTGAACTCATCGAAGATCCTCACTAATAAGAACAAGGTGATCGTTGCAAAAATTCCAATCAGATAGGATTGCCAAGGGATAAAGCCTTCTACGCCCCTGCATATCCTCGAGTAAGATACCGCCGAAAAAGTAAAGACCGCTATAATAAACCCGTGGGCCAGTATAGGAAAACGCTCATTTTGATATATGTAGAACCTCTTCAGGAAAGAGGCCTCGTTTTCGGATGTCATGATTTCGATTTTCTACCTAATTTTTGATGTGCCTGGGCAAAATGACCTGCCGACATAGCTGCGGCAATTGAGAGTTCTCCTGCAAGAGCTACCGCACCACATATTTCAGCGAATTTCTTGGCTTTTCCCACCCCAAGACAACCTAATAAATTCAGGCATTCGCTTTGGGTTGGCAGGTGAGTTCCTCCTCCGACGGTTCCGACTATGAGACTGGGCAGTGTTACCGAAGTATATAGATCCTTATTCTCCGTTACTTCCATCCGTGTAACTCCTATAGAAACTTCAGCGATACACGCGGCATCCTGTCCGCATGCTAAAAACAATGCGGTGAGACCGTTTGCAACGTGCCCCTGAGCTCCAATTGCACCACTTTGTATAACTCCCAGTGTTGATGCCCTCCAGTAGTCCACCATTCTTTCAGGAGTTGATTTTAGGACTTTCTCCACCACCTCGCGAGGGAGTACGATCTCGGAACTTACTTTTTTACCACGCACATTGGTGAATGAAAGAGCCGTTGCCTTTTTATCCCCTGAATAATTACTTTCTATGAACCAATATGCTGGTGCCACTGGCGAATTCTCCAGGATGTACTGACAGATTGCCGAGGTGCATATGGTGACCATATTTTGACCTGCGGCATCGCCAGTTGTAAACTCAAAGGTTAAGATAGCACTGTTCCCTTCTATGTTTACCGTGAGGTCATTGAGTTGAGCATAGTTGCTGCTCTTTTCTGTTATTTCTTGTAGAGTTTCCAATTCCTCTAGCACCCACAATACAAACTTTCCCATTTCTGGCATAGTCTTGAACTTGAAGTAGGGACTACGTTGAACCCCTTCCAGAAGGCAAACCGATGTAATACTCCCACTGACTCGGCAGGCCTTCATTCCTCTTCCGTAAGAAGCAACCAAAGCACCCTCCGTGGTTGCAAGCGGGATATAAAAGTCCCCAGTTGCTGCTGATCCGTTGATATGTACGGGTCCAGCTACCCCAGTAGGTATTTGTGTCATGCCCATATAGTTCTCAATATTTCCTTGCAGCTGGGCGTGATCATCGAATGACTTTGCCCCTTTTAGATAGTCAATTGATGCATTTAGTTTTTGTTCAAGGAAGTCTACTCTGCTGTCCTGGCCTTTCTTCGAGTAAGGTTCTCCATACGGCACGTAATCAGACGCATCTGCTTGCTTAAATGATGACTGCTCAAGCCTGGTAATGACCTCTGCTCTGTTAAACTCTTCAGCGGCTCGGTTGATTTTATGTTTTGTAATACTCATAGCATTAGGATTTGAATTTTAAGAAAGATAGATATTTCCTACCGAAAGATGGTCTAGCGCCTGCATTTTTGGCAGATTGTGATTAACTATTTATTCGCATCAAACCTAGCCCAAATGTATGAGGAATGAAAACGGATATCCCAGATGGTGTACAGAAAATAAGTAGAAATCACAAATTCTGACGGAGGTGGATATTAATGGCGCAACTATTATCAAAATACCCTAATCCAAGGGGATATATGCATAGAATGCAAAAGTTTCTTGGCAATCATAGAAGCAGGCCCCAACTTCAGGTCAGCTGTCATACTTGGTCCTTTAAAGTTAAAATTATGAATGTAACATACAGATCACCAACATGTTAATAAGTGGAGCTGGAGTGAGTACCTGTGGTGATCCCTGCTTCCTGTGCAGTGGATCAAAGCTCATTCGCTCCGCTCATGTATTCTTTTTTATTTCTCCATTCGCTCAAGCAAGCTCGGCTCGTTGGAAATAAAAAACCTCGCAACTTCAGTTGCGAGGTTTGGTCAGTAGGTGGAGCTGGAGGGAGTACCTGCGGTGATCCCTCCGGACCCGTGCAGTGGATCAAATCCCTGCTCGTTTCACTCGCCTTGTGATTTTTTATTTATCCGCTTTACCAAGCGAGCTTGGCGCGCGCCCAAATAAAAAATCCCCGCACCTTCGGTGCAGGGATTTGATCATCAAGTGGAGCTGGAGGGAGTCGAACCCTCGTCCAGATAAGGTATCGAGATACCGTCTACATGCTTTGATCGCAATTGATTTTCGACAATGAGCCGGATGCGAACGCCCTACTCAAAGCTTATTCCCTGGTGTTTCGTGCCTGCTTAGAGATATCACAGATCACTATCTTAACTTACCGATACTTCAATAGAGCTAGTGTTAAGAAAACTGACTCATGAAGTAGATGTTGCTTAACTCCTAGAGTTATGCAGCCATCCTATAGTTGGTCTCGCCGTTTAAAGCAATGAGAGTTTATTTACAAGATTGCTCCCAAATCTCGGCATGCAAGCATATCAATTAGCTTACTGTCAATTCCGGTCAGCCCCGGAAAACAATTACAAGAGGTATTTAAAGAACAAACGGTACAAATACAAAGATACAGAATCCCTTGAATTAGGAGAATTTGAAGGCTTTGCCCGTTTCATTTTAGTAAATTTGTAGTTGTTTCAAGTATCTTGTATCCAGGTGATTATATAGATCTATTTCTTGGGAAGAATGAACAAATATCATTTAGGCATCAACCTCGGACACGACCGCTCGGCAGCTATTGTGCAAGATGGGGAGATCAAGGTCGCCATTCAACAGGAGCGGCTTGACAGATGCAAGCACAGCATCGGGTACCTCCACCAATCTATTGGTGACGACAGCAAGATGCAGTTGCCCTGGGAAGCCATTAATTATTGCCTGGAAGAGGTTGGTATCGATATAATGGAGTTGGAGTCCATTACCGCTAATATGCCCGGGATAGACCACGCACCTGCTATTTTAAAGAACAGCCTCCCCAGTCCATTGGCAGATATGGTGCAAACAATACCCAGCCACCACCTGTCTCATGCCTATTCAGCGTATTGGCCTTCCGGAATGGATGAAGCGGTCATCCTGGCCGTCGACGCCTCGGGATCCACCCACAGTAACCGAACGGAATCTTATAGTGTCTATGAAGCAGAAGCCACAGCAATCCGGTTAATCCATTCTGAAAAAGCAGTCAGCCACCTGGCACAACTATCTACCCTCGGCTTCATTTATGAATACATCGCTCATAAACTTGGGTTTGCTACAAGTATATCCGAAAACCTTCAGGTTCCTGAAGCCGGTAAACTAATGGGGTTGGCCTCATATGGGAAACCGCAAAAAAACTGGAACAAGTGGCTTATCACAAGAAAGGGGGATTACCATATACACATACCCGCATACGACCTGTTTCTGGAAGTGGAAGCCCTGACTAAGTTGTATGACAATGGAGAAGGGAAAGCCTATCTGAGGCCTTATCTCGTTGATCTTGCCTGTAAGGTACAAGATGAACTGGAAAAGGCTTTGGTGCATATAGTAAAGTTGGCGGTAGAAGAAACCGGTATTAATAAATTGTGCCTTGCAGGTGGGGTTGCACTGAATTCCGTTGCCAATTACAAGCTCTTGCAGGAATTGGAGTTGGACGACATCTTTATTTTTCCAGCAGCAGGTGATTCGGGGATAGCTGCAGGAAATGCCCTATGGGCATATGACAAGTTGGAAAGAGGAAACTGCAGGCCTATGCTTAGATCTGCCAGCTTAGGAAAATCCTACTCCGAATCAGAAATAACCAAAGCCCTTGGTGAAGTTGGAAGCGAGTTATCTTATGAATGTCTTTCAGAAAAGGAGATGCTTATGCGGTGTGCTGGCGAGATGGCAAAAGGGCACATTGTGGCACGGTTTGAGGGTGGGGCAGAATATGGGCCCAGGGCATTGGGCAACCGGTCCATAATGGTTGATCCTGTCTTGAACAGAATGGACGACATTTTAAATGCACGGGTGAAGTTTAGGGAGAGTTTCCGTCCATTTGCCCCGGTGGTGCCGGAAGAGATTACAGAAGAGATATTTGAACTGAAGTCCCATTCGCCATTCATGCTTTTGGTCGCTGATATCAAGAAAAAATATCGGAAGATCATTCCCGCGGTTACCCATAACGATGGTACTGGCCGGGTGCAGACTGTAACTGAACAAGACAACCCATTTTTTTACCAGCTTGCCTATGCTTTGATGGACCAGCGAGAAGGCCCGGCTGTTTTATTGAATACCAGTTTTAATGTGGCGGGAGAGCCCATTGTGGAAACCCCGTCAGATGCTATTCAGACCTTTTTGTCGACTGACATAGACTATTTAAGTATTGATAATTATTGGATCAAAAAATCTAAAAAGAACCCAAAGGACTACCAGCAGCACCTAAAAGATCTTCCAGCACCCATCGCACCCACTGGGTTGCCGCTCGGCGCGCCTGATGTGAGTCAACTCATGCACCAGTTGGATGGAGCCCTTTTTATGAAACAGTATCAAGGACAGCCATGGAGCATGGAAGAGTTGAAAAGATTGTCTGCCTTTGGAGCGAGGTTCAAGGAAACAGCAGTATTGACAAATAACTTTCCATTGGGAAAGAACTTTAGATCAGCATTAAGCGAGGATGTGCTGGTATTTCTCAATCCCTTGGGGAAATCCATCATCAAGTCTGCCAGCGATAAATTTCCTGCAAGTAGTTTTGATTATGATGAGATCAGGATCATCTCTTTGTGTTTCAATGGAGAGGCAGAGGAGATAGTATCACTCAGAACAGAACTAAAGATGTCCTATAGGGATCTACAGGCTAAGATGCAATGGGCCAATGGCCTATTGAAAGATCTCGGATTAAGAGCTAAGCACGGGAACTTGGAGGAAACTGAAAAGGATAGCAAGATAGCGGGCAGGGCAAATCAAACCCTTGAACCGTTTCAGGATGCCTCCTTTCACCTGTATGGGGCTTTGGGTAGATTCTATGCTATACTGAAAAAGGAAGGGTACAATGCCAAGGCCATCTGCGAAAAACTAGGCATCTCTGACCTGCAAAGCATTGAGCCCACCTATCTGCCTTATTATAGTTTCATAAAACTGGGAGTAAAACCGCTGGATTCCCTGATCAAATTATTCATGGTAAGGAGCTCCATTACTTTGAAGCAGGCCCGATCCATATTGGGTGAAGAATGCTTGACAATGCTTCAGGAGTTAGGTGTATTGTACAATAGACAGAATAACATTGCCTCTTCCATCGACCTGTTCTGTGTGGAAGGGCATTACATCGCCACGGATCACAGGTTCCTTTTCTTTGAAGAGGACAAAATGGATGAAGATCCGGTTATGTATATTGGAAGCGATAGTTTTGGGCTTATCAATACAGCCCCCCAGGTAATTTCTAATCACACGCTTGACCTCTGTACTGGCTCAGGTGTTCAATCCATCATCGCTTCACAGTATTCAAGGAAGATAACTGCTGTTGACATCAATCCTAGAGCCATTAGGTTTGCCCGTTTTAACGCCCAACTTAATGGGGTCGGGGAGATCAGTATTCAGCAAGGTGACCTCTTTGAAGGCCTCGGTAAGCATAGGTTTGACACCATCCTGGCCAATCCTCCGTTTGTTCCCAGTCCTGAAGATCAGATGAAATTCAGGGATGGTGGAACCAAAGGTGAGTCCATTTTGAGCCGTATAGTCAATAAGGCCAGTCATTACCTGACAGAAAATGGCAGGTTGGCTATAGTTGCAGACCTGGTAGATGTGGATAACTATCAGGAGAAGTTGTCAAAATGGTGGGGCAGTGGCCCTGCAAAAACCCTGGTGCTGAAAACGGCTGACAGGGATGAGATTTTATTTGCAGTTCCACATTGCCACTATCCCTTTAATCAATCATATCAAGAGTACAGTGATGAGTTGATTAAATGGGTCAATAATTTTCAAAAAGGAAAGTTGAAGGCAGTCAACTTTGGCTATATCCTCATCCAAAATTCAGAAACACCCTTCTATTATACCAAAACCATCAGCAATCCATCTATTCCAATACACCATCAGGTGCTTGACTTTTTCAAACAAAAAGAACTTTTGGATGAAAATGATGGGAATCAGATCAGATTGCAGGTCGCAAAGGATATTCAGGTTAGAAGGGAAAGTAATCTTATGGATGGGAAGAAACTCTATTTCTTGTTTGCTGAAAACAACCCATTTTTTACTGAATATAAGATCTCCAAGGAAATCTATACCAACTTGCTCCATATCGCAAGAAATAGGCCTGTATATGATGAGGTTAGACACAACCCATTTATACTTGATCTGATTTATAAAGGGATCTTATGGCTTGAACTCAATACCGTTGACAACAATCCAGTTACTCACCCAGAAAATGCTGATTGGGCAGGGTTTATAGATCCTGATCCATCGCAAGATGCAACAGTTCAATCCCCTGCTGAGGAACAAACTGAAGGAGTGGTAGAGTTTGAAACCAAAACCACACCTACGTGCCTCACTTCCTATTTAAAACAGTAGGTTTAGGTAACCAGCATTTTATTAATTTTGCACCATAT
>DTRK01000293.1 GCA_012965955.1 Flavobacteriales bacterium
ACGGATATAATACAGTAATCGACCCCTTAACCTATACGGGGAAAGGGGTAAAAAAGAGCAACATAAATGCAAAACACGACGGACAGCTAATTGAATTCCCTGTGGCTGATAAGGAGGACGGCTTCGTTTACCAAAAACTCATTAACAACCAGGTGAATGAGGAAGAAGTGCTGGACATGCGCGTACCGATTATCAATTCGGGAATTCCCTTGCTATACCTCAAACACCGGAAGGTAACTGAGCGCTTCCAAAATACCACAACACGTACGGAGCTCGCAGAACTTGGAGCGCATCTCAGCGATGCCGAACAAGAACAGGTACTTGACTTTGCGGGTAAGATGAAACTGGAATATGGAGAGCTGGATATCCTCAGGGACCTCGATAATAAGAGGATCTATATTGTGGATGTAAACAACACCCCGTTCGGGCCACCGGCGAATATCTCCAGGAAGCAAGGTAAAGAAGCGATCAATATTCTGGCAAATGCTTTTAAGAAAGCGTTTCTGGATTAGATCGATGCCTGAAGCGTGTAATGCAGCAAACCGGCGAAACGCTCCTACATCAAGCGCGTCCGCTTCATCAGGTATGGAAGCAGCACAGGGGTGAACCCATCATTCACATCGGCCTCCACGTAATCTATCTTGAACTGGCCACAACGCAGTTTCAGCTCTTTTTTATATGTCTGGATGGCCTCAACATAGCTCTTCTTAATATCGTTTGGATGTGCCTTGATCTCCTCTCCCGTTTCTGTATCCACAAAGCGGTACGGCCGGTTCTCAAACTCAAAATCCAGCTCACGCGCCTTGTCAACCACGTGAAATAAAATGATCTCATGCTTGTTGTGACGCAAATGCTGCAACGCTGAGAACAGGCCTTCCTGCTGTTCAGAATTGTCCATCATATCGCTGAATATGATAACAAGTGATCTCTTGTGAATACTCTCTGCGATCTGATGAAGCGCTGCTGTTGTCCCGGTCATCTTAGCTTTCTCTGGGTCAATCAGGAGCTTGTCCAGCTCACGCATAATTAACTTTCCGTGTACCACACTAGATTTTGAAGGTATCTGGGTTTCGAGCCCCTCAGAAAAAACGCTCAGTCCCACCGCATCGCGCTGTTTGCGAAGAAGTATCATAATGGCCGCAGCGGCGTACACGGAAAACTTGATCTTATTAAAGACCCCTGTCTCGTCCACATCAACCTCTGGATAATACATTGACGACGAGCTGTCAATGACGATCTGGCACCGCAAATTGGTTTCCTCTTCGTACCGTTTAACGAATAACTTACCACTTCTGGCGAATAACTTCCAATCTATATGTTTGGTAGACTCCCCCGTGTTGTACAAGCGGTGCTCAGCAAACTCTACGGAAAACCCATGAAAGGGGCTTTTGTGCAGGCCGGTAATAAAGCCCTCTACTACCTGACGGGCAATTAGTTCCAGGCTCCCTATCTGCTGTATTTCACGTTGATTTATTGGCATTGCACAAATATACGGATACGAACCCGCACAACGGCCTTGCACACTGAAGCTTTTGCGAAAGTGATGCAGACAGGTGTATGAATTCGTATGATCAGGAATTCAAGTATAAAACTAACGGGTAATACTGCGGGGAATTGTCTGCAACTGCAATTTACAACTGCGCGTCCAGCTTTTCTGCCAGGATATTCTTTGCAACTGCGCCAACTTGCTTATCTACAACTTCGCCGTTCTTGAAAAACAACAAGGTTGGGATGCTTCGTATTCCATATTTAGACGAGATCTCAGGATTGCTGTCCACATCCACTTTGCCTATCACCGCTCTATCCGCATACTCTTCGGATAATTCTACGACCAACGGCCCAACCGTTCTACAAGGCCCACACCACTCTGCCCAAAAATCTACCAATACTGGTTTATCCGTTTTTAGGGCAAGCTCCTCAAAATTGGCATCTGTGAATTCTACTGTCATCTCTCTAAATATTAAATGAATACTAATTGTGTGCAAATATACGCACTCAAATCACTTGCCATTGTAAACTTTATGACATTTTGCCAAATACCGGAATCTTTAGGGATAATCCTAATTGAGTTTGTATTCTACCCCAGGGAGTTCTGCCAGGGATTCAAGAAAATTATCATTGATATCAACCTTGAGCTCAGTAGAGTGCATTTCCACAAAGTTGTTTTCTTCTTTATCTCCTACCTGAAAATTCAGCATGCACTGCCCAATATTAGAGTTGATCAGGTTCATGATCTCCTCAATAAACGTGTCTGACACATCATCCAGGTTAAGCTGCATCGTAATACTTTTCCCCAGCTTTGCCCTCACCTCAGAGAGAAGCTCAATACTGTACACTTTGAATTGATAGTTGTCTTCAGACTTCCATCGGAGTTCAACTTTACCGGTAATGAAAAGGAATTCCTTGGGCTGCAAAAAATGTCTCATTTTAAGATAATCCTCCGCAAAAAGAGGAATCCTAAAAGTGCCTGTAAAATCCTCAATAGTAAATATGCCAAATGGATTCCCGGATTTGGTGGTTCGGTGCTGGGCTTCAGTGACAACTCCCGCTATTTTCACATCGCGGTTTTTAAAAGCTACGAGGTCGGCATTGATATCTTCAAGGCGTGTATTGCAAAAATGCTGTACCTCGACTTTGAAATGATCCAATGGATGGCCGGATAAATACATGCCGGTTATCTCCTTCTCCTTGGACAGCATCTCCAGTTGTGTCCAGGGTTCACATTTGGGTATTTCAGGATCCTTCACATCCAAAGGATCCATGCTGAACATAGATATTTGATCGGAGTCCTTAGCATTTTGAAATTTGCTTCCGAACTTAAGCGCTTTGTCAAGGAAGGTCGAATCATCTTCATTCTCCTGGTAGAAATATTGAGAGCGAAACACGCCTTCAAAACAGTCGAAAGCTCCGGATACCGCCAAACTCTCCAGACATTTCTTATTAGCGGCCCTTAGATCAATGCGTTTGGCCAGGTCAAATATTGTTTTGAAGTCACCATTTTCTTCCCTTTCCACAACGATCGCATTTGCTGCCGCTTCGCCTACCCCTTTCACCGCACCCAGTCCAAACCTAATCTCTCCATTGGTATTGACACCGAACTTGTATTGTGATTCATTGACATCAGGCCCGAACACCTTGATTTTTTGCCGTTTGCACTCATCCATGAAGTAGGTGATCTTCTTAATGTCATTCTTGTTGCGTTGTAATACTGCCGCCATATACTCAGCTGGGTAGTTTGCCTTCAGGTAAGCAGTTTGATACGCCACCACCGAGTACGCCGCAGAATGGGATCGATTAAATCCATACCCGGCAAAATATCCCATGGTGGCAAATATCTCTGTGGCCAAATCCTTGTCAATGCCCTTTGCGACTGCCCGTTCCACGAATTTCTTTTCTTCTGGTGGCAGCAGCTCCGGCTTTTTCTTTCCCATTATCCTCCTCAGGATATCTGCCTCTCCCAGACTGTAATCACCAAGTATTTGGGCTGCCTGCATTATCTGCTCCTGGTACACCATGATCCCATAGGTGTTTTTCAGAATGCCCTCCAATAGTTCATGTGGATACTCCGGTTCCTCCTTTCCATGCTTTCGTTTGATGAATTGCGGAATGAACTTCATGGGCCCTGGCCTGTACAGCGCATTCATAGCTATGAGGTCCTCCATATTAGTGGGCTTGAGCTCCTTTAGGTAGACGCGCATACCTTCTGATTCAAACTGGAAGGTGCCTATCGTATCCCCATTCTGATACAGCTCATAGGTCTTGGCATCGTCCATAGGGATCTCGTCAATATCAATGTCTACATCATGCCGTTTCTTGATGAGCTCAATTGCGTCTGATATTATTGAGAGCGTTTTCAAACCCAGGAAATCCATCTTCAGCATACCTACCTGCTCGGTGTACTTATCCGCGTACTGCGTTACCAGCAGATCAGAGTTCTTGGCGGTACTCAGTGGCAACAATTCCCTCAGGTCCTCACGTCCAATGATTACACCAGCGGCATGAATACCAGTGTGCCTGGCGCTACCTTCCAGCGTTTCCGCAAAATTCAATGTCCTTATGGCAAGCGGGTCTTTCCCGTGCTTAGCTTCCGCCAGCTCTTTTACATCCTCTAAGGCTTGTTTTAGGCTTACTCCAGGCCCATCCGGCACCAGCTTAGCCAATCGATCGGCCTCAGGTAATGGCAACTTGAGTACACGCGCTACATCCCGGATGGATGATTTTGCTGCCATTGTGCCAAAAGTGATAATCTGGGCCACTCTATTTTTTCCATATTTATCTGCCACCCAGTCAATTACCTTCGCCCGCCCATCGTCGTCGAAGTCAATATCAATATCAGGCATAGACACTCTTTCCGGGTTCAGAAAACGCTCAAAAAGAAGGTCGTACTTTATCGGGTCTATATTGGTAATTAAAGTGCAATAGGCCACCACTGAACCAGCAGCTGAACCTCTTCCAGGCCCTACCGCCACACCTAATTCCTTTGCAGCAAGTACAAAGTCCTGGACAATCAGAAAGTACCCCGCGAAGCCCATGTCCTCAATAATCTTCAGCTCATGATCGATACGTTCCTTTACTTTCTGTGGCAGCTTAGGGTACCTGCTCCTGGCCCCGTCATAAGTCAACTTCCTGAGATACTCGTCCTCAGATTTAAAGCCTTCCGGCAGATCAAATATGGGCAGTAATATGTCTCTATGCAGATCAGGTGTCTCAATCTTACTCACTATTTCCCCGGTATTGTCAATCGCTTCGGGAAGGTCCTTAAAGAGCTCCTTCATTTCATCTTGCGTCTTCAAAAAGAACTGATCGCCGTGAAAACGCATTCTATTTGGATCATCGTAGTCCTTTCCTGTTTGCAGGCAGAGTAAGATATCCTGGGCTTCAGAGTCTTTGGCATCTATATAGTGTACGTCGTTGGTTGCGATCATCTTGACGTTGTACTTTTTCGACCACTTTACCAGAATTTCATTGCATTTGTCCTGGTCTGCAATTCCGTGCCTCTGCAATTCTATGTAATAGTCGTCACCAAATATGTTTAGCCATTCCTGGAACAGTTTCTCCGCTTCATCCTCTCCACGATTGAGAATTGCCTGATTAACTTCACTCGCCAAACAGCAAGTGGTAGCAATCAATCCCTCGCTGTGCTCCCTAATTAGCTCTTTGTCAATCCTGGGCTTATAATAAAAACCATCAATAAATCCGCAAGAGCTGAGCTTAGACATGTTGCGGTAGCCAATTTCATTTTTAGCGAGCAATACCTGATGAAACATCAACTTTTCAGCATTGTCTACATGCACTTTTTTGGACCGCTCGTGCATACTGCCATTGGCAACATAGAACTCACAGCCTATCAAAGGCTTGATATCGTTCTTATTGGCCTCATTGACGAACTCAGGTACACCGTACATATTTCCGTGATCCGTAATTGCCAGCGCACCCATCCCATATTGCTTAGCTTTGGATATTAGCGGTTTGATACCCGCTGCCCCATCGAGCAAAGAATATTGTGTATGTACGTGTAAGTGAGAAAACTCCATCTGTCTATCTGGCTGACCTTAAGGTGCTTACAAAAATACCGTTGAATGATTTCGAGGTCAATAAAGTTAGCAAACCCCGCTTATGTATTTCATAAATATGCTAACATTTTATTCACAATCTGCGGATCATAAAACATTTTTCAGAGACTTCTTTTAATATTGGAATTAAAGTCGCATTTTTGCACCCCTTTTTACAGGATAACAAACAGAGAGTAAGCATCATAAATTAGGCTTATGTCTAAAAAACCCAAACATGGCAGTAAAGATTAGATTAGCAAGGAAAGGAAAGAAGAAGAAGCCTTATTACCATATCATCATAGCGGATGCACGTTCGCCAAGGGATGGTAAGTACATTGAAAAAATTGGGAGCTATAACCCCAACATCAATCCGGCTGTTATAGAGATTGACGAAGAAAAGGCTTTGGAATGGTTACATAAAGGTGCTCAACCTACCGAGACAACCAGGGCGATTCTATCCTATAAAGGACTACTGTTGAAGAAGCATCTTGCTGAGGGGGTTGCTAAGGGAGCCCTTTCTGAAGCTGATGCTGAGAAAAAGCACAAAGCATGGATGGCGGAGCAGGATAAAAAGATTGAAGCAAAGAAGACCAAGCTCGAAAAAGACAAAGATTCGAGGGTTAAAAGTGCATTTGCAGCCGAGAAGGAAGCGCAAGAAACTAAGGCTAAAGTTGTTGCTACCAAGCAATCGGAATTGGCTGAAGATGCCAAACGTGCTGAAGCGGAAGCAGCAAAGCCTGCTGAAGAAGAAGCTACGGCTGAAGAAGAAGCAAAAGACGAGGCTACGGCTGAAGAGGAAGCGAAAGACGAGGCTCCGGCTGAAGAGGAAGCGAAAGACGAAGCTACGGCTGAGGAAGAAGTGAAAGACGAGACTAAGGCGGAAGAAAAAGCTAAGGACGAAGCTACAGCTGAGGAGGAAGCGAAAGACGAGACTAAGGCAGAAGAAAAAGCTAAGGACGAAGCACCGGCTGAGGAAGAAACGAAAGACGAGACTAAGTCGGAAGAAAAAGCTAAAGACGAAGCACCGGCTGAGGAAGAAGCGAAAGACGCGACTAAGGCGGAAGAAAAAGCTAAAGACGAAGCTCCGGCTGAGGAAGAAGCGAAAGACGAGACTAAGGCGGAAGAAAAAGCAAAAGACG
>DTRK01000294.1:0-5620 GCA_012965955.1 Flavobacteriales bacterium
GATTCAAAAATACTATATTTACGAACATTTTTGTGAACGATGATAATAAGAGCGCATTGGTTTTGTTTTATATTGGCCTTGCTGCCAATCCTGGGTTTTTCTCAGTTTACAGATGATTTTTCTGATGGGGATTTTACTAACATTTATTTATGGGAAGGTGATGACGCAAATTATATCATCAATTCATCAAACCAGTTACAATTAAATGATACTGCTGCTGGCACGTCTCAGCTTAGAACCCAATACATTTTAGGTAGCTTAGACAGTATAGAATGGCATTTTTATATTAAGGAATCTTTTTCTCCTTCTAACAACAACTATGCAAAAGTTTATTTAGCTTCTGATCAGCAGGACTTAACTGGAAGTTTAAATGGTTATTATTTGCGATTTGGAGAGAATCTTAGCAATGATGCCATTGAATTATTTGAACAAAGCGGTACAAGTTCAAGTTCAATATGCAGAGCTACGGATGGAGCAATTTCCAGTAGCTGGGAGGCCCACGTGAGAGTAAGAAGAGATCAATTAGGAAATTGGGAATTGGCAGCTGATTATACTGGCGGAACAAATTATGTTGTTGAAGCAACAGGAAACAACTCTGTTCATACAAGCATGGACTATTTAGGTGTTCAGGCCAACTACACTAAATCCTACGCAACTAATTTTTATTTTGACAATTTTTATATAGGCCCAATACCGCTTGATACTTTCCCGCCAGTAGTGTCTTCCGTGTCAGCAACTTCTGACACCACCCTGGATGTCTTCTATAACGAGGTTGTTTCAAAGGCTACGGCAGAAATTCTGGCCAACTATTCTGCAGACAATGGCCTGGGCAGTCCTGCAAGTGCTACAAGAGACATGACAGATTCGTCGGTAGTGCACCTGGAGTTTGCAACAGCTTTCGGCAATGGGGTTCTTAACACCCTTACCGTAAGCAATATCGCTGATAATTTGGGAAATATTATGGCAGCTCCAGCATCTGAAACGTTTTCTTATTTCCTGGCTGATATAGGTGAGGTATTTGATATCTTGATAAACGAAATTTTTGCCGACCCTTCTCCAGCTGTAGGCCTGCCGGAAAAAGAATTTATTGAGCTTTATAATAATAGCAATAAGGTGATCGATTTAGCGGGATATACCTTTTCAGATGCCACCTCCAGCGCATCCTTGCCTGCAGGGTTCATGGCTCCAGGGGGATATTTGATTCTCTGTGCCAATGCAGACACAAATGCATTTAAGTCTTTTGGGGCTGTAATGGGAGTGTCTTCCTTGCCGTCGTTAAATAATTCAGGGGATGACCTGAGCTTGAGAAGCGGCACGGGACTTTTGATGCATTCGGTTAGCTATTCAGATACCTGGTATAACAATGCTTTTAAAGAATATGGGGGCTGGTCGCTGGAAATGATAGACCCTGATAACCCATGTGCTGAATCCAGTAATTGGGCAGCATGCGTCAATGCAAATGGTGGCACACCGGGAAAGGTGAATTCTGTTGCAGGGTCCAATCCCGACAACCAGGCTCCCGTATTAAGCAGGGCAGATGCCATTGATTCTCTTAATGTGCTGCTCTCTTTCAATGAGCCTATCGATAGCATGAGCCTTGCTACTGCATCTTATGCTATTAACAATGGTATCGGCATTCTCTCAGATACGGTGATGAGCTCCAAAACGATCAAGCTTGTCCTTGCCGCAGAGCTGCAGCTGAATGTAGTCTATACCGTTACGGTTTCAGGCGCATCTGATTGTGTAGGCAATTTGCTGGGGGCAGATAACACCGCTGTTTTTGCCTTGCCTGAACAGGGCCTTCCAGGAGACCTTATCATCAACGAAATTCTGTCGGATCCAGTTGAATCAGGCTCAGACTTTATTGAGATCTACAACAATTCTGATCGGTTTATTAACCTGGACGGCTGGCAGCTGGCTGCCATGGGAGCGGATACGATTGATGATTTCGAACCAATAGCCTCTAGCCCTTATGTGCTGTTTCCGGGAGATTATGTGATGCTAAGTACCGACACCGCTAATATTAAAGAGACCTACCCTTTGGCCCATTCTTCATCCTTTTTGCAAATGGATGGCTTTCCCACCTATAGCAATGATGATGGTACAGTTATTTTAATAAACAACCTGCTAGAGGTCTCTGACAGTTTCACTTATGATGTGTCCATGCATTTCTCTCTCCTGAATGACGAAGATGGGGTTTCATTGGAAAGGTTGGATTTTAACCGGTCGGCTTATGAAAAGACAAACTGGCATTCTGCCGCTGAAGCTGTTGGTTTTGCAACTCCGGGCTATTTGAATTCCCAGTTTAATCCGGCAGACTCGGTTATTGATGAAATAAGCGTTAATCCGGAGGTCTTTTCCCCAGACAATGACGGTTTTGATGATGTGGTGAATATCAGCTACCAATTTGATACGCCTGGTTTTGTGGGCAGTATTTATATTTATGATTCCCGAGGAAGGCTGGTCAAGGGCCTGGTTGAGAACGACCTTTTGGGAACTACCGGCACCTATACATGGGATGGCACGATGGAGAATGGCGAAAAAGGCAGGATCGGCATCTATGTAATTTTCTTTGAAGCTTTTGGAATAGAAGGCGAAATAAAAAACATTAAAAAATCTTGCGTGCTGGCCGGAAGGCTCTAAACATTTGAGATCATTCCGAACGATAGGAATAGAGGATGGCTTCTATCTCGCGCAGATAATTTCTCTTCTTATACTTTGGAGCGTAAACATAACCTTCCAAACAGACCACTTCTTTCTTGTTGGGGGATAGGAGGGTATAGCTGAGAAAAGGGCCACCCATAAAATCTCCTTCCACCCTCCAAAGGCCCCTGGCCTCCATGGCATAATTGCCGAGGAAATCCATTTCTTTAACAAGTGGCTGGAAGTCTTTCATGGAGGTCATATAGGAGCCATCCAAGGGACCTGGAACGTATGCTTTGGTAATGGAATCCCGGATAGCTAAAATAGCGGTTGAGGTAAAGGTGCTGTCGTCAGTATATTTTGTTTTATAGATCAGGATACCCTGGCTGATATCTGGTGTTTCCCTCCGAATCCATACAAAGTTCTCCTCTTGTGCTGCAACTTCATATCCTTTGGGAACCGAGAATTCAATGTTCAGGTGTTTTTTGATTATTGCGGAAACGGCCTTGTCCCTTACGCGCTTAAATTTTCCCCGCAATCGATTTCTTTCCTTAACCTCAAATCCGCCGGCAACAGTTGATTTGTTGGCATTTAGGAGCTCAATAACCGCATCAGTATTGGGTCCGGATATGTATATGACCAGCTGCGAGGTAGCCCATTTGTTTTTGACATTTGTCAACAACTTTTTTTGTCCTGCTCCTACGGATAGGATCAGGATATTCCTGTGGGTTTTAAAGAGTCCCTTAAATACAGAATGGGGGATGTTTACCAAACTAAAATATGGCTCAGGCTGTGGGAGAGCGACATGCTCAAACCCAAGTACTTCTCTGGTAGTCTTGCCTAATTTACTATCCCAGTATTTTGCATCGATCACAACAATTAGCTCTCCGGATTTTCCCGTTGAGCCCGGAAGCACTTTTGCATTCTGCTCCTCAATGCATGAGCTGATCAGAATGCCAATTGCTAGAAAAAGAAGTGGAAAGAGAAAAAACCGATGCTGCATTTTCCGATGTTTATTTAATCTCTTAGCAGCAAAAACGGTACCATTATTTAGCTGGAAATTGGGGCGATCTTGATCTTCATGCCGGGTTTCAGCTTCTTCGCATTGTCTATCTGGTTTAATTTCTTCAGCTCAGTGATGGTCACGCCATCATATAATTTGGCTATATCCCAGAGGGTATCACCGGATTGAATGGTGTGATACTTGAATTTTTCATCCTTGCTCTCTGCTTTTTTGTTTGCAGATGCAGCAACCTTGCTGCTTACCACGCTTGGCTTTTTGCCGGTGTAGATGGTTAGCTTTTGCCCCACATAGATCCTGGATGAGCTAAGGTCGTTCCAGGCCTTAACTTCTGAGATTTTGGCATTGTATTTTTGTGCGATCAACCCAAGTACTTCACCATAGCGCACGGTGTGGGTGAGCTTGGTTTCCTGCATGAATGTCTTTTCTTTTTCCAGGGTAATTGCCTTTTCTGCACTGTCGATCCTTTCCTGCTCTGTTTTATAAAGTACAATAGCTTGTTTGTTATTGATAAAATCCCCTATTTTATTTACTGGCAGCGTAAGGGCATACGACTCACCTACAATTCCAGGAATGATGTTTTGGGTATACATTGGGTTGAGGTAGGCCAGGACTTCTTCCGGAACTCCGATAACCTTTTCTATATGCTCAAAGGTGATCCGCTCCCGTACAACCACGGTGTCGCTTTGATGATTTAAAAAGGGTGGTGGGGTGGGGTAGATGTTGTGCTCCGTAGCATATTCCATGATGTAGTTAACGGCAATAAATGCAGGGACATATCCTCTTGTTTCCCTGGGCAGGTGGCGCCATATCTCCCAATAGTCGCGTTTCCCTCCGGATCTTCGTATGGCCCTGTTCACCCGGCCCGGCCCACTGTTATAAGCTGCAAGCACCAGCCCCCAATCATCATAGATGCCATACAGAAAACTAAGGTACTCACAGGCGGCCACGGTAGATTGGTAGGGGTCAAATCGCTCATCCGTATAGCTGGTAACTTCCAGCCCATAGATCTTGCCGGTGCGGTACATAAACTGCCACAATCCTTTTGCACCGGCCCTTGAACCGGCGTTGGGCCTTAAGGCAGATTCGACGATGGCGAGATACTTCAGCTCCAGTGGAAGGTCGTATTGGCTCAGTAATTCAGTGAACATGGGGAAATAAAGCTCTGATAATCCCAGCATCCTGGAAACCTGGTCTCTGCGCCTTAAGGCATAGAGCTCTATAAATTTATGCACCACCTTGTTGTAAGACAGGGGAAACGGTGTTTGCTGATTCAGGTAATCAATGCGCTTCTCGTATTCTGTGGCGGTATATATGGGTTCCTGGTCTGGGCAAAAGTCGTAAGGGTTGTGTTGCTTTGTTAAGGTATCTATGCAGGCATGTGCTGTATACAATTCTTCTACCAGCTGGTCTATGATCGTTAAGGCTGCATCATCCAGAACGAAGGTGAATTCACTATCCTTAAAGATGCCGGGAGGGATGGGGATCTCCAGGGGTTTTGCTGCTATGGTATCTTTAAGTTCAGCTTCTTCGCTTTCCGCAACCGGAGTCTCCTTTATTTCTTCTTCAAGCACGATTTCGCTTTCTTCAGGGCATTCTGCTTTTGCAGGTTCTGCCGGAGCATTAGATTCAACCATCTTTACAATTGAATCCGGTATCAGTGCTATTTTGATGAGCGTATCGTTGGGGATGCTGTCCTTGTTGTTTGCCCCCATCACTGCTGAATTATCAAGGCCAAAGGAAAATGCCTGTCCCAACATGCTGCCTGTCCCAATTAAGAGAATTAAAATAAAATGGCTGATCTTTCTGTTCATTTTTTGCAAAAAATATCCTTCCGTGTCTTCTTAGAAGAACGGCTGTTACCACCAAATAGTTTCATGGTTTCCCCAAAAAAAGCATAAAAAGAGGCTTGAAAGCACATTGCCAGAGAAACTTATTAACGCCGGAATGTTGATA
>DTRK01000294.1:5630-6680 GCA_012965955.1 Flavobacteriales bacterium
TCTTAGCCCAAATTCAGGTCCAACTATTCCAGCACCAGCTTGCCCAGGAATACCTGGTCCTTGCTGCGCAGCTCCAGGAAGTAAATGCCATTGGCCATGCCATCGCGGCGGAAGACAAAGCGCGTGCCGGTGATGGCGGAGCGTTCTCTTATAAGCTTGCCGGACAGGTCCAGTACGCGGAGTTCAAAGGAGGTACCTGCGGTATTCTCAAACTCTATAAGAGTGCTTTCCGTAAAGGGGTTGGGGTAGATGGCCGCTGTCTGATGCTGTTCCTGCTCCTCTTCAAGGTTGCTGTTGACGCCAATGACCACATTAAGACTTTCGATATCGCCCACACAAAAATTGCTGTCAACCTCATAGGTGCTGATGGTACCCATGCCTGCAGGTCCCCATACCACCGTTACCTGGTAGGTAGAAATGCCGGAGATGATGGTGCCTCCGCTGGCCGACCAGGTATAGTAAGAGCCGATATTGTTATTTACCGTATAGGTGGCAGTATCGCCGCTGTATACCGCCGCCGGGCCAGCGACAGTGCCGGTATTCACGAAATTAGAGTCAATGATGGTGATGCTCACTGTGCCAGTATCTCCCATAAAATCTGTTACCGTACAGGAATATACTCCGGCACAAATACCTGTTATCACACTATCAGTTGCTCCCGTATTCCAATAATAAATATAAGGAGAGACTCCTGTTGTGGGCTCTACCGATGCCTCCCCATTGCATACCGAATCACAAATATTGTTTTGCTTGTTAAATCCTAAACACTCTATTGAGATGTTTGAAGCAGTGCTATCGCCTGCATTGGCGTCTCCATGCCCTCCATTCTGGTTGCCATATGATCCTCCACAATCTGCAGAACCGGAACCATCATCCTGGGAATAAGCCGCTGACGACCAAAAAAGAACCAGCATAAACATCGTATAATAAGGTTTCATATTAATAGTTTTAATAAGAAATCATCACTTATCGTTATATATCTTCAAAGCTTTTTTGCTTTTTATAGTCCCAGACACTGATAATTTACCACATTTAATTTCTGGCTCACAA
>DTRK01000295.1 GCA_012965955.1 Flavobacteriales bacterium
ATAATATTGCGCTTTGCCAATTTATCAAGCATAGCGCTCACTTTTGGCAACGCTTCGCTCGCATCCTTTTTCTTCGTAACAGCCTGGAGATCCCGTACCGCATTTCGCATTGTTTTTGCCTGGTACTTGTTCTGTACTCTCTTGGCTTCGTTACTTCGAATCCTTTTAATTGCTGACTTATGATTTGCCATAATATGCTTTCTATCTTATTCTGAATATCTCAATTTCCCTATCTGCCCGGGCCTTGCCTCTGGTTAGGGAGGCGCAAAGATACAATTTTATGTCAATCCATGAAAGGGATGAATGCTCTGGTTGTGTACCTTAAGTACCGACTATCCCAGTGCTTCTTCCAAATGCCTGTTAACCTCTTCGTACTTGTTGAGAATCATTAAGTGTGACCCACCGGGTATTCGAACAGCATTTCTGATGTTCCTGAAGGGGAAAACAGCATCTCTGTCTCCATGAATGTGCACCACATTGGAGAATTCCTCCTCATTGTCCCAGGTAATTACCCGGTGCAGCCCCCATTTCATGAAGAAGGGATGAGATTCCTTGAGCATGGAATTGAAGAGTGCCTCTTCTTCCTTAGCCAATTTGCCGAAAAATAACCGCCTCCATATCGCAGCCAATTTAAATACATGACCATTCAGCAAATAATAAAGCTTGTAAGCATCAGCAATTTTGGTAATCCGCGACTTTTCATGCTTGGTTTTAAGACTCGATATAATCACCAGTTTTTCAGGATTTAGGAATTTGCACATCTCAATGGCCACAATACCGCCCAAAGAGCACCCCACGATAGAATAGGGTTCACTTTGATCAATCCCTGCACTGAGTCTCTTCGCGTAAGCAGCAAGAGATTCACCTCGCTTTGCTCTTATCCACTCAATCTTATGAAAATCATAATCAAGTTGATATTGGTACTTAAAGAGTCTGGAATCAGCACCCAAACCAGAGATCAGATATACCTTTTTTTGCGCTATTTCATTTTCCACTGTAGTCCCTGAAAATTTTTACATCGGCAATGAAGGTGCCACATGGCAAGAACGCCGCTATGAAAGACAATAGTGTTGTTCGGATACCCCATTTATGGTCTGACCTGACCTCAAAGAGAAAGATCACATAGAAGATAAAGAAAATACCGTGAACCATTCCTATAACCTTAGTTGCCTCAGGCATACCATACATGTACTTCATTGGCATCGCAACTCCCAGCAGTAGCAAAAAGCTAATACCCTCCAGGTACCCTGTAATTCTCAGTCGACCAATGCTGCTTTTCAATAGGTTCATTGCCTCAAATATCAGGGAGCAAAGTTAATTAAAGGAGGCAGATAGGCTCAAGTTTCGTTTCGCATGTTAATTTTGTAATGCACATTGTTCTTTTACGATAGATCTAGATTAGATGAATAAGACAAGAATTATAGTTGCCATAATCACATCATTTCTCCTATCTGCATTGTATTTAGATGCCAATGCCCAGGAACTCACTACAAAAGATGGAGCATCCCTACCGTCACCGCATAAGCTGATATTAGAGTTGGAAGAAGCACTTGAAAGGACTAATCAATGGGAGGATTGTCAGCTTAAAATTGAAGACAAGGTCCTTGACTGTGTTTGCTTAGAAGGTACAGAGAATAGGGTATTTGCAAGAATCTATAGGGTGGGTAGGTATGTGGTAGAGGTACATGTCAGGGATGTAGGCGGGGGCACCTACTTCCGTGATGTTTGGGGAGATGCACAGTTTAGGAAGAATACAAGAGATGTGCACAATGGACTGCCCATTGGTTTTAGAAAACAGTACAAAGACCTGTTGAAGCGGATTGTTAGGCCAACTCCCTGGTATGTCAAAGCATCAGGTACGATCATTGTGTCAGCAGCACTTATTTACGGCTCTTATATAATCATTGGCGGAGGCCTGTGACCATTTGAATAAGCTCTTGAAGCTATGGCAAAATCAGAACACGAAATTCACTGAAGCACTATACAGTAGTGGGTAGGTAATTGGAATCCCTGGTGAATTCGAAAAATTTGGAAGTCTGAATCGGCGAGTATGTGAGATGTGCAAAAAATATTTTGCAGCCCAGATAGGCGCATTTGAACAAAAGGATAGCTATCTTTATGGTCAAGAAAAATTACGGGCATAACAAACCACTAATAACCAATTAAAAATAAATGGGCCGATCGCAAGAAACCTTTCACAAGAAAGAAGTAAGAAATAAAAAAGAGAAAAAGAGAAAAGAAAAAGAGGCTAAGAAGTTAGCCAGGAGAGAACACGAGAAAAAAGGCAGCCTTGATGACATGATCGCTTATGTTGACGAGAATGGAATGATAACGGACACTCCACCTGATCCTACTAAAAAGAAGAAAGTCAAGGCTGAAGACATCCAAATCAGCATCCCGAAAAGCGAAGCCATTGACATTACTGACTCCGTACGAAAAGGTACCGTTACCTTTTTCAATGACTCAAAAGGTTTTGGGTTTATCAAAGATTCAGAGACACAAGAGAGTGTTTTTGTCCATATCAACAATGTCGTTGATGAAATTAAGGAGAACAACATCGTCTCGTTCGAAGTAGAAATGGGCCCAAAAGGGCCGATGGCTGTACAGGTAAAACTGCACAAATAGAGCGGCATCAGATCAAGATTCCAATAGTAGAATAAAGAATAATGGCAGAAAAATTCTTTTTCTACCGATATAACACTACTTTTGCGCCCTATAATTACAAATAAGAATAAAGATGAATAAAGGAACAGTAAAATTCTTCAATGAAACAAAAGGATTTGGATTCATTAGTGAAGAAGGAGCAGAAAAGGATCACTTTGTACACGTATCAGGCTTAATTGACGAGATTCGTGAAGGTGATGCAGTAGAATTTGAACTACAGGAAGGCAAGAAAGGCTTGAACGCCGTAAACGTGAAAGTAGTTTAGTTTTAGCTCTAAAATTAACATAGAAAAAGCCCGTCAGCAATGACGGGCTTTTTTTTTGCCAGTGCCCAAAACTACATCATGAAAAGCAGATTAATAATTGATTTCTAAAAGAAGAAACATCTATTCTTGCTTTTTATCACCTTCTCCCATTCAAGCCACTTACTCCTACGAATTCATAATGGGTAGTCCATGGATGATTGTTCATGTACATTTTTACAATTTCTGCAACCGTTGCCATTGTTCTTAGCATGTTGGTATCACTATTTTCAAAGTTGCTAAAGACAGCATTATTACAAGTCTCTCCATTAATTAAACGGAATGTTATTATTGCACAAAGCAGGTCTTTTTGTGATCTTTGGATTTCAATCTCATACCTCCTCCCTTTTTCTGTAGCAAACAGATATTTTGCTTCTGATGAGAATGCAGGAGATGATATCTTATAGGGTTGTACTGTATTCTGTCTCGCACTATAATCGTTGCTGCCGTGCTTTTTTCTCCTTTTGAAATTTAATATGCCCATAATGCCTCCCGTTAAGTATTACGCATTGTTTTAACAACTTTGTATTAGAATATTTATGATACACCTTTCTCCTTATTATCACTTAGAACAAGTGGTTTGTAAGACTTGTTCGACGTTTAGCTGAATTTGAATTGATATAACGGAAGGTAAGTTCCACACCACCCTTCCCTTTGGTTGCTTTTGATAAACCCGAACTGTTGATGTCATAGCTTACACCCAACGCATAATTTGCATGCTCAAACATGAATGTAGGCACTATTGCATCCCCTACCCTGTAAAATGCACCTAAGAATATTGCAGTTTCCTTAACATTCCCTGTGTACTTAGATTCTTCAATGATCATATACCTGACCAGTCCTCCTGCATTTATTTCTTTCAGCGGTCCTTGCTGCATATAAAGCAATGAAGGGTTAACTGCGAATGGAGTTCCTTTTATTCCAATGCTCATTCTGGCATGGGTAATAAAATTCCTATGGAGTCTTTCTTTATCAAATGCCTGCTTGGGTGCGTTTAAGTGATGCACTGCAAAGCCAGCGGAGGCATTAATACCATTATTAGACGAAATGTTGCGTACTCTCCTTACATAACTCCATGCCAAACCAATAGAAAAATCTCCAACCGTAGAATTTTCAAAAACAGGAGATTCACCAGAAGTCATATTGGGTGCATAACCCTCTCCATCATATTGTGTACCCCAATGCAAATCACCATTATTGATCTTCTTTTGCACAAGCCCCCCCTGGATACCGGCAGATACAGAATTATTACTGTTGATAGAGATGACACTGGCCAAAGATAAATTCACCTGGGTTGTGCTTAACTTGCTATCTCCAGCTTCATCCTGGTATACATTCAAACCAGTTCCTATAAATGCATCATTAAGTTTTCTTTTCATTATGCCCGCATCAATGGATAGACCGTATGTTTTAAAGGGTGCAAGACTACTCCATTGATCCCGGTAAATAGCAATTCCTCTAACCTTCCCATTAAATACACCCGTTTGTGCAGGGTTTACCACTAAGGGCGAATTATAATACTGAGAAAAATGCAGGTCCTGGGCACTTATATCCTGAAAACAAAATACCGTAATAAATACGGGGACTATGCTCTTTATTACCTTACTTTTCATGATGTTCAATTATTATTAGTCAATCGTAGTTAAGATTAATAGCAGGTGGGGTTCTATTCAGCTGAACTAACCTGAATTGTGTCGCCTACCTGCATAAATGCGCAATAGTATTTTACCCTATCATGTGTGTTAAGTGCGTATTTGTTACCAGACCTATCTTCAACTTCTACTAAGGAGTCGTTCTTGACCTTGAGAATAATTGGTTGAGCCATTGATTCTAGCGGACTTTCCTGTTGTGAGCTGCAAAAAGGCAGGGCACAGATTGGTAAAACATAGAAAATTTTCAGTAATGACCTTGTGAGAAGGGTTTGTTTTATCTTCTTTGACTTTCTTAAGTTGCGTTTCATGATTTTCAGTTATTAGTCTATTTTGGTAATGTTTCCTTTCTCAAAGAATTCCTCACCATTGGTGAACCTTCCCTTAAGTAAATAGGTAAATACTGCAGAATTTAACTCCGTGCCATTGTTTTTATAGGTCCCATTCCACCCGTAGCCATACTTACAACATAAGCCATCAAATCGGTTTGTCTCTCTAATATTATCTGATCTGAACACTACTTCACCCCAACGATCAAAGATCACGAATTCCATTGCTTCAACTCCAGTTCCAAATACATATAGTTTTTTATTATCCTGATATAAACTAGTAGGTGAAAAAACATTGGGCACGTAAATATTAAATGGATAAACAACCTCAACTTCTACCTCGACTATAGCTGCACATCCAAAAATATTGTACCCCGTTACATAGTAAGTCGTTGTTTCCAGGGGACTGACTGTTATTTGATCAAGGGTGTCGCCGGTACTCCACAAATAACTTGAGGCACCTGAGGCCACCAACTCCAGACTCTCACCTACATCAATCGTTGCATCGTCACTGATTTCAAGAACCGGATTCGGTGATAAAGTGAGGTTGGTGATGATTACACTGTCACATCCATTGGACGCAGTCAATGTATCCACGAGGATGCTTGCAACAAATTGGTAAGCACCCTGGAGAAAAATACTATCACCACTGCACATAGTTATATCCAGGGACCTAATTACAGGTGACATAACCGTGATCGTTACCTGGCCGCTGTTTTCACAGTTGTTCGCATCGGTTCCTGTTACCAGATAAGTAGTCGTGATTAATGGTATTACATAATCACCATCCACAACCCCATTGTCCCATGTGTAAGTTGCTGCGCCCTGGCCGATCATCTGTGAAGAATCGCCCAGGCAGATCGTCTGGGGATTGGCTATTGCGGTTACATTCGGAATGGCATTGATGGTTATAGTCGCTGTGTCAGAGGCAGCGGCACATCCGCCTCCGGCTGCTATGGTGTTGGTAACTACATACGTGCCCACAATACTGCTGTCGAGATTTATTTCTCCCGTTAGTGAATCCAAGAACAGTCCTGCCGTGTTGCCAAAGACTCCAGCGCTGGCACCTATACCGAACGTAACAGGTGCTGTACCCGTGGCACAATAGGGGCCTCCATAGAATATCTCCGCACTTGGAGAGGTTGTTATGGTAATGGAAAGTGTATCAGCATCCGGGCAGGATCCCGCTGTAGCATAATACACATCATAGGTGCCTGTTCCACTAGCCATTAGATCGATCATTCCTGTATTCGGGTCAACGACCAACGATCCACTTCCGCTAAAGGTGCCGCCTGGTGTTCCGGCAAATGTTGTATCAGGATCAGTTCCCGTAACACAGAATGTACTCGCTGAATATCCAAAGGAGGCATCATCAAGGCTGCTTACGGCAACGGTTACCGTTTGTACAGCATCTGTGCACGGTGCAACGCCTGTAACTGTGTAAGTATAAGTGCCTGCTGCATTGACCAAGGGGTCAAAGGTCCCAAGATCGGCACCTACCAGTACTGATGGCCCTGTCCAAACTCCACCCCCATCAGGAGTTCCTCCAAGTTCATTAAGAAGATCACCACCCGGCCCTGTGCTGCAATAGGATACGATTCCATTAGAACCTGGGTCAGGAGCAGCTTCGGTAGTGATCGTAGCTGATCCGCTGAAGCTCCCATTGCAGTTAGCATCAGATACAATCGTTATCGTATAGGTACCATCTGCTAAACCACTTAAGGT
>DTRK01000296.1 GCA_012965955.1 Flavobacteriales bacterium
GTGCAGTTCCATCACATTCCCCATTACAAGTGGCATTGCTGCTACCTGAAATGGAAGCAACGACCGTACTCGGTTCTGTGATAACTACCATTGCGCTGTCCATGCATGCATTGCCATCAGTAACCAGGAATTTGAATGTCCCTGCACAAAGATTCGAGACAGATAAGTTCGTTTCTGCGCCAGGGTCATCCCATAGATAGGTTAACGGCGATGTTCCACTTGAAGCAGATCCAGTTGCATCACCGTCGCAACCGGCATTACAGGTTACATCATTGGACCCTGTAATACCCACTATTAGCGCTGAAGGCTCAGCAATAACGGCTACGGCCACATCTGTACATCCATTGCTGTCAGTTACCAGTAAAGCGTAGGTGCCAGCGCAAAGGCCAGTTGCCATCAGGGTCGTTTGAGCACCTGTATCATTCCACAAGTAAGTATAGGTTCCAATTCCACCGGTAACCGAACCTGTCGCATCTCCATCGCAAATACTATTGCAGACTAAATCCGTAGAACTCGCAATGCTAACAGATACGGCAACTGGCTGGGTTATTACAACACTGTCTGTAGCTGTGCAGCCTAGGCTGTCTTCAACAGATATAATCACCGTGCTGGCACAGAGACCGGTAGCAGTGCTAGTTGTTTGAGTGCCCGGATCATTCCACAGGTAGGTATAAGGGCCAGTTCCACCACCAGCTGTTGCCGTTGCGTCCCCGTCGCAGTCTCCATTGCACGTAACATTATTGCTACCTGATACAGAAACCGTGAGTAAAGGCGGTTCTGTTATCACCACTGATGATGAATCAACGCAACCGTTGGCGCTTGTAACTATAACATCATAGCTTCCGGCGCAAAGCCCGGTAGCCATGGCATTTGTTTGGGCACCTAAATCGCTCCATAGATAAGTATACGGTGTAGTGCCACCAGTGGGTGTCACATTGGCCGTGCCATCACAAACTCCAACACAACTGGCATTAGCCACCGCTGTTGATACAAATAATGACGTATCCACGACAATTTGATAATCCGTAATCGTATCATTCTGTGATATCGCAAGCCACGGGAACGTCTTCATTCTCACATAAGTTGTCGTGTAAGCAACAATATTATAGATACCTGTTATAAATGAGGTCCCCGATATTAACACGCATCCAGTGGTTCCTCCAGGAAATGTACAGCTAGGAGGCTCGCACTCATAAGTCATTCCCGGAGGAAGCCCTCCAATTCCCGTGAGCACTATTGAGTCAATCCACAAATCAAAGCCTTGAGCAAATGAATCAACTGGTACAATAACTGTGAGGATTTGTGTATATGGCTCACATTGATAGGCCGTGTCAAAGTCCTGTGTGCCATCTGGCCAAATACCCGGCTGAGTGTAAGCTGTATCCGGTGTGCATACCTGAGCATTCACCCTATCCTGAGAGCCGGTGATAAAAAATAATGCTAAGGCAAAGAGGAGTAGTGCTTTCTTCATTCAAATAGACTTACGTGGTGATGGGCAATCGGATCGACACTGCAGAAATGTGAGAAATGTGAGAAAGCCTGAATCAGTTTACTAAACTGGCTTTGGCCTTGACTCATCCGACACGGATAATTTCTTCCGCCCCTTCGCCCTTCTGCGTTTAATAACAGCCTGGCCGCTCACAGATGACATTCTCTCCATGAATCCGTGCTTGTTTTTCCTCTTTCTAACTGAGGGTTGAAATGTTCTCTTCATATCTGGTTTATAGCATAAAGCGCAAAAATAGCCATTTAATTAATTGTGGTCAAGTTTTTTGTTTTAAGTAATTTAGCCGGCCCTTCAGATATAAAGATCATGGAAAAGGGACCAAAATTAGCCTTATGTCAAAAATGATGAAGTTCATAGAAAGGTTCAAGAAGAAGTGGGGTATTGATAGCACTCTGGATATTATCCTGATACTGGTAGTCTTCTCTTTGGCTGGAATGTCAATTCTTTTCGTCCGTAAGCCAGTGTTCAACATTCTAAGCATTAATGATTCCCACCTTGCCATAAAAACAGTAATCTACCTCCTTATTGTCTTCCCTTGCTATCAGGTATTTTTACTGATTTACGGCGCTTTACTGGGTCAATTTAAGTTCTTCTGGGACAAAGAAAAGAAGTTAGGCAGGTGGATAATCAGCTTGGTCTCAAAAAAATCTTCCGAGAAGTAATTTGCCAGCGCATAGGAAGTCACTCCTGGCAATTTGAGCTCTGGGTCTTCAGTTCCTTTGAAGTAAATAAGTCCATTGCCAAGCGAATTCTTTCCCTTGGGCACAATCTTATCCCCGATCCAGCTTTTTATTGTTTCAATTTTGGTTACCGCCCTCCCAACTGCAAAGTCATATTTACTCTTCAGCTCTTCAATTCTAGCGCTGTCGGCTTTTACGTTGGCCAGGTTCAGTGATGATCTTATCGATCCAACTACTTTGATCTTCTTTTGAATTGAATCTACCAGATGAAAATTCACCTCCGGAAACATGATCGCCAGCGGGATTCCAGGAAATCCCCCTCCTGTTCCAAAATCCAGCACATTTGTTCCAGGTTCAAACTGAATTACTTTGGCAACACCAAGTGAATGCAAAATGTGGTGCAAATAAAGGTACTCAAAATCCTTTCGAGAAATCAGGTTTATTCTTGCGTTCCAGTATGAATAAAGTTCACCAAGCTCTTGGTATTTAGCCTGTTGATCATCAGATAAATCAGGGAAATAATGCGAAATAAGGCTGTGGTCAAAGTGCATTTAAGGGGGATCGTCAAATCTTGCCTTCTACATTCTTCAGGATACCTTGCAGAAACTCCCTGGCCCGGAAGAGCTGCGCCTTAACAGTACCCAGGGGAATGTCAAGCTGCTGCGCTATTTCCTCATAGGAGAGCTCCTTAAAATAACGTAATTCCACCAGTTCCCGATACCGGGGTTTTAATTTTTTGACAATGTCTTGTAGCAATTTTATCTTCTGCTTCTTGACAAATTTCTCCTCAGGATCCAACATGTCAGACTTAAGGTGAATGGTAGTTTCCATACCTTCATCATTCTCCTGTCGCCTGTCAATAGAGAGGGTCAGCTTCTTTTTTCTTCTGATAAAGTCAATACAGTTGTTCGATGCGATCTTAAACAACCAGGTACTGAAAGCAAAATTTGGTGTGTACTGGGTCAGTTTATTGAAGGCCTTTCCGAATGCCTCAATCGTCAAATCATCTGCGTCATCCTTATTCTTGACCATCTTCAGCAACAGAAAGTAGATAGAATCACGATAGCGTTCCATCAGGGAAGCATAGGCTTTCTGGTCGCCTTTGATGGCTTTTTGCACCAACTTATAGTCCTGTTGGGCCTTATCAGATAAGTGGGAGTCATCACCTAGCTCCATCTCCTGTTCTTGAATAAAATATTTGAAATTCCCGCTAGTAAGTTGAAGATTATCTGGGGAAATTCCAAGATGAGCGAAAGTAACAATAAATCCACTTCACCCAACTTACGGGCAGATTTTTTTAAAACCACATACTGTGGATAAAAGCGGATCAGCGCTAATAGGAGTCCTGCCCAGATGAAAGTTCCCTCAAAAACACTTGCCACAAGCGAGCAGTAAAAGAGTATATTGTTTGCTTGTACTATACCAAGAAGCGCCAAGATGCTCTTCTTATATCGAAATCCAGTTGTAGCATGCCTTCTCTTTTGAATAAAGAGTTCTACAATTGTGGCCTTGCTCTCAGAGACCGTTTGAGCAATCGGTTCAAACACAACAGCTGTATTTCCGGCTGATGCCGTTCCCTGAATAAATAAATCATCATCACCAGACAACATATCCTGGTGCTTTTCAAAGCCACCAGTCGCCAGGAACAAGCTTTTGCGGTAAGCAATGTTTCTTCCAACACCCATATAGGGTCTGCCTAGAATTGCAAATGTGAGATACTGCACCCCTATGGTGAAGGCGTCAACTCTTGCCAGCGCGTTCACAAATCCACCGGTCTTCAGAAAAGGACTATACCCCAAAATGATGGTGGTATCAGGTAGTATTTGAGATACCATGGAAGAGATCCACTGTTCTGACGTGGGAGAACAATCGGCATCGGTAAACAAGAGCCAATCGTTTTTGGCCAATTCAATACCCCTGGTTATCGCACTTTTCTTTCCATGCCCACTGTCAAGAGAAGCATATCTAAGGTTATCGTGGTCCTTGCTCAATGTTTCAAGGACCTCAAGCGTGGCATCCGTTGAATTATCGTTTATTACTATTACCTCAAATTGATCATAGGCCTGGGCTAAAATACTGGGCAAGAACAGCTTGAGATTGTCCTCCTCATCCTTTGCAGCAATTATTACAGAAACAGGGATGGTCTTTCTGCCTTCACCTTTCTGTCCTTTGAACTTATACAGAACCGAAAGTGTCAGGAAGTATATCAAAGACAGTCCTACTGAACACGACAGTATAATAGTTTCCACGTTGCAATCCACTTTCGTTGATCTTTGATCGATTCGATTTATTAGAGAATCAAATGTAGGAAATCCAACGATTGCCAAAACCTGCAGCCCAAATTAGCCTAACCATTATTTCTATCTTTGGCCCAACAAAGCTTGATATCAAACGCAATTGCAGTTTTCTTTAGAGCATACGGATACTCAAAGCTCCGCCAGATCTGGTCAAATCCAAACAGATCATGGAGTGATTCGTACTCCCGTATTTGCTCCAGTTGGGACCTATGGAAGTGTAAGAGGCATACATACGAGGGAATTGGACTCTATTGGAATAGATATGCTTTTGGGCAATGCTTATCATCTTTTTCTAAGGCCTGGACTGGACACAATAGAGCAGGCAGGAGGGATTCATCAATTTACCGGCTGGAACAAACCGGTGTTGACTGATAGCGGTGGGTACCAGGTGTACTCATTGGCAGGGAATCGTAAGATTTCTGAAGGAGGAGTTTCCTTTCAGTCTCATATCGATGGTTCGAAACACTTCTTTAGTCCTGAAATAGCCATTGAAAATCAAATAGTAATTGGAGCCGACATGATCATGGCGTTTGACGAATGTACACCTTACCCTTGTGAATATGATTATGCAAAGAGTTCCATGGAGCTCACCCATAAATGGTTGGTACAATGCAAGTCACATTTTGGTAAGGCTCCACGTCGATATGGATATGAACAATCCCTACTGCCCATAGTGCAGGGAAGTACCTATGAAGACCTGAGGATTATCTCAGCTGAATTTATTACCAAGCAGAATATGGATGGTAACGCCATCGGTGGACTCTCTGTCGGTGAACCTCATGAGGAGATGTATGCTATGTGCGCCACAGTTTGCAATATTCTTCCAAAAGACAAGATAAGGTACTTGATGGGGGTTGGTACTCCGGCTAATATTTTAGAATGTATATCGTTAGGGATCGATATGTTTGATTGCGTAATGCCGACAAGAAATGGCAGAAATGGAACTTTGTATACCGCTGATGGAATGATCAACATCAAGAATGCGAAATGGAAAAACGACTTCAGCCCTTTGGACTCGTTGGGATATATATACTCAGATCAAGATTATTCAAAGGCGTATTTGCGCCATTTAATAGTGAGTAACGAAATGCTTGGTGCCCAAATAGCAAGTCTGCACAATGTAGCATTCTATATTTGGTTGGTTGGAGAAGCCAGAAAGCAAATTGAAGAAGGCACATTTGCCGAATGGAAGAATCTTATGGTAAAGAAGTTGGTGAAGAAGTTATAGCCATATGAAACAAATTGATCTGTATATCATTCGCAAGTTCCTGGTGACCTTTTTCTATGCGATAGGATTGATCATTCTGGTGGTAATTGTTTTTGACATCTCTGAAAAACTGGATGATTTTATTGATAGTAATGCTCCCTTAAACGAGATCATCTTCGACTATTACGTAAATTTTGTTCCCTTCTTCGTGAACCTTTTCAGTTCTTTATTCACATTCATCGCGGTCATTTTTTTCACATCAAAAATGGCGAACAACACAGAAATTGTTGCCATCCTCAGTTCAGGGATGAGCTTCAACCGGTTCTTGTTGCCCTACATGATAGCAGCCCTGGTGATTACGAGTATGTCTCTCTATCTCAACAATTTTGTCATCCCTAAAGCGAATGAAACCAGACTCAAATTTGAGGAGACTTATATCAGGAATAAGTTCAGAAATGTAGATCGCAACATACACCGTCAGATAGAACCAAATACCTTCATTTACTTCGCTCGCTACGACAATCTGAATATGATAGGATACAAGTTTGCCATCGACCATTTTGAGGGCAATGAACTCACGTACAAACTGATGTCGGATACTATCAAATGGGACTCAACCAAGCAAGCCTGGCATATTTCGAACTACATGATTCGCACCATGGACGGCTCAAAAGAATTTCTGACCACAGGTAACGGCATTGACACCACTATTAATTTCCATCCGAATGAGTTGGGGAAGCGAGTGAACAATGTGGAGACCATGAACTATCACGAATTGGCTAGTTTCATTGAAATTGAAAAATTAAAGGGATCTGAGAAAACCACATTCTATGAAATTGAACAACACAAGCGGTTCTCAGTGCCGTTTGCAACTTTTATTTTAACACTTATTGGGGTGAGCCTGGCTTCGAGAAAAATCAGGGGCGGTATTGGCATTCATATCACTTTTGGACTACTGGTAAGCTTCGCTTACATCTTGTTCATGCAAGTATCTCTCACATTCGCGACGAATTCTAACCTATCTCCAATGCTTGCTATGTGGATACCAAATATTCTCTTTGGCGCACTGGCACTTATCCTTTACAGGTTGGCGCCCAAGTAAAGATTACGCCCTGATTCCCATGACGCAGATATCATCGATCTGCTCGTAAGAATTTACCCCTGTTCCTTCTGGGTAGCTGTGCGTCTCTAATAAAATTGGCGATTGTGGAAGATCCGGTATATTGGATTTTAACCTTAGCCTCCTGTGCATGCAATATTGTTGACCAGATGAGTATTAGACTCTGAAAAATTAGATGTCGTCTTACGGTAAATAACATTGTCTGTCAGCCGTTGAAGTCCCTTCACAATATACCCTTGTGAGTTTTACAAGTAGAGAGAGGTTATTAAGAGCTTAGAGCGCGTTCATTAAGAGTAAGATGGTATATTTCAAATATAATATTATTTAGATTCACACCGAATAATGTCTAACTATGTTGAAAGATTGTTTTCAGGATAGAAATGGACATTTTTCCACTCTATGTCCTGAAAGTTCGACTGATACTTCAACCTCATTGTCAAAGATTCCAAATAAAGCAGAACCGCTTCCTGTCATTGATGCGTAGAGCGCACCTTGATTGTAGAGCTCTTGTTTAATGCTTTTAAGCTCTGGATTTTTATCAAAGACTGAGGATTCAAAATCATTTTCTACGTTTTCCTGCCACGTTTCAATTGGTTGACTTAGGAATTCTTGAAGATGTCCCCGCCTGATGGAATTTGGAACGATTCTCTCGTATGCTTTTCGCGTACTTACCTGTAAATCTGGTTGAACCATTACTAACTGCTTTCCTTCCAAATCCAACTCGAATGGTTCAAGAACCTCTCCTCTTCCAGTAGACATGGAAATTTTATTTTCAATAAAAAAGCTACAATCACTGCCCAGCTCAGCGCACATTGATTTCATCAGATCATTTGATAACTCAAGGTCAAAGAGCTTGTTCAACATTTTAATTGTAAACGCTGCGTCTGATGATCCTCCTCCTAAGCCAGCCCCAGTTGGAATATTCTTGAGTAATCTAATCTTAACTGCAGGCAGTTTAGAATTTGAAGCTACCAGCTCATACGCTTTGACACATAAGTTGTCCGAAACTACTTCATCAATTGTGTTGCCCAAAACTTCCATGTCGCAATTTTCCGCATCAATCCCCTGATACATTATTATTTCCAGACAGTCACAATACTGAATAGGAACCAATACGGATTCTATTTCATGGAAACCATCAGCGCGACGCTCAAGCACGTTCAGTCCTAGATTAATCTTTGCGTTTGGAAAGGAGATCATGACGAATATCAATTATGTGACATCGTTACGAAAGTACGAATTCAGTGAAGGAGGTATGCAGTTATCTCATTAGATTCACTACGAATGCAGATTATTTCTAAATTTGTTCCCCCAACTAAGAGAAAACCAGATACGCAATGCCTACACTCCTGGATTTTGAGGAACCAATCGGTAAACTTCTAGAGCAGTTAGAGAAGGCAGAAAAGATTGACGAAGGTGGTGACGTAGATGTATCCAAAACCATTAAGGATCTGAAAAGTAAAATCAACAGTAAGCGCAAGGAGATTTTTTCAAATCTCTCGCCTTGGCAAAAAGTGCAGCTGTCCCGTCACCCGGATCGGCCGTACACCTTAGAGTACATTGACCACATCAGCCAGGAGACCTTTATAGAGTTACATGGCGACCGCACAGTTGGAGATGACAAGGCGATTGTTGGGGGATTCGGAATGGTGGACAAGCAATCGGTGATGTTCATTGGCCAGCAAAAGGGGATCAACACCAAGATGCGTCAATATCGAAATTTCGGGATGGCCAATCCAGAAGGATATCGCAAGGCCCTTAGACTTATGCGTATAGCTGAGAAATTCAATAAACCGGTTATCACACTAATTGACACACCCGGTGCTTACCCAGGCCTTGAGGCAGAAGAGAGAGGACAAGGTGAGGCGATTGCAAGAAATATTTTTGAAATGATGGGCCTGAAAGTTCCCATTATTTGTATCATAATTGGGGAAGGCGCATCTGGTGGAGCACTAGGAATTGGTATTGGAGACAGAGTGCTTATGTTGGAAAATACATGGTACTCAGTCATATCACCAGAGTCATGCTCTTCGATTCTTTGGCATAGCTGGGATTATAAAGAACAAGCGGCAAAGGCGCTGAAACTCACTGCCAAGGACATGTTGAAAAACAAACTCATTGATGGTATAATCCAAGAGCCTATTGGCGGTGCACACACCGACCACAAGAAGATGTTCAAAATTGTAAAGAAGGAAATTTTATCCCTTCTTCCTGAGCTCCAGGCTATGGATGTCGACGAGAGGATTGAGAAACGATGCGACAAATTTTGCGCAATGGGCATTGTTAAAGGGTAGAAATATCTCGAACCTTTTGTGCTTTTCTGCGTTATGTAAAGAGGAATAATTATCCAATTTCTTTTTACTAACAATCTACTAACAACCTACCGGTTTGTAAAATAAACTAGGGTGAACTGATCTTTTACCTACCTTTGAAATGCTGCAAAATTCTGATATAAAAAACGTGAAAGTTGGAAGGGTCACTTAAAAAATCGAACAAGAACAAGCCCGGCAGATCCAAGCTTGGCATTGCGCCAATTGGTGTAGCCAATCTGGAGCACGGCAAGCTTCCACCTCAGGCACTGGAACTTGAAGAAGCCGTTTTAGGAGCCTTGATGCTGGAGAAAGATGCGCTTACTGATGTGATCGATAAGCTCAAACCAGAAAATTTCTACAAGGAGGTTCATCAAAAAATTTACCAGGCAATCTGTGATCTGTTCTCGAAATCTGAGCCAACGGATTACCTGACAGTCATCAATGAGCTAAAGCGAAATGGCGACCTTGAAGTTGTCGGCGGACCTTACTATATCACCCAGCTCACAGCGAAGATTGCGTCTACTGCCAATACTGAGTTTCACGCACATATCATCCTTCAAAAATTTATACAACGTGAATTGATTCGCATATCTTCAGGCGTAATTGAGGAGGCCTATGACGACACCATAGACGTCTTTGACCTGTTGGACAATGCTGAAAGCAAATTGTTTGAAGTAGCTGAAGGAACGATTCGGGGAGCGCCAAAAAAGATGACTGGCTTGATAAGCCAGGTATTGAAGCGAATTGAAGAGGCAAAGAATCACAAAGATGGAATGAGTGGTGTGGCGTCGGGATTCACGCGCCTGGATCGATTGACCAATGGTTGGCAAAAGGCTGATTTGATCATTGTTGCTGCTCGTCCTGCCATGGGTAAAACGGCATTTGTGCTCTCCATGGCGAGAAATCTCGCGGTTGAATTTCGCAAACCAGTAGCCTTCTTCTCCCTGGAAATGTCTTCTCTGCAACTGGTAATGAGATTGATATCCAATGAAACTGAGCTGGATGCGGAAAAGCTAAAGAGGGGCCAGCTAACAATGGCCGAATGGGAACAGCTACATGCCCAGATTGATAAACTCTCTGATGCTCCTTTGATTATTGATGATACCCCTGCCTTATCAGTCTTTGAGCTGCGCGCAAAGAGCCGAAAGCTGATGGTCAAACATCAGTTGGAGCTAATTGTTGTAGACTATCTTCAGCTTATGACTACCGGAACTGAAGGGAAGGGTAATCGGGAGCAGGAAATTAGTTTGATCTCGAGGTCTTTAAAGAGCATTGCCAAAGAACTCAATGTCCCAATTATCGCATTATCGCAGCTCAGCAGAGCGGTGGAAACCAGAGGAGGGGACAAGAGACCAATGCTCTCTGACCTCCGCGAATCCGGTGCTATTGAGCAAGATGCTGATATAGTAATATTCCTATACCGACCAGAGTACTATGGTATCGATGAAGATGATGCTCAAAACCCAACCAATGGTATAGCTGAAGTTATCATCTCCAAACACAGGAATGGTCAAACTGGAACTGTTAAACTTAAGTTCATAGATCGTCTGGCCAAGTTCAAGTCTCTGGATGAATTTGAAACATTTGACGGTAGCCATAATCCTTATGGATCTGAACCGAAGACCTATACTGCCCCATCTAAGATGAATGACGAGGATGAAGGGGAAGGTGATGGTCCACCGCCATTCTAAAATTACCTGACAACCTTCTGCTCCTGATTAACGTATTAGCGTCATATAAAATATGGCGTTATCTTTGACGTTAATAAGTTTGAGCGGAGAGTATAGATCAGATGCCGAATATGTTAGCCATAAAATTCAGAAGCGTGTTAACCGCGTTTTTCTTGATATGCTCTATCGGAGTATCCCAGGCCGCATATCTCCTTATTCCGATGGATGCCACTCAAAAAAATCACCTGAAGGCATATGGAATTGCCTACTGGGTGCTTCAGAACGATATTGAAGTACAGTGGCTGCTTAACTACCGTGGTGGAAGTTTCATGATCAAGAATATAAGTCTCATTCAGAGTGAATGTACTATCAGAGGAGTTAGCTACGAACTTATTGCTGATGTGCAGTCTACACAGATCCTCCGGGAGATTGCGGATCCAGAGGTTAATATGGATGTGGTGAAGCTGGAGAAGTCACCCAAAATTGCGGTTTATTCACCCAAGGATAAAAGGCCATGGGATGATGCTGTGACCTTAGTGCTTGCTTATGCCGAAATCCCTTATGACATTGTATATGATGAAGAAGTATTAAGTGAAGTACTGCCACTGTATGATTGGCTACACATCCACCATGAGGATTTTACCGGACAGTATGGTAAGTTTTATGCAGGGTCCAGAAATCGGCCGTGGTATCATGAATATGTGCGTTCAAACGAGGAGATGGCAACCAAGCTTGGTTTTCAAAAAGTGTCACTGCTGAAGTTGGCTGTTGCCAGGAAGATCAGAGACTATACCGTTGGTGGAGGATTTCTCTTTGCAATGTGTGCGGCTACAGACGCATTTGACATCGCACTTGCCGCGGAAGGACTTGATATTTGCAAACCCATGTTCGACGGTGATGCCGATGATCCTCAAGCTCAATCAAAGCTGAATTACGAGAGTTCATTTGCATTTAAGGACTTTATACTGGAGAGGGACCCGAATGTCTATGAATACTCCAGTATCGATGCAACCAGGACACATTCGCGAACACCGCAGAATATGGATTCGTTTAAATTGTTCGAGTTCTCTGCCAAGTGGGATATTGTTCCAACTATGCTCTGTCAGAATCACGAACAGGTGATCAAGGGTTTCATGGGTCAGACAACTGCGTTCAATAAGAAGTATATCAAATCGGATGTACTGGTCATGGGTGAGACTAAATCACTTGGTTCAGCCAGGTACATTCATGGAGAGTTTGGAAAAGGCACCTGGACCTTTTATGGCGGCCATGATCCTGAAGATTACCGACATTTTGTGCAAGATCCGCCAACAGACCTGAATTTACATCCCAATTCCCCGGGCTACAGACTCATCTTGAACAATGTTCTTTTCCCTGCTGCCAGAAAGAAGAAGCAGAAGACCTGATCGTAATTCTTCGCAATCCTCTCCAATTGGATAATGACCTTCTCACTATCCCGTTACATTCATTTTCCTACCTTTGCCCACCTGATTAAACTTGGGTAAGATTGAAACGGTTAGCCTCCTACATATTACTGGCAAGTTGGAGTTTCGGGTTGTTCGCTGAGAATAAGGAACAGCCTACTCTCCTCATCAAGCGGGCCGCTGGGTCTATTATCATTGATGGAGAATTGCGCGAAACAGACTGGCAGAATGCTGAAGTAGCAGAGAATTTCTTCAAAAGTTTCCCTGATGACACTTCCTATGCTGAGACATTGACGAAAGTTCGTGTGACGTATGATGAGCACAATATCTACATAGCTGCGGAATGCTACGATGAAGTCAAGGGAGATTACGTGATTCAATCCCTGAAAAGGGACTTCAGCTTCCCTGTGAGTGACGCATTTGCTGTTTTTCTTGACCCTTTCAATGATCATCTGAACGGCTTCAGCTTCGCGGTGAACCCGCTTGGTGTTCAGAGAGAAGGCCTTGTGGAGGGCGGCGGGGGATTTGGTGTTACTACGAGTTGGGACAACAAATGGTCCAGTGAGGTGAAGCACTATGACGGTTATTGGGTTGTTGAGATGTCCATCCCATACAAGACCATTCGTTATAAAGAAGGAACAAGTACATGGGGTATCAACTTTGCAAGAAACGACCTCAAACGTAACGAGCGATCCGCATGGTCACCTGTTCCTATCAACTTCAATATTGCTTCTCTTGCATTCACCGGTCAGATGAAATGGGATACGCCACCCGCTAAAGCAGGAGCGAATATTACTGTAATTCCATATGCCATTGGCAATACATCCAGAGATATTGACAACAAAGAAGAAATTGAAACCGGGGGAAATATAGGTGGGGATATAAAAATTGCCGTTTCGTCTTCGCTCAACCTCGACCTCACCATCAACCCTGATTTTAGCCAGGTGGAAGTCGATCGTCAGCAAACCAATCTTACCAGGTTTAGCCTATTCTTCCCTGAAAAAAGACAATTCTTTATTGAAAACAGTGACTTATTCGGCGATTTTGGTTTCAGGCAAATAAGGCCCTTTTTTTCAAGGAATATCGGCTTGTATCAAGGCCAGCAGATACCGATTATTGCCGGAGCAAGATTGAGTGGCAAAATAAATAAGAAGACGCGGATTGGTGTAATGAACTTACAGACAGCAGCCGATACTCCTCTTGATCTGAAAAGCCAGAATTATGGGGTGTTGGCAATCCAGCGAACAGTCTTGGGAGATAGTTATCTGGCCGGGATATTCGTTAATAGGCAAGCTATAGAAAACAACGAGTTTTCACCTAATGACTACAATAGGGTTTTAGGCGTAGACTTTAACCTGGTAACCAAAAGCAATAAATGGCGCGGCAAGGTTTTCTACCACCAGGGATTAACCTCTGAAAATCTACCTAACAGTTACACCCACGCTTCCTGGCTCATGTTTAATAGCAAACGCTTTTTCGCTATGTGGAACCACGAATACGCTGGCGAGAATTACCAACCGGAAGTGGGTTTTGTGCCGCGTAACCAACAATATAATTCTGAAACGGAGTCGTTTGAGTCAGTGAGTTATTACCGTCTTGAGCCAATGTTTGAGTACAAGATTTATCCAAAAGGAGGCCCCATAAATTACCATGGACCGGCACTGTACATTAACAATTACTACAACATAAACCTAGAACCTACCGACCTGTTCTTTATGCCCAACTATAAAATCAATTTTCAAAACACTTCTGTACTGGAAGTCCACTATCATGACGTTTTCACCAAACTCAATTACGATTTTGATGTCACCTATTCAGGTGGAGCACCGCTGCCGGCGGGCAATTATTACTACCGTAACTTCCTGATAAAGTTTGAATCTAATACACGCAAGAAACTCAGCGGTAAGCTCAAAGCTAACTATGGGGGTTTTTATAGTGGCACCAAACTTACAACGATTGGAGATATTAGCTATCGACAACAGCCCTGGGGGATTTTCTCTATGAACGTGGAGCAAAACGAGATCCATTTGCCAGATTCGTTCCCCGACGCTTCTATCTGGCTGGTAGGGCCAAAAATTGAAGTCTCCTTCACCAGGAGCATGTTTTTTACCACTTTTATCCAATACAATACCCAACAGGAAAATGTAAATATCAATTCGCGGTTCCAATGGAGGTTCAAGCCCATGTCGGACCTGTATATAGTATATACCGAGAATTACCTGCCACCTACATTTGATGTAAAGAACCGGGCACTCGTGGTAAAGTTGATATACTGGTTGGGGTTATGATCAGTGATCCCCATCTTCCATGCAAGACTGATTTCTTACAGAATGAGTACCTTGTAAATCCAAAATTTTCGATCGTGAAAAACTATTGTTGCTTTTTGATGTTCTGTTTTTTTGTGTGCACTACCCCTTTGCTGGCACAGACTGAAAAAGCCTATAATGCCCAGGACAGCTTATTGCCAAATTGGGTCAAGTTGATGTACACTCAAAATCCAGATCCTGGGGCAGTAACAAGAGCTTATGACGAATACTACGGTTCCACCCCCCTGGTAAAGAATTCCCATACGCAATACTACAAACGGTGGATCAGGTCAATAGGAAGGGCCGTTAGTAAGAACTACATCCCTCAAAACAAAATCAAACCCATTTCGGAAAGCGCAGCAGCAAATGCCAACTGGCAGAGCATCGGCCCCTGGACCTTTGACAAGGGTGCAGAGAGTGTAAGCTATGCTGCAGGCGCTGCCCATGTGTATACCATGGAACAGGCAATTTCCAATACTGATGTGTTGTTCGCTGGTACTGCCACAGCGGGTGTTTGGAAGACCCTTGACAAGGGACTAAATTGGATGTCAGTAACAGATACGCTGATGATTGGTTCGGTGGTTGCACTGGAAATCAATCACCAGAATGAGAATACCGTATATTTTGGAGGGGGAACCAACATCTACAAGACCTATAATGGCGGTATTAGCTGGGAAATAGTGGGAGATGCAACCTTTCAGGTATTGGATATATGGTGTAATGATCTGGTTATGGATCCCACAGATACAAATAGGCTATTTGCTGCCACGGATATTGGATTATTTGTAACTACTGATGGTGGAGCCAACTTTTCCCAGGTTGTAAACGGTGAAATACAGGAGGTCGAATTCCATCCTACAGATCCCACAATAATATATGTAGTTAGGCAAACAGCGAGTCAGACTGAGTTTCATAAATCAGTTGATGGAGGTATTTCGTTCGTTCAAAAAACCAATGGCTGGCCCTCACCCGTGAACCCTGACGAACAGAAACGAACAGAAATTGCTGTCACCCTTGCTGCACCAGGCAACGTTTATGCCCTGGCAACCGGCTCTGCCAATGGAGGCAGCGGCCTTTATGGCATTTATGTGAGCCAGGATGAAGGAGAATCGTGGACCTTCAGGTGCTGCGGAGCCCAACCTGCAGGCCCTCCTGATTCAACGAACCTAAACCTGATGGGTTGGCAGGATAACGGGTCGGATGATGGAGGACAATACTATTACGACCTCGCTTTTGATGTTTCCCCCATAGATGCAGATCGCTTACACGTGGGAGGGGTAAACCATTGGATCAGCTCTGATGGGGGATACACCTTCACCTGCCCCTCTAAATGGAGCCATAGTTATAAGGACAATTACGTCCATGCAGATATACATGATATAAGATTTTATGGTGATGATCTCTGGATTGCGTGTGATGGTGGTATTTTTTATTCTGACGATACAGGTGCCACGGTACAGGTGAGAATGTTTGGCATTGCAGGCACAGATTTCTGGGGTTTTGGTGCCGGACACTCCGACCCCAATGTTATGCTTGGAGGCACCTATCATAATGGCACCTTACTTAAAGACAACCAGGTGTATAACGACGATTGGATTTCTACTGATGGTGGAGATAACATTAGGGGATATGTAAATTATGGCAACTCAAGGTTGTGCTATTCAGACTATGGTGGCAAGGTATTATCAGGAGACAGGACAGTTGCCAACACATCCTTCACATTTGATTCACTGCCCAACGCATCGTATATATCAGGTGCATCAAGCAATCTGGAGTTTGACCCCACACAATACAATACCATGTATGTGGGTAGAAACAACCTCTTGTTGCGTACTGTTGATAATGGCGGCAGTTTTGAGTTGATACACAATTTTGGCAAGATGGTAACCAGTATTGAGCTTGCCTGGTCGGACCCTGAGGTTCTCTACGTGTGTACCTACGAAGACTGGTGGGGAGCAAAACAGGTTTGGAGAACTGAAGATGGTGGGCAAATCTGGACGGAAATCACCCCGTTCAGTAGTTTACTCAATGGAGACGACTGGGTACCATATGACATTACGATCAGCAATACAGATGCCAACAGCATCTGGCTTGCAAGAACCTCACAATATGGAAATTCACCCAACATGGATGGATACCAGGTATTTCAATCATCAGATGGCGGAACAACATGGAACAATTACAGCTCGCCTTCCCTGGATGGAGAATGGCCCACCAATATTGAATTCCAACGGGGCACGGACGGTGGTGTTTACCTGGGAACACGCAGCGGTGTTTATTACCGAAACAACACCCTCTCCGAATGGGAGCTGTACAGTAGTGGTTTGCCGGCGAATTGCAATTCTACCCAATTGGTCATCAATTACAAAGACCAAAAGCTGGTCAATGGTACCAATAGGGGTGCGTGGGAAAGTGACCTGTATGAAGCGAGTGCACCACAGGCGCAGATTTCATCTGACACAAGGTTAGTCAATTGCTTTATTAACGCAGTGCAGTTCGTGAGTTATTCTGCGGTCAGTGACAGCAATGCCTCTTTTCAATGGAACTTTCCTGGAGGGTCACCCTCAACCTCAACCCTGGAAAACCCGGTCGTTACCTATGATACTCCGGGGTATTATGGCGTGACACTTACTGTGACCGATGCGTACGGCAGCAGTACACAGACAATAGTAGATTTTGTTGAATTCCAGCAAGAGATAAAGGCCCTCCCCCATGCCGAAGATTTTGAAAGTGCTGGCTTCACTCCTGCTTACTGGAACCTGGTTAACTGGGATAATGGGGCTACCTGGCAGAGTGTCTCCTTGCAAGAAGGAGCAGATTGCAACCCCACCACCGCCGCATACATGAATCACTTTTACGTCAATAACCCAGGGGAGGAAGACGATTTGATAACCCCATACATCGACCTTTTTGGGGCTAACAATCCTATTCTCACTTATGACTATGCCTATGCACGTTGGGGAAATGGATATGAAGATGGGTTTCGGGTAGAAGTAAGTTCCGACTGTGGCGCTACATGGACCATCCTATATGATAAGTTTGGGGATCAGCTGGAAACGATTGGCCCCCAACAAAACGTATGGGAACCCACCTGTGCAGACTGGGTGCAGGTTGCAATAGACCTCACCCCATACTCTGCGGGGCCAGTGATGTTGAATTTTGTCGGCGTCAATGGATGGGGAAATAACTTTTATCTTGACAACATACAGATAGAGGACACTGCATCCTGTCCGCTTCCTGTGTCGGCCTTTGCATATGCGGATTCGTCAGCTACCTTATACTTTTCAGACCTGTCGGCAGGTGCTTCAGGCTGGTACTGGGATTTCGGAGATGGGATTATAAGCATCGATCAAAACCCGATCCATAGCTATTTTTCTGAGGGTACCTATGACGTTTGCCTGATCACCTCTAACGGCTGTGGCATAGATACGCTTTGTCAGTCCGTTACCATCATCATCCCCATAAGCATTCCTGAGCCAAATGCTACCGCTGGACTACTGGTTATACCCAACCCATTTGATCACACTGCAACCGTGTACTTTGATAACACGGACAACGATGCATTCCAGCTGACCATTTATGACCTATTGGGCAATAAGGTACGCCAGAAAATCAGTATTACATCTGATCGTATAGTGATAAGAAAAGACAACCTGTCCCCGGGCATTTATTGTATTGTCTTAACCAATGGTCAACATACCTACCGGGAGAGAATCGTGGTGGAATAATTCGGTCTTGAGAAACCAGGCCAGAAAAGGAAGAGCACTACTTCAATCCAGGAAACGCCACGATACACCGCCAATAAACGCCAGGTCATTCCTTGGATAGTGTGGCACGGCATAATAGCGATTTAAGAGCCATCCCTGGTTAATGTGAGCAGCCTTTACAAAGAATTTCGCCTGATTGATCTTGAAGTTGACAAAGAAATCCAGGTAGGGATAATTTCCTATCATCTTCTCTGACTGCAAATAAAACTGTTGGGTAGAGGGTGCATAGGCGTCTGCATAATAGCTGGTATTGAACAGGACATCGAAACCAATCTGCATATAAAGAGCTTTCTTGAAAAGGTAATTATGATAAAAAGCGGAATGACTCGCTATGAGTTTGGGTAATCGCATGACAGCAGAATCTGAAACCACCTGATATTGTAGTCTGTTCTTGATCGAAAAGCGTTTCCAGTTGAAGTCCTTCATGACATAAGCAGACAATATATTGATTTCATCGAGTTCTTGCCTGGGAAGGCCTTCTTTATCGTAGTAAACGTATTGACCAATCGCATCTGCTCTCAATCCGATACGCGCACCGTGATTCACAAAGGTGTATTGAAGATATGTTGTTGCATTATGCTGTTTCTCAAAATTATTTTTCCATCGGTAATGATTGCCCTCATAAAAATAGTGGATCATAGATGGGGCTCTTTGTTGTACTGACAATAAATAATCCAGGTATTGTGTTTTCTTCTTATTGGTGTACTTCAGCTTCAGCTCCCATCTGTAGTCTTTTGCATTTATCCCTTCTACCGCATAATCACCACTTATATTCCAATGAAAATTGGCATAGGCGCTGTTTCCGAAGAATCCCTTTACTATAGCATTGTAGGTAATAGTATCCTTTCTATAACGGTTGTAGATAATATACTCGTGCATTCCGGCAATTCCAGCGTTCAATTTATTTCTGTTTCCCGGATCGAGATCCAGTGTAACAACGCCCAGGGTATTGGTGAACTTTCGCCTATGGACATGATTGTCCGTTAATAGTGAATCATGATATATAGCCGGGTAGTATCCGGTGTCAGGACTACTATCCCAAAAATAGACGGCTCCTTTATCGTAAGCAGAGGTATGGTAAATACGCAGCTTACCGGTAAAATCCGTACCTGTGGTGCTGTCATTGACGTGTATCTCCTCAGTTTTTCCGAAGTCGAAGCTTTGGTTAAGACGGTACACTTGTTCGTTCTCAGAACTGGAAGCCGATGCTAAATTCACCGGGATATTATCCTTCCTTATCACCGAATCTTCGAATAAGCTATCTGCTGCAATTCCTCCACTTTGGTCTTTATTCAACTCGTTCCAGATGGCCTGTGCATTGAGATGATATCTTTCATTCTTGGAGTCAATAGACGTAAAGGCTTTGAAGTTTACATAATCTCCTTGTTGCCTGGTATAGAATCCCTCTGTTCCCCCTCGCTGATATACAATGCCAACATTCACCAGTTCATTAACATTTTGCGCGTGTAATACGGATATCGACTGCTCCTCTTTAGCGCCCACCTGGTAGTATATTTCTGTAAGTGGTGTTCTAAGGTTGTAGAATAGTGTATGCTCAGGGTTGAGCTTATAGTGATCGAAACTATGAAAGCCGTAATCCAGACCAGGACGTATGTTGGGTTGGTAGATCATAGATTTAGCAGGGCTGCCAATCGTTCCCAGGTCAGCAAGAATGGAAGGCAACCTTAAATTGTTAATTCCTGATGTAAAAACGTTGGGAGCGAAGGTTCTTAGCAGGTTATTTGTGGAGCGATACTGCTGCAAACCAGTTATCTCATAGTCATACTGCCAGGTAATCTTGTATGGGCCGTTAAGTTCAAGGCAATTATATATCTTGATTCGTGAGGTATCTGTATCTGCAGAAACGCTGGTGGAGTCATCCTCAGCTTTCGCTGCAGTGCTAAACGCAGTTATGAATACTACAGCGATAAGAATATGGGTTGACCTGATCAAAGCAAAGAAAAATATGGGCAAAGATACACGCCCAAACGGTACAATCTCTGTGAAATTGTCACAAAAAAAGCCCCAATCTTGCGATTGGGGCCAAAATTGGCGACGACATACTCTCCCGCTTGGTATAGCAGTACCATCTGCGGGAGGATACATCCACCTACATGGCAATTTAGATTTCCCGATAGCCTGAGCAAAAAAAAGCCCCAATCTTGCGATTGGGGCCAAAATTGGCGACGACATACTCTCCCGCTTGGTATAGCAGTACCATCTGCGCTGATAGGCTTAACTTCTCTGTTCGGAATGGTAAGAGGTGGACCCTATCGCAATAGCCACCATAAAGTTTAAACTCATTTGATCCGAATAAACGGAATTTTGGAGCTATAACATGACATCAAAAGAGAATATTTTCAAGCTTAATAACTACAATTCATACAAATTAAATTATGAGTTGAAATGTTAGAAAGCTTACGGGTAATTAGTACTGCTCGGCTTTGACATTACTGTCTTTACACCTGCAGCCTATCAACGTCGTAGTCTTCAACGACCCTTAAAGGAAATCTCATCTTGAGGCGAGTTTCGCACTTAGATGCTTTCAGTGCTTATCTCATCCAAACATAGCTACCCTGCGGTGCAGTTGGCACTACAACAGGTACACTAGAGGTTTGTCCAACTCGGTCCTCTCGT
>DTRK01000297.1:0-3674 GCA_012965955.1 Flavobacteriales bacterium
TTGCCTACAAGCTAAAGGGAGTTTTTAGCAATGGTGAAGACTTCTTTGAATCTGGAAATATCACATTAATTCGATAAAAAATACATGTTAAGCCTACGGCAGGCTGGTACTAACAACAAAACCAATACCCTGGATATCTCCAAAGCAACCAAGAAGAAAAAGCATCGTCTATCCTAAGCCTATTACGATAAACTAAATGAAAAGAAAGGCAATTGCTTTTTTGTGTTTCCTCATCTTAGTTTTTGGGGTAATTCAGGTGGGTGTAGCCCAGCACATTAGTGAATTCACATCTTTAACACCTGGGGCTCAGAATACCGATTTCTACATACCCAATACGCACACTTTCCAATACCTTATTAAGTTTGGAGATTCCTTAACAGAAGGGGGAACATTGCCTGACAGAAATGATTTTGCGGGCTACGTGCCTATTAATGGAAGAAGTGATTCTGCATATCTATTTATAAATGCGGAAAACCCTGTAGGTGGTGCCACCGTGTTGGATATTGAATTAAATCACTCTATAAGAAGATGGGAGATACTAAAATCTGACACAGTTGATTTTTCACCTGTTGGCGGTACGACTGAAAATTGTTCAGGTACGGTTACGCCTTGGAACACCGTAATTACCTGTGAGGAGGAACGATCCATTGATATAAATGGTGATGGATATTATGATTTTGGATGGTGTATTGAAATAGATCCTGCAACGAGACAGATAATTGATCATCCAGGGGGGCTGAATGGAGCTGATAAATTATGGGCCATTGGGGAGTTTAGGCATGAGAATGTTGCTATTCATAAAAATCAACGAACGTTATATGAAGGTGTAGATGGTAGCAACGGGTATCTGTTCAAGTTTGTAGCAGATGCGGCTCAACAACTAGGGTCTGGATCATTGTACGTATATAAGGGTTCAACAAATGGAAACGGCAATTGGTTACTTCTAAACAATAGCACCCAAGCTGAACAAAATACCACTATTGATCAATCCGTGGCTCTAAACGCAACTTTGATCGGAGCAATTGAAGATGTCGAAATAAGTCCTCGGGACAGCCTGGTCTATTTAGCTGTTAAGAGCACGGGCCGTGTTTATCGATTTAGGGATGGTGATCCATTGCTCGGTGATACGGTTACACAGTTTGAAACCTTTGTGGGGGGAATGAATTATGACATATTTGATGGGACCGACACGGTTAGCGAACCTTGGGGTACGGGGAATGACAATCTGGCATTTGATGACCGAGGAAACTTATGGTGTCTTCAGGATGGAAGCAACAACTATATATGGGTGATCGATACAGGGCACACGCAACAGGACCCAAAGGTCAGGATTTTTGGTAGGACGCCATTGGGATGCGAACCAACTGGAATTACATTTACTCCTGATTTTCGTTACTTATTCATGTCCATCCAACACCCTTCTTCTACAAATTCAGTAACCTCTCAACCGGATGCTTTTGACACTTTGGTAGCATTTGATAAATCTGTATCAATAGTAATTTCGCTAAATCAGTTCCTGAACAACCCTGTAGTAACTTCAATTAATACAGCGTGTATCAGTCCAGGGGATAGCCTATTTGTGGGCGGGAGTTATCAAACGATTGAAGGCACTTATTACGATTCTTTAACCTCCAGTAGTAACGGCGATAGTATCGTAATTACCGATCTTTATATTGAATCTTCATTTACCACTACAGATTCAGTTTCCATTTTGCCTGGCGATAGTATTTTCTTGGCTGGAAGTTATCAAACCAGTGCAGGAGTCTATTTCGATACGTTGCAAACAGTACATAATTGCGATAGCATTATCATCTCCATCCTCTCTGTGGTCACTTTATCAGGCCAGCTCACCCCAACGGATCACCAAATTACAGTTTATCCAAATCCAACTACAGGGATCCTGACTATAGAAGGAGTAGGAGGAACGGTAACTATATACGATATTTACGGTAGATTGGTCCATACTTCATGTACGAACATAGTGGATATCTCACAAGTTGCCAGCGGCATCTATCTCATAATGGCAAGGAATGATCAGGGTGTTGAGCATGTTCAGATAATAATCAAAGAATAGGAGCAATAATTAAGAATCAAGCTTGCACCCATTGCAGGTATGCTCCAATTTTCATCACCAAAATCAAGCAGTTCGTCACAAAATCGTGCCGTTCATCACTAATTTTTCTCGTTTATATTACTGTTGGATAAATTCACCTTTATTCACTGACGGTGATCAAAATAAAATCAAGAACCGTGAAAAAACTGCTTTCACCCATTACAGCCCTGCTAATGCTATTGCTGGGAATACATGCCAACTCTAAGGATCTTGAATGGGCCGTGCAAATGGGTGGAATGGGTGATGATGGCGGTTCTTCTATAGCCGTTGATGATGCCGGGAATGTCTATACTACGGGTGCCTTTAGAAATATTTCAGATTTTGATCCCGGTCCGGGAACATTCAGTCGTACATCAGCTGGTAACGCCGATATTTTTGTGCAAAAACTTAGGAAAATATGCACAACCAGCTCCAACATTAATGAAGTAGCTTGCAATGACTATACCTCTCCCAGTGGCAATTATATATGGAACACACCAGGCACCTACATTGACACCATCCCCAATATAGCAGGATGTGACAGCATTATCACCATTAACTTAACGCTAAACAGCACCTCCAGTATTATCAACCCAACAATTTGCAGCAGCTATTTATCCCCCAGCGGCAATTACATATGGAACACTTCAGGCACTTACTATGATACCATTCCCAACACAGCAGGGTGCGACAGCATTATCACCATTAACTTAACGCTAAACAACTCAAACGCTGACTGGGTTGCTACGGGTGGAATTGCGGTCCATGGTAATACAAGTAATGCACAGGACCAGGTGAAGATGACAACGACCTATGTGCGGGATGGCGTTATTTGTGTTTGGAGAGACAACCGTTCCGGGACAGCTGGCACAGCAGTCTATGCCCAAAAAATTGATCCCTGTGGAAATCTCATATGGGGATGCGATGGAGTATTGGTGAGCGAAGAGGCAGGAAACCAGCAGAATCCACGGGTTGTTCATGACAGTGCCGATGGTGCCATTTTTACGTGGGAGGATAAGCGCTTTACTAAATGGGGCGTATATGCTCAACACATCAGTGGTGCAGGTGTCGCACAATGGACTCCTAATGGTGTATGGCTGTCTTCTGCAGGAACTGGCGATCAAAGAAACCCTGTAATAACAACAGACGGTTCCGGCGGTGCTATTGTTGCCTGGGAAGACGATCGCTCAGGAAAAAATGATGTGTACGCACAAAGAATAGATGCCTTTGGGAATATTCTCTGGAGCAGCTCTGCTGTAGCAGTCTGCACAGCAGATAAAATCCAGGATGATATTGCAATAGAAACAGACAGTATGGGCGGGGCTGTCTTGTGCTGGAATGACAACAGGACAGGGTCGGCAGGAATCGATTTCTATGCAGAGCGCCTGGGCCCCAACGGTATTCCACTCTGGGGAACACTTGGTAATGGAATTATAATTTCTGACGACTCATTCGATCAGTCTGATGGAGATGTGGGATTATCCTCTGATGGCTGTGCTTTCTTTGCCTTCCGCGATGCTGCAGATTCAGGGACTGTTGTAAGGGCACAAAAAATTGACCTGGCCACGGGCAATATCTACAC
>DTRK01000297.1:3684-6635 GCA_012965955.1 Flavobacteriales bacterium
GCTGGACACCTAACGGAAATTTAGTTGGAACTTCCATCACCCAGAGTCTTAACCCAGGCAACGCCCAGGAACCCCTTGTAATAACCGACCTAGTAGGTGGTGCATACATTTCATACCGGAGTCCCTATGGTGGAAATGACAACGATGTTTTGTCTGTTCGCATGAATTCTACTGGAGTACCGTACGGATGTATTGTAGCTTGTAGCGGAGACATTGAAAGGACTGCATTTGGCAGCAATTGGGAAGGGAATCATCAAATGACATCAGACGGTATAGGTGGTGCCATCAACTGTTGGGAAGATCGTAATAGCCCAACCCGGGTGCAGGCGCGGCGGTTTGGCATCAATCCCCTTATCGCAGGCGGTTCAATCAGTGAGGTTTCTTCAGGAAACAAGAATAACCCCGATGTTACGGCCATGTGTGGGTATGGATATTTTGCCTGGGAAGACAGGCGTGTTGCAGCTGTTGGCACTGACATTTATGCAGCCGGGGAGTTTGACATTGGACCTCCACCAACCCTTGTATCATCACTTGGTCCCACCTGTTCAACATGTTGTATCGATTTCATAATTGTGGATACTATCTGTGAAGCGAGCTCACTTATACTAACAGTGCCGCTTCCGGCAGGGTTGTTCAATACTTTCGATTTTATGGATGGCCTTACCGTTCTTCAAACAGGGCCCAATAATACCTATGACGCATCAGTACTGGCTCCGGGAACATATAATTTTCAGGTTATAGCCTCAACCAATAGAGGATGCATAACAGCCAACAGCAATACCCTGCAAATCACAATAAACCCACTTAGTGATGCTTCATTTACTTACACAAGTGGTACATACTGTATCTCAGCTGCTGACCCAACACCTGCTGTAACAGGAACCCCTGGGGGAGTGTTTACTGCCAGCAATGCTGTGGTAATTGACACAGTTGATGGAACCATTGACCTGGATGCCAGTGGTGTTGGTACCTACATGGTGTATTATACTACTGCAGGAGCATGCCCGGATATTGATTCCCTTGCTATTACCATAACTACTTCAACAAATGCAGAGATCTCGTATGCCGGGCCATATTGTGCAACGGGCATGGCACCTGTTACCTTCGGTATTGGTGCAAGCGCAGGGGTGTTTAGCACAACGGGCGGACTTTCATTAGATACATTAACTGGTGAAATAGACCTGGGCAGCAGCACAGCAGGAACCTATGTTGTTACAAACACCATAGTGGCCGGCGGAGGGTGTGCAGTTGCATCCGACACTGCCAATGTAGTTGTTGATCCACTACCTAATGTAACAGCCAATACCAGCCAGCCGGGGTTCTTTCCGTCGATCTGTGAAGGAGATTCAGCCCAGCTAACAGGGTCAGGAGCTGCGAGCTACTCATGGGATAACGGGGTGACCGATGGAGATTATGTAAGCCCTATTACTGCCACTGTCTATACAGTAACGGGTACGGATACAAACAACTGTTCGAATACTGATCAGGTAACACTAACCGTGAACACCTTACCCACAGTAGATGCAGGCCCTGATCAAACCGTTTGCGATGGAGAGACAGTGACCCTGACAGGGTCAGGCGCTACGATTTATTACTGGAACAATGGGGTAACAGATGGGGTTCCTTTTACTCCATCATTAGGTACCACAACCTATTCGGTTACTGTTGTTCTTGGATTGTGTGCCAATTCCGATTCGGTAGAGGTGACCGTAAATCCATTACCTACAGTAGATGCAGGCCCTGATCAGACCGTTTGCGATGGAGACACTGTGATCTTAATCGGCTCAGGAGCGAGCACTTACACTTGGGACAATGGGGTGACAGATGGAGTGTCTTTTATTCCATCTACTGGAACCACCACCTATACAGTAACAGGAACAGATACAAACAACTGTTCAAATACTGATCAAGTAACACTAAACGTAAACACCTTACCCATAGTAGATGCAGGGCCGGATGACAGCATTTGCAATGGGGATTCAACGGTGCTGACTGCATCATCCGGCGCCACAGTATTTTTGTGGAGCACCGGGGAAACAACGGCTTCAATAATGGTATCGCCATCCAGTACAACAAGCTATTTTGTAACTGCTACTGATGGGCCTTGTTCTGTAAGCGATACTGTCGAGGTTACCGTTGGCCAGCCTCCTCTCGCAGTAACCATTTCCGGGCCCAGCCAATTGTGTATGGGTTCATCCATAACCCTGGAAGTCCAAGGTCCAGCTCCCTATCTATGGAGTACCGGTGGTAACCTTTCAAGTCTAACGGTATCCCCTGCTGCTAGCACAAGCTACTGGATTCAATCCACGAATACTTGTGGCACAAGCTCAGATACTGCAGATATAATCGTAAACCAACTGCCCATTTTGCAGGTTTCTGAAGACACTACAATAACCTTTGGGTCAAGCGTTACGCTCAATGCTTCAGGTGCCAGCAGCTACTTTTGGAGTACGGGAGATGCCCTTAACAGCATAACTGTAAGTCCGGAACAAAGCACTACCTACACCGTTATGGGTACTGACAGCATGGGATGCAGTACATCAGCTGAGGTGATAGTGACTGTATTGCCGGAAGGCTATGTAGTATATGTGCCCAATGTATTTTCTATCAATAGCACAAATTCGGAGAACAATCTTTTGCATGTATTCGGAAGAGGTATTGAATCGCTAGAACTGATTATCTATGACCGGTGGGGCGAGATAGTATATGAAACGACAGATGCGAGTCAAGCTACAAGAAGTGACGGATTGTGCTGTGCCTATGGTGAAGGCTGGGATGGCACTTATAAACACAATGGAGAGCAATTAAATTCAAATGTAGCAGCTTATAAGCTAAAGGGAACCTTTAACAATGGTGATGAGTTTTTTGAGGCAGGAAATATCACATTGGTCAGATAATTTTTTTAAAAAAAACCTCTCTAATTGATGGTAAAACTCACAAAACGAATAACA
>DTRK01000298.1 GCA_012965955.1 Flavobacteriales bacterium
AGATCGGGGAATGATCTTATCGAACATTATACATAGGCCTAATAAGCCATTTTATCACCCCTAATTCCATTGAGTATGGTTAGGTAAATGATCTTAATATCTAACAGAAAGGACCAATTTTCAATATACCAAACGTCAGTTCTGGCTCTTCGGTACATTTGATCAGTTTCTTTAGTCTCCCCCCGATATCCCCTTACCTGTGCCAAGCCTGTAATTCCAGGCTTAATAAAGTGACGCGCCATGAACTTGTCTATTAGCTTTGAGTATTCTTCCGTATGCTTCAGCATATGTGGCCTTGGACCTACTACAGACATATTTCCAATGAGCACATTAAAAAATTGTGGGAGTTCATCTACACTGGTTCTTCTAAGAAAAGCCCCCAATTTAGTCACTCTCATATCACCCTTGGTTGCCTGAACCTCATCCTGATCCTGATCATTATTAACCGTCATGGTCCTAAACTTCCAACACCAGAACTCTTCATTGATCTTGCCGGATCTCTTCTGACTGAAGAATACAGGGCCCTTAGAATCCAGCTTAATGAGCAGTGCGATTAGCGGCGTTAACCAGGAGAGGATAAATAGGATCACGAAAGCAGAAAACAGGATATCGAAGGCCCGTTTTGTAAAGCTTGCAAATAAATTCTCTAATGGCTCAGACCTACGCAACAGGACAGGCACATCATCATAAAAATCAAGGGACACCTTTCTATTGTAAAAGCCCCTGAAGTCAGGAACAATTTTAAACCTGATCATATTGTTATCAGCCAGTGAAATTAGATCTCTTATTTTTTCTGTCCGGGCCAATGGTAGCGCACAGAAGATCTCCTGTATCTGGTGATCTTTGATATAATCTTCAAGGTCATCAATCTTACCTAACACCAGATCAGGATGATCAGTTCCATATCCATTATCATCAAAGAATCCTAAGAAATTAAACCCAAACTCAGTCTTTTTGAGGAGGAATTCCCTCACCTCCATTCCCACAGGTCCGGCTCCAATCACTACTGCGTTTCTATTGTTTATCCCCTTCGATCTAACCCTGCGCAAGAACGTCAAGAATGCTAAACGGAATAAAATAAGCATCACACCAAAATAGAGGTAGGTGTAAAAAATAAACTGCCTTGACATGAACTGGGACTCTTTCAATGACACAAGGATAATTGCAATGAAGAGCAGGTGCAATACAGCAGACTTCACCAGGTTAATCGTAACGTTCTCAAAGCTTAATACCCGATAAAGTTCATATATTCTAAGTATGGATGAAACCAGCAACCAAACAATATTGAACACGACTATCAAGCCGATGTACTTATCTGTGATCGAATCGCGGTAATAATACACATCCAGGAAATTGCCGAAACGCGTGTACGAGGCGAGTAAAAACGCGAGATTGAGCAGCAATAAATCTGTCAGGAGTAATATGAAACTTACTATTTTCGAATACCTGTCGACCATTTTCTCATTTTTCTATGTCAAAAATAAATGCCTGCGTTCGTAACGTTATCTGGTAACCGATATTTTCTTCATTATTGCGGTTTCCAGACTACATATATACTATTTAAACTTACTTTTGTTCCGGTTTTAGTGCTCCTTTTATGAACAAATCTGTTGTGAATAAATGACGGAAGAGTGGAAAATTAGTTACTCGAAGGTGTTGGTGACTGGTGGTGCAGGCTTCATCGGATCCAATATTTCGGAACGCTTATTGGAGCAGGATAATGAAGTAATTTGCCTGGATAACTGCTCGACTGGAAAGCGTGAAAATATCGAGGCGTTTCTGGATAACCCAAAATTCACACTCATAGAAGGGGATATCAGGAAGATTGAAGACGTCAAGCTGGCAATAAAAGGAGTGGATTATGTGCTTCACCAAGCTGCACTAGGTTCTATTCCTCGTTCAATAGAAGATCCAGCAACTACTAACGACGTAAATATTGGAGGATTCTTAAATATCCTGATCGCCGCTAAAAACGAAAAGATCAAGCGATTGGTTTACGCTTGTAGCTCATCTACTTATGGGGATCATCCCGACCTGCCAAAGGTTGAAAATAAAATCGGACGCCCCCTTTCCCCCTACGCAATTACAAAATTCGTCAATGAGCTTTATGCCAATATATTTTCAGAAATTTATGGATTAGATAGCATTGGGTTGCGATATTTCAATGTTTTTGGCCCCAGACAAGATCCGGATGGCGCTTATGCAGCTGCGATACCTAAATTTATTAGAAGTCTCATCTCACACGAATCGCCTGTTATCTACGGGGATGGAGAACAATCGAGAGACTTTACCTATATCGACAATGTGATACAGATGAATCAGCGAGCAGCTACTACGAAGAGCACCGAAGCTTTGAATCAGATTTACAATGTAGCATACGGAGAAAACACTACTGTAAAGGAACTTATTGATCTCCTTAGGGAGATTTTGAGTAGCAAGGATGCTGCCATCGCTGATGTTGGTGTTGAGCATCAGGATGAAAGGCTAGGTGAAGTAAAGCATTCCCTTGCCTCTATTGAGAAAGCGAAGAAGCTGTTGGGTTATGATCCTCAATACAGCATGCGAGAAGGACTTGAAGAAGCGATTACGTGGTACTGGGAAGCGCTAAGAAGTGTAAGTACGTGAGATACCCGACGAACGAAGAGTGCTTAGCAAAACAAACGAGCATTTTAAAAGCAGAAAAGTAATACTCGATGCTAGTAAATATGATAAACATCTGGCATCTAAACATAAGTATCACATAGTGTTAGACGTAAATATCTAAATTACCTGAAGGAATCTAAGTAGAATATACAAGTGGAATTATGGACATTAAGGGAAAGAGCATATTAGTGATCGGAGGAGCTGGATTCATTGGCTCGCACATCGTGGATCAGCTACTGCAAGAAGATGTCAAAGAGGTCACTATATATGACAATTTTACTCGAGGCAGGAGTGACAATATCACGGAGGCGTTGAAAAATCCCAGGTGCAAGGTATTTGAAATTGGTGGAGACATTCTGCAAACAGACATTCTTGACAAGGCTATGGAAGGCGTTGACGGAGTTATCCATCTGGCAGCTATGTGGCTTCTTCATTGTCATGAATTCCCAAGGAGCGCTTTTGATGTTAATGTTAGAGGAACCTTCAATGTCATTGAGTCGGCTATCAAGAACAATGTCAGCAGAGTCGTTTATTCTTCCAGCGCATCGGTGTATGGGAACGCTGTTGAGATACCAATGACCGAAGATCACATCTACAACAATGACACTTTTTACGGAGCTACTAAGATTGCCGGCGAGCATATGTTCAAATCTCTTGGTACACGTTACGGGCTAAACTGGGTGGGACTTAGATACATGAACGTATATGGCCCCAGGCAAGATTACGAAGGTGCATACATCGCAGTAATGCACAAGATATTGGACAGGCTCAGCAATGGGCTCAAGCCCATGGTATTTGGGGACGGTTCACAACAATACGATTTTGTAGCTGTTCAAGATTGCGCCAGGGCGAATATATGTGCTCTCAAGGCCGATGTAAGCGGTGAATGCTATAATGTTGGAAGAGGCATCGGAACTTCTATTTTGGATTTGACCAACCTGCTTATTAAGCTATCAGGTGTGGAAAGCGAGATTCAATATGAACCGGAAGGGCTGACCTTTGTAACCAATCGAATTGGGAGTATTGAAAAAGCTGAAAAGGACCTTGGTTATAAGTGGACCATTGATCTTGAGGAAGGCATGCAGGCCCTTATAGACTGGAGGAATTCACATATAGAGGATCTCGCTGCCAGGCGAGAGAAAGTGAAGGTTTAGTTAAAACTTTCGAATAGTGGCCATGCTCGTGGATGCAATCACAGCAATTATCCATAACAACAGCATAATAATCAAGGAGTGTTGAAGGGATTTTCTACTCAACATACGATCTCCATACGACCTGGTCTGATTCAGGTCAAGGACACTAAATGCCTTACTTTGATTTATACAAGGTGAATTTTCCAATACCGAGAAGTCTCCATCATCTGGAGCATTGAATCGAGGTCGTGCATACGCATTTCCAATTCCTTTCAAGATATCAGTATCAGAGATAGAGTAAGAAACCTTCAATTTGGATAGCTTATCCTTGCTCACTTCAGAAATTACAGATTGAGAGAATACGCAGTTGGTCACTTTTGCCTTTCCCCCTCCCCTTCCAAATATCTTTTCAAAGCAAGCAACACCCACACTGTCTTTATAAAAAATGTTTTGGTCAATCCTCGCATATGATCCGCTATCCTTTATTCCTATTCCTTGAGCGCAACCAATAATAACGTTCCGGATAATATCAGTTGTCGATGCCTGTCCAACTGAGATACCTTTATCAAAGCAATTGAGGATATGATTCCCTTCGACAAGTACATTCTCACATGCTTCGCCTAAATCTATACCATCGCTGTTTCCTCCCTTGAATCCATAGATATGGTTGTCACGAATTACACCGTCAATGATACCGTCAAAGTCAATACCATCCGTATTTGGTTCATTATTGCCCCTTAAATCGCAACCCTCTACCAATCCTGATCCATATTTCAAGTTGATAATGTCTGAAGTGATACGGGTATGCATGGTAGAATTATAGATTTCAGTGTGGCCGTATTCAGCATATACAGGCTGTTTATACACATTGTTGATCGTGCAATTAGACACAATGAGATGTGAGGAGTACGCATTAACTGCTGCTATATTTCTCATCTTATCAATACCGTGAGTGGCATCTTCTATTACCACGTAGCTCAATACCGAGGGATGAGAGGCACTTTCAAATGTTATGGCTCCCCAGGATGTTGATCCCGTAAACTCATTGGCCCGAAACATTACTGGTTCTTCCTCTGTCCCATTGATCTTCAATCCTCCTCGGACAATAATATTTGCATCATGGTGCATGAGTAACCTAACATCTTGAGAGATGGTTAAAGTAACTCCTGAATCTACTGTAAGTGTGCCATCTAGATAATACGGATAGTTACCTGATATCAAAACTGTATCTGATGAAATTCGATTAGGTATTGGAATATGCCTGGTTGGCACAAACAATGCTTCCACAACAGATGAGTCGGAAGGCGTGAATTCAGCCATGGCTACATCTTCATGTTGAATTCCATTCCAGCCGTCAAAGGAATACCCAGGATTGGGGATCGCGGTTATTTGAATTGGAACACCACTAAAGAATGAGCCTGAAGGATCAAAAGGAATGTCACAGCTATTAACAACGATTCTCCCATTATCTGCTTTAAACGTTATCTCAACTTCGCCTTCAAGCTCAAACCGCTTCATTAAGTTAGCCTTCATCATCTTCGGCCTTTGGTCAGCGAAATAGCGCATCTTGTTCAGGAAGTGATACCAGTCTACCATAGAAGCCAATCCACAGCTCCATGAACAGGAATCTTTCCAGCGTTCTACATGACGGGGCATCTCAGCTGCAATATTATTTGAAAGACTATCAATAAAGTGATTGACACGCTGTACGCTAAAAACCGTGTTTAAGAGAAGGGCTGATCTCTGAATGAGGTCCTCTTTAAAATTCTGATTTTGCATGAGCGCACGGAACAGCTCTGTATTAACAGTAACCGAGTCCAATATTCGAGACAGGGAATTTGCATCGAATCGCGCATTGCTCCATATTCCCATCGACACATCGAGGTCAACTAATATCCATCTCCACTTTCCCTCAGATCCCTCTTTCTTCCACATGCGAACATTATTTTTTGGCCAATCCATGTTTGCCGAGTATAATTCTGCAACCATATAGTTCAAATACTCGTCAACCTCCATAAACTCTCTCACCCTTTTCATATTAGCAGATAGGCTCATATCATGCGACTGAACATAACTGAGAAGTGAATCCAATTCAGCCTGACCTGTGCTTCCTAATCTCTTTTGAAGGAGAATCCGGGTGGGATCAACATTGTACAAATTGCCAAAGTGCTCTTCGTTCACTTTCTCGCGGATATTGTGAATACCCCAGTAGTCACCATTGATATATAGTACTGAAGGCTTGTACGCTTGCGCATCAATATCCATCACATCCATGACCAGGCTATTGAACAGGCCATCACAAATCATGGTCCTGATCCAATCCTGTCCAGAATTTCTTAAAACCAGCGACCGGTACGGTGTAACACCCCGTAGTTTAAAGATGTTCCACCTAGTTTTGGCCGGCTCTTCAAAATAGAGTGTAAGTGGCTTTTGTCCATACCTACTCGTAAATGAACCAAAGACTTTCAATTCCGCATTTGAAGAATATCTTAATCCCTCTTGAGTACTATAATATTCCACAAAAGCTGGCCTGTGCCAGAACTGTTGATAATTGGCGGTTCGCCAGTCCTCACCGTCGTATCCGCTTCCATTGATATAGATTCCAATATCTGGATCCCATAGGTTGTTACCATCTGTCGAAATAGAAAATATTGGCAGCTTATGTATTTCATCAATAAAGTAAGTATTAGATACTGTGGCGCTTGGAAGTTTGCCAGCAACATAGCTCTTTGCCTTAATTACCGTTGTGTTAGCAATGTGGATCGCCTGTGAGTAGGTTGGAGCGTCAAAACGTACGTCTGAGCCATCTGTTGTATAACGAATTATACTGGGTGCAATGGTCTTGATGCG
>DTRK01000299.1 GCA_012965955.1 Flavobacteriales bacterium
AAATTGATGCAAAGAAGACTTTGGTATGGTATCACCTGGCCCTCAATGTTAGGCACACTGGTTTTTGGCCTCTGGTTAGCCCACGAGATGGGTTTGTGGTACGATCCATGGCTGCATGTTAAGCTTGGATTGGTAGCAGGCCTCGTCCTTTACCATTTGTATTGTGGAACAATATTTAATCAGCTGGCCAAAGATCAGGTCAAACACTCAGCCAATTTCTTGCGTATTTGGAATGAGGTTGCCACTTTATTCCTGGTAACTATCGTTTTTCTTGCAGTGCTCAAAAATACTGCTTCCCTGGCATGGGGCCTTGTTGGGTTCTTGTCTTTGGCACTTACCCTGTATTTGGCAATCGGGATTTATAAGAGAATGCGAGAGCAGTAGGGGATCACTTTTTTGACACGTAAAGCCAGGCTGACTTCATGTGGTTGTGCTTGACCTCTCTCAACGCTTTTTTAGCCTCCCCACGGGTTTCATAACTTCCAAACGCCACTCTTTGAAGCCCCCTTCTGTTCTTGCCAACAAGCTGAGGATCAAATCCTTTTCGCTTCAACCGCCTAATCAGCTTATCCGCGTTGGCCTTGACGCCGAAACATCCACCAATTACATGATACCGTTTTATCACCTTGGTTTTCACCACATCAGGCTTAGGTGCCTCCGGAATACTCTCCAACCACAGATCAATTTCATCTTTTACTTCAGGTGCCGTATCAATTTTCGTGTCATTCACCCGTACATCATACACACTTTCAACCGTGTCACCAAAGGGATTCAAATCTGAATAGTTAATTGAAATATTGTCCAGTGTACCCGTCTTCACCAGGAGCGTACTTGCAACAAGCAAGAGTAAAATCACCGCAGCTGCCGGCCAATACTTCACAATATTGACACCTTTTCTGGATTTGGTAACGCCCGCTACAGGCGCTTCCTGTGGCAGGGCCTTTAATATCTTTTTCTCAATGGTTCTCTCAACTGTATCTCTCTTAATAGCTGGAGAGTGGAATGAACTAAACCCAAAAGATGAGCGCAATAAATTAGCGTCGCTATTTGGCTCAAACCGCAGCACCCCAGTCGTGTCGCGCGTAAACTCGCCTGCTCCATGAAACTGAACTGTAGCACCCAGTGATAATTTCTCTTCGTTATCTTTATTGAATGCTTCAATCTTCTGAACAGCCAGTTCGTAAGACACTTCTTCCTTTGCCGCAATGCAGTCAGCAAGTAAGCCATCATTGCGTGTAAGATTTTGATTGAATGTAATTTCCCTGGAAGGTGGATAAAATTTGTCGTTCCTCTTATTAATAGTTGCGCTCTTAGGATTGATTACAAACCCGCCAAATCCGGGGATAATCACGCAATCATATCTGTACAATAAGGAAACTATGTGCTCTTCGACCTTCAAAGTTCCTGATAAAATTGTGCCTGCCAGTGGGCAGATCAGAATTCTCTGGTGCTAAAATACATAAAGTTCAAGGGTTAATGTAACATATGTTCTAAGACTTCTCAACAAGGTTTCTAACGAGATTAAGGTCATCTTCAGTATCTACCGATGGGGACTCAAGCTTGGTTATTGCTGTATGGATCGTGTAACCGTTGTCAAGCCATCTCATTTGCTCGAGTGACTCGGCAATTTCATTTTTTGTTGGTTTGAGCTTCACCAATTCTAGCAAAGTTCTTGTTTTGAAGCCATAGATACCAATGTGTTTGTAAAACGTGTGGTGATTCAGCCACTCACTTTTATCTGCTCCTTGAATGAACGGAATTACAGACCTGCTGAAGCAGAGTGCTTCACCTCTCTCACTAATTTCCACCTTTGGAGCTGTATCGGGATTGTTCAATTCGCCCTCTGTTTCAATGACTTTCACAAGTGTGCCAATTTTACAAGTTTCACCAGCCATCAATTCTCTGAGCTGGGTTATTTGCTCTGGATAAATGAACGGCTCGTCCCCTTGTATGTTTATCGTGATGTCATATTCATCATCACTTTTTTCAATCACTTCCGCACACCTCTCTGTTCCGTTGACATGTGATTCTGATGTCATGATCACCTCCCCTCCGAAAGACCTTACCTGTTCAAAGATGCGTCTATCATCGGTAGCTACGACAACAGTATCTAACCCAACCATCATCACCTGCTCATACACCCTTTGTATCATGCACTTGCCACCAATATCCAAAAGAGGTTTACCCGGTAACCGGTTTGACGCGTAACGAGCCGGTATTATTCCTATAACCTTCAATTCGCTGAATTAATCAATTGTAAATCATCTTTTCAAATGCTAAGAACGAAATTACAAAACATTGTAAGTCTAGCTGAATAATTACTTGTTACTACGCGCATTCCATATGATAATCTGTACATTAGATGTCGCATTTTTGATCTATGCACAACGACCTTATATATAAAATTGGAATAACACTGATTGACGGTATTGGTGACATAACTGCGAAAAAGCTGATTGCGTATTGCGGAGGTGTGGAAGCTGTCTTTCTCGAAAAGAAGAGTGCCTTACTTAAGATCCCTGATGTAGGTGGAACTGCAGCAAACGCGGTGGTCACACAAAGTGTATTGTCGAAAGCGGAAAAAGAAATTGAGTTTATCCGAAAAAGGAATATTAATCCTCTATTCTATTTAGATAACGATTATCCAGAGCGACTAAAATATTGTGATGACAGTCCGGTGATGTTATACTGTGCTGGTAACATGGACCTAAACCGCAAACGAATGGTGAGCATCGTTGGAACCAGAAGCGCTACACCGCATGGCAAGAAGTTATGTGAAGATTTAGTTGCTCAACTAAAGCACAATAATGTCTCAATTATTAGTGGCTTAGCCTATGGCATCGACATTACCGCTCATAAAGCAGCCGTCAGGCATGGAGTAGAAACATGTGCTGTCGTGGCGCATGGGCACGATAGGGTGTATCCTGATCTGCACAGTGGAGTTTTACAAAGGATGTATGAAAAAGGGGGCCTTGTTACAGAGTTTGTCAGTGGCACCAAGCCTGATCGTGAGAATTTCCCTAAACGGAATCGCATCATTGCAGGCCTATCAGATGCCGTTGTAGTGATAGAAAGTGCCAAGAAGGGTGGTTCGCTTATTACTGCTGAAATTGCAAATTCTTATAACCGGGATGTGTTTGCAGTACCAGGCCGGTTATCAGATAACTATTCTACCGGATGTAATTGGCTCATCAAAACCAACAAGGCTGTATTGCTGGAATCAACAAAGGACTTGGAGTATATAATGGGTTGGGAAGAGAAGGGGAAAAAGCCAATTGCGCAAAAAAAACTATTCCTCAAGCTAAAACCAGAAGAACGCGTCCTGGTAGAGTTGCTGGCAGAGCAAAAGTTAGGCATTGACATGTTGTGCCTGAAATCTCAATTGAGTACGAGTAAAGTAGCTGCTACACTTACGAACCTTGAATTTTCAGGCGTGGTAACTTGTCTCCCTGGAAAGGTGTTTCGGCTTAACTAAAGCTTAGTTCCAGTGAAGTTCATTCGTCTCCAATCATCCCTGTTTATCGAATATTTGACCCATTAATTCAAAAATTCTATACATTTGCGCCCATATTAAAAAATGAGCCTACCCCACCGGTAAGCAGGGGTGAAAAATTCTAAACCTAACCATAGAAATTATGAGCGAATCAGTAGAAACCATGAGTGAAACAGCAGTAGCAGGTGGTGAGTACCAAGCCCAAATTGAAGAATTTATGGGCACTATTAGGGACCGATTGGTTAACCAACCGGAATTCCTGCAAGCAGTAGAAGAAGTTGCTGAGTCAGTGATCCCGGTTATTGAGAAAAACCCACGGTATAAGGAGGCTAAAATTCTGGAGCGACTTACAGAACCTGATAAGGTATTCATGTTTAGGGTATGCTGGGTTGATGACAAGGGAGAGGTTCAGGTAAACCGTGGATTTAGAGTTCAGATGTGTGGTGCGATCGGCCCTTATAAAGGTGGTTTGCGATTCCACCCATCTGTTAACTTAAGTATCTTGAAGTTCCTGGCGTTTGAACAAGTGTTTAAGAACGCACTCACAACTCTTCCAATGGGAGGTGGTAAAGGTGGTTCTAACTTCGACCCAAAGGGGAAGTCAGACCGAGAGATCATGAATTTCTGTCAGGCTTTCATGTCTAAGCTGTGTCATCATATTGGACCGCGTACAGATGTTCCTGCCGGAGATATCGGTGTAGGAAGTAGAGAGATTGGATATCTTTTCGGGCAGTATAAGAACATCAGAAATGAGTTTGTTGGAGTACTTACCGGAAAAGGTATTGAGTACGGTGGCAGCCTGGTTCGTCCAGAAGCAACTGGATACGGTGCCGTCTACTTCGCTCAAAACATGCTTGGAACCAAAGGAGATAATTTAGAAGGCAAAACTGTAGTGGTTTCAGGAGCTGGAAACGTTGCGCAGTATACTGCTGAGAAAGTTATCCATCTCGGTGGAAAAGTAGTTACACTCTCAGATTCAGCTGGATATATACATGACCCGGCAGGAGTAGATACCGAAAAGCTTGCTTTTGTGATGGATCTCAAGAACAACAAGCGTGGAAGGATTAAAGAATATGCTGAGAAGTATGGTTGTGAGTACCACGAGGGCAAAACGCCTTGGGAAGTACCATGTGACGCCGCATTCCCTTCTGCAACTCAAAATGAGCTGAACGAAGAAGATGCCAAAACACTGGTCTCTAATGGTTGTTTTGTTATTTCTGAAGGAGCGAACATGCCATGCACACCTAAAGCCACTGCAGTGTTCCTAAAAGCAAAAGTGTTATACGGACCTGGAAAAGCTGCTAATGCTGGTGGTGTTGCCGTTTCTGGACTGGAAATGACACAAAACGCACTGATGTTGGGATGGACCAGGGATGCAGTTGACAATAAGCTCCAGGCTATTATGAAAGACATCCACGAGAACTGTGTGAAGCACGGTAAAGATGGGGATTACGTGGACTATGTTAAAGGAGCAAATATTGCAGGATTCATTAAGGTAGCGGATGCGATGCTTGCACAAGGTATCATCTAACCTACTTGGTATTAATCAATAAAAATCCCGGCCGCTTTGCGCGTCGGGATTTTTTTTAACTAAACGCGAAAAATGTACGGATCAGCAAAGGAATCTCTTACCAAAGAACTCGCCGAAATTAAAGAGGCTGGCCTTTTTAAAACTGAAAGAGTTATCACCACACCTCAAGGCGCTGAAATAGGTGTTAAGGGGGCAACATCCCTCAACTTCTGTGCAAATAACTATCTCGGGCTGTCTTCTCACCCCAAGGTAATTGAAGCCGCAAAAGAAGCCCTGGATACTCATGGCTATGGTATGTCAAGCGTGCGCTTTATATGTGGCACTCAGGACATTCACAAGAATTTGGAAGCCAAGATATCTTCATTCCTCAGGATGGAAGACACGATTCTCTACGCTGCTTGTTTTGATGCCAATGGGGGGGTGTTTGAGCCTTTACTAGGTGGTGAAGACGCCATTATTTCTGATGCACTTAACCACGCTTCAATTATTGATGGCGTACGGCTCTGCAAGGCACAGCGCTTCAGATACGAGCATAGCAATATGGAAGACCTTGAAGCTAAATTGAAGGAAGCATCCAAGTGCAGGTTTAGAATGATCGTAACGGACGGAGTGTTCTCTATGGACGGAGATATTGCTCTGTTGGATACCATTTGTGATATGGCCGATAAATATGATGCTATGGTGATGGTTGATGATAGTCATTCAACTGGTTTTATCGGTGATACTGGCCGGGGAACGCATGAGTATTGCAATGTCATAGACAGAGTGGATATTATTACGAGTACGCTGGGAAAGGCTTTAGGCGGAGCCATGGGTGGGTTTACCTCAGGCAAGAAAGAGATTATTGAGATGCTCAGGCAGAGATCCAGGCCCTACCTTTTTTCCAATTCTCTTGCGCCTCCCATTGTAGGTGCAGCCAGTGCTGTTTTCGACCTTCTGAGTGAAACCACTGAATTGCGTGATCGCCTGATGGAAAACATGCGGTATTTTCGCGAAAAGATAACGGAAGCCGGGTTCGATATCAAACCAGGAGAATCGCCCATTGTACCCATTATGCTCTATGATGCCAAGCTGGCCCAGGATTTCGCCAATGCACTTTTGGAAGAGGGAATTTATGTGATTGGGTTTTTCTATCCGGTGGTGGCCAAAGGACAAGCTAGGATACGGGTGCAACTTTCAGCAGCTCATACGAAGGAACATTTAGAGCATGCTATTTCAGCGTTTACCAGAATAGGCAGGACGTTACATTTATTAGAGTAAAAACGTTGTACGATTAAAAAATAAGGGTTAATTTCGCACCCCCTTTTGTGAATCAGCGGATTCAGGGGAAGAAGAGATCTTAAAAACGATAACACGGTGGATACATTAAGCTACAAGACAATATCAGCCAACAAGTCAACGGTTAACAAAGAGTGGTTGATCATTGATGCGAAGGATGCGATTTTAGGACGCTTGGCTTCTAATGCGGCGCGCTTGATCAGGGGAAAGCACAAGACCAACTACACCCCTCACGTTGACTGTGGTGACAATGTAATTGTAATCAATGCAGAGTTCATCAAGCTAACTGGCGAGAAATGGGAGCAAAGAGAAT
>DTRK01000300.1:0-14338 GCA_012965955.1 Flavobacteriales bacterium
CGCAGTAGAGGTAATTATCCCAGGACTGCCCCCATCTATGGTGATCATGCTATCGATGACTTGCATATCGGTACAACCATTGGCGTTGGTGGTCCAAAGTGTGATCGTATATGCTCCAGGATTTAGATAGGCATGAGTCGGGTTTGGCAGATTGGAAGTTAGGCTATCACCAAAGTCCCACAAATAGGAAGTAATACCGGTAGTAGGTGTACTAAAGAGAAAGCCCTGGCTGACAGTACATGCACTGGAATCGTCAACAGTTACGATTGCGTCCCAATCATCATAAATGGTGATATATCCTGTTTTTGTGATTAAATTCTCACAGCTATCGTTGTTTCCCGCAATTAGGGTAACTGAATAAATGCCTGGAAAATCATAAGAGTGAACGACATTCTCATTCGTAGATGTGTATCCATCTCCAAAATCCCACAACCAATAACTGGATAGGGAGGTAGTGTTGATAAAGGCGATTGAATTACCAACCAAACAGGAAGAAGTATCCACTGCGTAATAACCCGCCACAGGTTGGTCGACGGCGGTTGCCGCTCCGACCATTATTAGCGTGTCAGATACTCCTCCTGAATTGGTGGCAACTAGTTTAACATCATATATTCCAGCATTGACATACACGTTAGTGGGTGATTCTAAGGTAGAAGTGTTACCATTGCCAAAATCCCAATAGTAAGTTGATGCATTCGTAGAGGTACTCGTAAAAGATACAGTCAAGGGTATGCATGAACTGCTAATGTCCTGAACAAAAGAGGCACTGGGTCCCTGGGCTGTTGCACTTATTACGAAACTGCTTAAAGCGGTCGTCAATAAAAGCCTTAACATATTCTTGAGATGCTGTGTTATTCGTCGTTGCATAAAGATATAGTATTCTGGTCGATGATTATAGCAATACGGTTACTGTTCCTATTTTGCTTACCACTCCTTGTTTTGTACCCGTTGCGAATATCTTATACACGTAGGAGTCAGATTGAACAACTTCACCTTCGTATGTACCGTCCCATGGGGAATCGATATCGTCGGTCTCGTAGAGCAACTGTCCCCATTTGTTAAAAATGAGCATAGAATAGGATGATAGGCGCCCGCCAATAGGGCCGAATGTATCATTGAGTTCATCGCCATTCGGGGTGAATGTGTTTGGGATGTGCAGATCAAAATACAATATATTCTCAACCGTATTTGATGTGCTGCTTACCGATAGATCTCCACTTTTATATGCTACAACCCGATACTCGGTTGTTGTTTGAAGGGTTTGTGCATACACAGATACAATGAGACATTGCATTGCGAGAACAAGCGGTAATATGTAATTCATTCTATTCATTTTATTTGGTTTTTAACCAATGACTAGAACAAAGAACGGGTGAAGTACGCGCTTGTACTATCCAACCTTCCGCTAAATATTAGGCATGTAAGATATTGGTGAAATATGTAAAAAAGCTCCACCAGATGTGTCCATCAGGCAGTATATAAGGCAGGGATATGATAAAGAGAATGGCCTAAGTTGTCGAGAGAGGACCATTGAACAATGCAGAAAGGGCTTCTTCGGTCAGCGGTTTGCTAATATAGCCAGCAACTGACTCTCGCTTAAGTGACTCTTTCTTACCCTCTGGAGCAATAGATGACGTTAGGATAATCAACTTGCATTCCTTCAATAATTCCTGGTCAAGCTTCTCATACTCGTCCAAAAAACTTAAGCCGTCCATTACTGGCATTCCGATATCGAGAAAGATATAGTCGGGAAACTCAGTGCTACTGTCAACTTTTTCAGTCAATTTCTTGATCGCTGCCAGCGCTTCAACACTATTGACAAAAGAAAAAATATTTTGAGCAAACTGTTTTCTTTGAAGTAGCGCTTTGTGGATCATATTATCGATCTCATTGTCGTCAATTAAAACGACTAGTCGAGCTGTTCTTTTGGTTAGGGCCATATTGTTATTATTGTTAATTCCTTTAATGTACGATGATAAGACAAGAAGACCTACGATATCTAAACGAATACTAGCATAATAATATGAACAATTAACAATAAAGATTTGGTATTGTAATCGTAAATCTGCTTCCTTTTCCAAGTTTGCTCTCAACGGTAATGCTGCCGTTGATTTTATCCAGGCCGGTTCTTACCATATAAAGGCCCAGGCCAGATCCTTTCGATTCTGAGGTCCCGCGGATAAACATATCGAAAATACTATTTCCAACACTATCATCTATCCCAATTCCATTATCCTCAAAAACGATTAATGTGGCTTCTTCATCTTCAGAGGCTGAAATCTGCAAAAAGGGGTTCTTTCCTTTCTCTTTTTGATATTTGATGGCATTTCCAATCAAATTGCGAAACACCATCCTTAAGATTGCTGCATCTGATGAAATCTTCCTCTTAATTTTGATTTGAGTCTTAAAAGTTAAGTTCCTGACATCAGGATGCCCTTTAAACTCTTTCACAGCTGCTTGCACCATCTTTGCCAAATGAATATTGACATACTCTACATTACCTTGCCGAATGGAGGTGATCTGTGTTAAGTCCGTCAATATGCCATCGAGTTTGCCGAGGACCTCTTTGATCATATCCAGATACCAGACTGCCTTCTCATCTTTCACTTCATCCTGACTCATATTGACCAGGCCTAAGCAGGTTGTCAATGGTCCTCTCAGGTCATGAGAAGCTTTATAGACAAAAGTGTCCAATTCCTGGTTGATCTTGAGAAGCTCCTTTTCCGTCTTCTTCTGAGGTGTAATATTTCTAGCTGCAACAACAACGATCTCCTTGTGATCTATCTTGATTTTACTTCCAGATACCAAAACCGTTATTTCTTCACCTGATTTCCTTTTCCATATTCTCTCGATATTCTCTACATCTGTTCCCTCCAGCACCTTGTTGATATAGCCATTTATATTGCTCACAGAAGTTACTACAAAATCCTCCAGCGCGATTGTACCATAATCTTCTTGTGAGAACCCGGTATAGTCCAGGAAACTTTGATTGGCGTCAATTACCATTCGCGTGAGAGGATCTACCAAGTATATTGCCTCCAGAGACTTCGTGAATAACGACTTGAATTTGGCTTCACTGGATTTTAACAGCTCTTCTGTTTCATGGCTTTTGGTGATATTTTTCTTATGTATTAGAATACCCTTAACCACTGGATCAGAAAGCAGATTTTTGATGCTCAGCTCTGCCCAAATCCACGATCCGTTCCCGTGTAAGTATCGGCATTTTACGGTAGCATTCTTATCCTTGATTTTGGAAACAGCCGTCAAACACTTCTTGATCGCTCCTTTGTACTCAGGATGAATATAGTCAAGAAAGCTATGCCCAAGCATTTCGTAGGCATTCCTTCCGAACACATGTTTTGATGGTAAGCTCTCATATTGAATCACCCAGTGTTTATCCAGCACAGAGATGACGTCTGCAGATTTTTCACTCAAACTCCGGTAATGCTCCTCGCTTGTCATCAATTCATCAATGATCAAATCACGAGTCAGGATATTACTGATGAGATTAGAAACCAATTCGAGCGCAATCATGTTTCTTATGGAATAGGCAAAGGGGTCCTTGAATGACTGAACCGCCAAAACCCCAACAACTTTACCTTCACTCTTAAGCGGCACCCCCAAATACACTTCAGGGACCTCTGTTTCCATTTGAATCTTGTGAATTTTAATGTGTTTTAAGAGCTCAGACTTTTGCTCGAACACCGGCTTGCCGGTATGCATAACCCGGCTAGCCAAGCTTCTCTTTTTGATATCTGATTGAAGGGCCTTTTTTAATCCTTTACATCCCCGCACTATGGGATACTTATATGATTTTGAAACCTTGTCATATAAGATGATATAGAAATTATCAACATTCATTATTGTGCCGAGCTCTTTAAAGACGAATTTGGAAAACCACTTTGTGTCAATAATCCTCCTTGAGGATGCCTGGGCAATGTTTAGCAACGCATCCTGCATTCTCTTGGCCATTTTCTCCTTCGAATTATCCCGTATCAACCCGGCCAATCCATTGACTACTCCATTTTCGTCCTTTGTAATCCAGTAAGTTGCATTCACCACGATTTGCTTGCCTGATTTATGGATGAGAACGGTATCCCTACTGCGAAACTCACGCTCTTTAACGAGTTGGACAAGAAATCTGTTGATCTTAGGCCGTTCTTTGGACAATACTAGGTTGATAATTTGTTCAGATAGAACCTCTTTTCTGCTGTATCCAAGGAGACTCTCGCATCCTTTACTCCAATGCGTAAGGTTAAACTTCAAGTCCAAACCAAGCATGGCAACACTTGCATCTTCTGACATTTGAGCCAAAAACCTGTCCCGTTCAATTGAGCGCACCCGCTCGGATGTATTTCGGATATGCGCAAGACCATATGTTGAGCTAATCTTTGAAAATCGCACTTCAACTGGAAATTGGCTTCCATCTTTTCGCTTATTGATGCCCTGGTAAGTCATCACCTTTCCAATTCGTGTCCTATCGTAAAATACCTTGACCTCTTCCTCCAGTTGAGGTGTAACCTCTAGGTCGAAAATCTGAAGTGCCAGAAACTGCTTTCTGGTATATCCATATTCCTTACAAGCAAGGTCGTTTACCGCCACAAATTGAAAATTATCTATTCTGCTCAATAAGGCGATATCCGGGGAGTTGTTCATATACGTTCGAAACGCATCCAACTCGATTTTGTCTTTTGTTAGGCCCTGCTTCTTAGGCATTTTGTAACTCATTTGGGATTTATCGAATCAAAATAACTACCAGATCTACAACTCCTTTAATTGATCCAATGTTAGAGGTTTTATGAGAAATTTAGCGATCAGTGCGTTCCCTTCTGCACGTTCCTTATCAGAAGGATTAATCGAAGTGGTTAGCATGAACACGACAATATCAGTTTTAATCTTAATATCCAGCTCAGCAAATTCATCCAGAAATTGGAACCCATCGATTAATGGCATGTTGATGTCCAATAAAATCATATCAGGTAGTAATTCTGCCGCGGATTCACGCTTGACCAAATTCTCCAAAAAGTCAAGGGCACTTTGCCCTGAAGTGTGCACGTAATACTGTTCTGCGAAATTTACGCTCTCCAGCATTTTCTGATTGATCATATTGTCGATCTCATTGTCATCCACTAACATTACGTTCTTGTATCTTGGTTTCGGCTTCTGCATATTGCTTATTATTTCCAGTTTACTTTATTGGCTTACTGAGCAACTTGATAAATGCTTCATCCAATTTTAGATAACTCAGCATTTTGTTTGGGCACTCATTTAATAGTTTAAAACTATTCACCTGTTTTGATATTTTTTCATTCAGTCCACCTGACTGCTGGTCCTGTGCTTTCAACATATTGGCGAAAGCAATACTATTTTCATACCCGCCTGACTTATTCAACTCCTTTAATTTCCGTGTCACACTTCGCAGTAGATTCCATGCCAGATCATACTTGTTCTGGAGAGAATACGTAAGTATCAAGAAAAGCTTGATCTCTATATCAGCGTGTACATGATCTTTGAAACTGACGTCATTTAGTAAACCAGAAAGATGCATGCTGGCATCACCATAATCCTCGTTGTAATAAGCAGATCCCGCCTTATAAATTACATAGTTGACATAATTTGGAATGTCATTCACGTCTGGTTCGAACTCGGCTAGATCAGTATGGCTCTCCTCCAGTAGCTTGTCAGTAATATCCATTTGAACATAGCGCTCAATTTTGGAGATCAAAAACTTGGAGCAATAGGTGAGATGATTAAAAAACAAAAAAGAAGGTAAACTCATATTAACCGATCCAAAGTACTGGTCTGCTTTTTTGCCAATACCTAGCTTATGGTAATACTCAAAAAAGAGGAAATTAACGACACCTTGCAGGTATTGGTATTTACCATCAGTTGGATGGGATTCCAGAATCTGTTCAAGTTCCCTTAGGGCATCTTCAACAGGCTCATCGTTGAGAATGTCCTCCTCGAGTGGAAGAAAGAGCGCTATTGACACATTCATAAGGAGTTTAGCGACTTTAAGATGATGTGAGTCGTATAATCGGGACAGGCTAGCCATTTCATTTTTCAGAACCGGGAAATACTCTAAAATCCCAGGATCTCGAGAAGCCTGGTAGTCACCTAAATGCTTGCTGAATTCCGTTAGTATGCCCTCGGCTTTGTCAAGCGCCAGCGTAAAAGCCACGTGTTTATTGTACTTCTGTGAGTACTCATAATACTTGTCAGTGTGCAGATGCAATTTCTTTAAGGCTGCGTATACGCTTGTGAGTTCCTGTGGCATATCATGGCCTATCAGGTCTTTTTCCAACTTGCTCAGAATTGCAATAGATATTTCAGGTTGTGTATTATAGAGAAGCTTCGGAATGGTGATGATCTTCCGCAGAACATCAGTTTTTGGACCTACAGACTGATCGAGAAGTTGTTCCTGAATCTTCTCATACAATCTCGACTTAAGTACGTAAAATGCGTTGGATGATATGCTGAGTTCCTCCTGGATCTCATCATCTGAAAGGGATGATTCTCGGTAATTCTCAAGCAGTTTCTGAAATTTCTCAGCCTTGGCCTCTTGAAGCTTCAGCAAAATTGCTTTATACTCTGGCTCCTTTAATTTGGTTATTATACTCTTAATATTGAGCATTGTGGCGGAATTACGTGGGACTACAAATGGCCTTAAAGTTAATTATTTGATTTGATTTGATTTGATTTTCATCGCAATTTCAGTCTTAAAATATTGCACATGGTATTTGCTGGTAATTTATGCGTCCTGTTTTTTGTGGCATTCTAACAATAAAAGAAATCTCATGTGCTCCGCCGCTTGCCATTGTGAGACGGGAAATTGTCATATCATAAGAATATCCTAAACTAAATCTAGAGGTCTTTACCCCGAAAAGCAGTATTATCGCATCCGTTGATCGATACCAGACGCCTGCGGTAATAACTCCAGAATGTAAATACATACCCAGGTTCAGTTGCTCAAATTCTCCTTGCTTAGTGTATAGTATGTTGGGAGATAGTGTATATGTTCCATTAAATTTGTCGCCCATTTTGATGTTAGTACCTCCGTGGAACGTGTATCTTCTTAGCAGTTTATCATCACCCACAAGACTCGTGATTGGTTCGTGTAGATGGCTTACAGCGATACCTGCGAACATGTTCTTGCTATAAACAAGTGCACCGGCGGAAAGGTCCAGGTAACCCCGTGACTTCATAGGCTGTTGCTCACTAGATGCATAGACAAAGCCCTGATCAGGGTCAAGCATATCTGCAAAGGTCAATTCATCCCAGTTGATAGACTTTTCAGAATACCCTACGTTTGTACCTACATGAAGCCTGTATTTTCTGTTCAATGTTGCGTGATACGCATATATACCTGAAATTGAATTTGAATGGTATGTGCCAGATCCTGCACCATCGTTAACGAACTGTATGCCGAGTCCTCCGCTTAGATTTTTGGCGTATGTGTCATAGGAAGCACTGAATGTTCGGAAGGGGTGATCAATAGCTGCCCATTGGTTTCGGTAATTTATTCCTATTCGGCCTGTTTGCTCGGAGCCCGCAAATGCAGGATTGAGGTACATGGGGTTAGCGTAGAACTGAGTGAATTCGGGATCCTGAGCCACGGTATGATTCGAGCTACATACGATAACAAGAAAAGCAAACACCTTTACAGTTAGATTTAGTTTTGAATTGAATTTCATGGTTGACTTATTTTGTTGTTGTACTTAAATGTTAAACAAATGTACCACAAGCGGCATGCGTCATTAATCCTACTTGGCATGAAAGATTACTGATGTAAGAAATTGCAGGATTTTGTCCGTTTAGCAGAGGTGCTTAATTCGTGCTAATAGACCAATATATCAGTTGGCGCTATTGTTAAACATATTAACATAAATTAACAAGCCCCCTTCTTAGCACATCGAGGCATTTTGTTACTTTTGGAGCCGATTTGTACAGGGGGGGCATGGGATAGTATTGATTAGCATGGGGGGCAAGACAGTATCCCCGGTCTTTGGAGAGATGATGTTGGATACTTGATGCACGGTAAATACATGCGCATCTGGCATCGTACATTTAGGAAGAATATTTCACGTATTGCAATGTTTAACGAATTACTAAATACTGTGACATTATATACAAGATCATGACAGAACCGAGAGATAAAGAAGAGAACCTTACTGCAAATCAGGAAGCAGAACAAGTACCACCTGCGGTGGCAACAGAATCGGCACTGGCAACTGAGACACCTGCATCTGCTGCAACAGTAGATATAAAGGAGCTGAATGAACGCATTCAAAAAGAATCTGCCATTGTTGACCTGATCTACATGGAGATGGATAAAGTAATTGTCGGGCAAAAATACATGGTTGAGAGATTGCTGATTGGTTTACTCTCTAACGGACACATACTTTTGGAGGGACTACCAGGTTTGGCGAAAACTCTGGCGATTAATTCTCTGTCTTCAATTATCAAGGCAAAGTTCTCCAGATTGCAATTCACGCCTGATCTATTGCCGGCTGACCTTATTGGAACTTTGATTTACAGCCAAAAGAAGGAGGAATTCACGGTAAAGAAGGGGCCGATATTTGCCAATTTTATTCTGGCGGATGAGATCAACAGGGCACCGGCAAAGGTGCAATCTGCGTTATTAGAAGCTATGCAGGAACGGCAAGTGACAATAGGCGATGAAACATTTCCTCTGGAAGAGCCTTTCCTGGTTATGGCAACTCAAAACCCGATAGAGCAGGAAGGCACCTATCCACTTCCAGAAGCACAGGTAGATCGATTTATGTTGAAGGTGGTGATCGGCTATCCGGACAAGGAGGAAGAAAGAATGATCATTCGGCAAAATATGGCTGAAAAGCCTCCTGTTACTTCAAGTATTTTGAAACCTGGAGATATCCTAAAGGCCAGAAGTATTGTCCGTGAGGTCTATATGGATGAGAAGATTGAGAAATATATTATAGATATTGTATTTGCCACCAGAAATCCACAGGACTACGGACTCGGTAAGTTTCAAGACTTAATCAGTTTCGGCGGCTCTCCCAGAGCTAGTATCAACCTGGCACTCGCTGCGAAAGCTTACGCATTTATCCGGCGACGTGGCTACGTCATTCCTGAGGATGTTAGGGCAATTTGTGCTGATGTATTGAGGCATCGCATTGGTTTGACCTATGAGGCGGAGGCTGAGAACATTACTTCAGAGGAGATCATTGCTGAGATTCTGAATACAGTTGAAGTACCCTAACGGGGGACGTGGTACCGGGGGCGTGGGAGCAAGGAGCAAGCTTATTGATAGATCTGGAATTGAAACTTCACTTAGCTGACATTTAATTGTAACTCCGAAGTCCCTTTTCCCCTGTTCCCAACATTGTCAAGATAATAAGCAAGATGAATAAACCTGATCATACGTAAGATAGAATACCTTAGATGGAGACGTCAGAATTACTTAAAAAAGTCCGAAAGATCGAGATCAAGACAAAAGGTTTGTCAAATCAGATCTTCTCAGGAGAATACCATTCGGCGTTCAAGGGGAAGGGTATGACCTTTAGTGAAGTTCGGGAGTACCAGATTGGCGATGATATTCGTGCCATAGATTGGAATGTAACTGCGCGGTTTTCGTCGCCTTATGTGAAGGTTTTTGAAGAGGAAAGAGAGCTAACTGTCATGCTACTTGTTGATGTGAGCGCTTCCAAAGAGTTTGGCTCAACGATGCAATTCAAACAAGAGCTAGCCACGGAGCTTTCGGCAGTGCTGGCATTTTCCGCTATTCAGAATAACGACAAGATTGGGATTATCTTCTTCAGCGACCAGATTGAAAAGTTTATTCCTCCCAAAAAAGGCAAGGGCCATATACTAAGAATCATTCGGGAACTTCTCAATATCGAACCACAGAGCAGAAAGACGGATGTGTCTAATGCGCTTAAGTATTTTACCAATGTGATCAAGAAGAAAAGTATCGCATTTCTTATATCGGATTTTCTAGATCCTAATTATTGTCTGGATAATAGCGCTGGTGAAGAGGCCTTGAAGATCGCCAATAAAAAGCATGATGTAGTAGCGCTGAGGTTGTATGACCGTCGGGAAGTTAAACTTCCGTCGGTGGGATTGGTTAAGATGAAAGATGCTGAAACCGGCCAATTCAAATGGATTGATACTTCGTCTAGAAAGGTTCGAAATTATTATGATCAATGGAATAGGGTTAATGATGCCAATCTTAGTAAGATCTTCAAACGCTGCGGGGTAGACTATACCCAAATCAGAACTGATGAATCATACGTTAAACCCCTGATGAATTTGTTTAAGAGAAGGGAAGGTCGTTGATATCGCCAGCTTACATAAAGAGAGTTTTATACGCGATTCCTGTGTTTCTTATGATGTGTGGGATGCTGACTACTTCCTCTGCACAGAAATTTAAAGCGGAAGCGTACACCGATACGAATAAAATACTGATAGGTGATCAGGTTACCCTTACCCTTATTCTAAACAACCAATTTGGTAAGGAAGTACTGTGGCCAGAAATTGGTGATACAATTACCTCTGCGGTCGAGGTTATAGACCGGACGGATTCAGATACCTTGAGGCGACATGATGATGGCACACTGGAAATTGCCAGAGTGTATAAGATAACCTCATTTGACTCTGGATTTTTTGTAATCCCCTCGTTTCGATTTATTGAAGCCGATGACAGTAGCAGCATGGCTGAAACGGAGGCGATTCTAATTGAAGTACACACTTTGGAGGTGGATACTGCTGAAGCGTTCAAAGACATTAAAACCCCGTATGGCGTTCCCTATACTTGGGATGAATTTATCCCTGAGGCGATTGTGACTGTGGGAATATTGGCATTCCTTTTCTTGGTGTATCTGCTGCTTCGGTACTTGAAGAACCGGCCGAAAAAAGAAATTGTGGAGGAGGTGATTGTTGGTGATCCCTATGAGATTGCCATTGAGAGTTTACAAAGATTGGATGAGAAAAAATTATGGCAGCAAGATAAGATCAAGGAATATTACACGGAGCTAACGGACATTATTCGCACCTATATTGAGAACCGATATGATATAATTGCCAGGGAGATGACAACCGATGAGATTATGGAGTCATTGATTTATGTTCAGGTAACTCCAGACGATAGAGAGAAGCTTGGTCAATTGCTGTTAATGGCTGACATGGTCAAATTTGCAAAATCAAGACCTATTGCAAACGAGCACGAAATGGGGATGGCACGCGCTTACAATTTTGTAAGAGATACCAGGCAAACGCAAGACTCGTTAACTCCTGAGTTGCACACCGAAATTAAATCAGAGCTATCATGATGGAGGAAATTGATTTCGCCTATGTGGAGCTCTTGTATTTGTTGCTCATTATTCCTTTGATGGGATTGTGGTATTGGCGCATGTCCAACCAGGGGAGAGCAGGAATTCAAGTCTCTTCTTTTTTACCCTTCACTGGCCTTCAACAAGGAGCCAAGATATACCTGAGACATATCCTGTTTTTATTGAGAGCAGGTGCGGTTGCAGCCTTAATAGTATGTCTTGCACGGCCACAATCAAGTACAAGTTGGGAAAACAGAACCACTGAAGGCATTGATATAGTGGTGGTTCTTGATATATCTACCAGTATGCTTGCCAGGGATCTGGACCCCAGTCGTTTGGGTGCATCAAAGGAAGTTGCAATGGACTTTGTCAAGAACAGGCCTTTTGATAGAGTGGGGCTCGTAGTATTTGCCGGAGAGAGCTTCACCCAATGTCCGCTTACTACAGATCACTCGGTTTTGAAAAGTTTATTCTCGGAAATCAAAACAGGAATGGTGCAAGACGGAACGGCAATTGGATTGGGTCTCGCAACTGGCGTGAACAGGCTGGTAGATAGTAAGGCAATTTCCAAAGTGGTTATCCTTCTCACGGATGGTGAGAACAATGGTGGGTCCATTGCACCATTAACTGCTTCAGAGATCGCTTCTTCTTATGGTGTAAGGGTGTACACCATCGGAATTGGAACTAAAGGGATGGCACAAACGCCGGTGGCCAGAGATGAAAGAGGGTACATTTATCAACAACGGAAAGTGTCTATTGACGAAGACTTACTAAAGGAAATCGCGGCGAATACAGGTGGTAAATATTTCCGTGCGACAGATAACCGGAGTTTAGAGGATATTTATGATGAAATTGACAAGATGGAGAAGTCTAAGATTGAGGTTAAGGAATATAGAAAGAAGACCGAACGCTTCTTTCCCTATGCTTTGCTAGCAGCGGCCTTGTTGATATTGGAGCTGCTCTTACGTAATACAATCTTTAGAAGCATACCATAAATGGAACTTGAACAGTTGAGATTGGCCAATATGGAATTTTCTGAGATGCTCTTGCTTTTAGCAGGAGTCACTGCTGTCTTTACGCTGTTGTTTCTTCTTACGCGAAGGTGGAAGAAAAATGCAATCGCGTCGTTTGGTGACCCAACGTTAATTTCTTCTTTGATGCCTGATGTATCTTCAGGAAGGCCTGTGCTTAAGTTCTTTCTATTGCTGTTTGCTTTATGGTCCCTGGTTATTGGCATCGCGAATCCTCGAATAGGCTCAAAAATAGAAGAGCTGAAACGGGAAGGTGTTGACTTGATGATAGCGCTGGATTTATCTAAATCCATGTTGGCTGAGGATATTAAGCCCAATCGCCTGGAGCGGTCAAAGCAAGCGATTTCCAAACTAATTGACAAGCTTCAAGGAGATCGGATCGGATTAATTGTTTTCGGGGGCGAAGCATTCGTGCAGCTGCCCATTACTACCGATTACGCTGCTGCCAAATTATTCTTGTCTACTGTGGGAACGGATATCATGCCTTCTCCTGGAACTGCAATAGGTGAGGCGATTGAATTGGGATTGCAATCATTTGGTAAAAGCGCTGAACTGGAGGAAGATGTACAGACGAACAAGGCAATTATCGTGATAACTGATGGGGAAAATCATGAAGATGACGCGATTGACGCTGCTTCAGCCGCTTCAAAAAAGGGTGTAGTGGTCCATACGATTGGAATGGGACTAACCAAAGGTGCCCCGATTCCTATTTACCGGAATGGTGTTCAGGTAGGATATCGAAAGGATAAAGAAGGGAATGCGATAATTACCAAGTTGGACGAGACCTTGCTTCAACAAATCGCTGCTGCTGGGGACGGAACGTATATAAGAGCTAATAATTTGCAAACAGGCCTAAGCGTTTTGTTTACAGAATTGAATAAAATGGAGAAGGTGAAATATGGGTCAAAAATATTTACAGACTACGAAGATCGATTTCAGTACTTCCTGGCAGGGGCAATATTCTTTCTAATTTTAGAGTTTTTCATCGCGGAGAAAAAGAACAAATACCTTAGAAAAATCAAACTGTTCAAATAAAATGAAGCGATTTCTTGCCAATAGCATAGGTGCTACTGTACTGCTACTGCTGGCAGCAACGAATCTCTTTGCCCAGCAGGAGAAAGCACACATCCGAAAGGGGAATAAACAGTATGAAGCGGGCAACTATGTTGACGCTGAGAATTCTTACCAGCAAGCACTCGATGAGAAGGCAGCGTCTTTTGAAGGTTCATTTAATCTGGGCGATGCTGCTTATAAGCAAGAGAATTACGACGATGCCATCAACCAATTTGATTTGGTTTCTAAACAAGCTGGGACTAAAGAACAGATAGGTGCCTCCTATCACAATTTGGGTAACTCTTATCTGCAGAAAAAGGAATATGAGAAGAGCATCGAGGCTTATAAACAGGCACTTAGGAACAACCCATCTGATATAGACACGAAGTACAATCTCGCCTATGCTCAAAAACAGCTACAGAGACAACAGGAGCAACAAAAACAAGAAAACAAGGACAAGAAAGAAGACAAGAAAGAAGAAGACGAGAAGAAAGATGAGCAGGAGAAAAAGGACGATCAACAAAAGGAGCAAGACAAAGAGAAAAAAGAAGACAAACAGAAAGAGGACAAAAAAAAGGACGATCAAAGCAAGCAGGATGAGAATAAGGACCAACAGCAGCAACAAAAGCCCAGGCCTCAGCAACTCTCAAAAGAAGAGGCTAGGAAAATACTAGAGGCACTCAAAGAGAAGGAAATGAATGTCCAGGATAAGCTTCAAAAGAAGAAGCTGAAATCCACCAAAATGAAATCTGACAAAGATTGGTAAGCATATGAGACACCTGATTCACATATTGATCTTGGTATTGCTTCCTTTCTTGTTGATGGCCCAGAGTTTCAAATTCCAGGCCACAGTGAGTAAGGGCACAGTTGAGGTGGGTGAGCAGTTCAGTGTGACCTATGCTGCGAATGGGAGCATATCCAATTTCAGCCCTCCTAAATTCAACT
>DTRK01000300.1:14406-44866 GCA_012965955.1 Flavobacteriales bacterium
CAATGGCAAGGTCACTAGAAAGGAGTCCTATGCCTACGTCTTGGTGGCTCAAAAGGTAGGCACTTTCACTTTTCCTGCGGCATCTGTAAAGTCTGGGGGTAATATTTACAAATCCAAGGTGCTGACGGTAAAAGTAGTCAAGGGAACGAAGAAGAAGTCCAATCAGGGTGTTACCAGTGAAAACGTCTTTTTGCAAGCGACTCCCAAGAAGCGTACGATATACAAAGGGGAGCAGCTGCCCATAACTTACACCGTTTATTTCAACCTGGAGGTTTCTCATAGTGAAACTGTGAAACTCCCTAGCCTCAATGGTTTTTGGACGGAGGATGTCGCAGTTCCTCGCCAAGCAAGTGTTTATAGCGCAACGATGGACAATGTGAGATACAATGCTGCAGATCTAATGAAGAAGGTATTATTTCCTCAACGCAGCGGTACATTGGAGCTGGATCCTATGGAGTTCAAAGTTTTCATTAGAACTAGGACCAGGAGGCGCTCATTTTTTGATTCTGGCTTCAGGGACGATGAATATATTTTGAAATCTGTTCCGGTCAAAATAAAAGTCAAGTCCTTACCTGAAAAAGGCAAGCCGGATTCATTTGACGGTGCTGTAGGGAAATTTACTTTTAAGACGGCGATTGATAAAGATGAGCTACAAGCCAATGATGCTGTAACACTAAACATACGAGTTGGAGGATCGGGAAACTTAAAGTTAATTGAAGCTCCAAAATTGCAGCTACCTCCGGATATTGAGACATTTGATCCGAAAATCTCCAACAATATCAAAGTGAACATGAGTGGAGTCTCGGGATATAGATCGTTCGAGTATTTATTGATTCCAAGGCACGCAGGCGATTACGTGATTCCTCCCATTGAATTCTCCTATTTTGATCCTTCTAAGAAGAAGTATTTTACGCTGAAATCACCTGAGTACAGACTGTCCGTATCAAAGGGAGATGAGCAGTCTACCACAACACTGTCTACCATTAATAAAGAAAATGTTAAGTTCATTGGCAGCGACATTCGCTACATTGTAGATGCTCCATTTCTCCTATTCAACAAGGGATCACGCTTTTTTATGTCTAAACCGTTTTATGTGGCATATGTTTCTCCCGTTTTACTCTTACTGTTCCTGTTGTTATTGAGACGGAGGCATGTTGAGCGTAACAAGGATATTGTTCAGGTTAGGAGAAGAAGAGCTAACAAACTGGCCCGTAAGAGTTTGTCTCGGTCAAAGGCATTTATCAATAAAGACAAGGGGCGGTTTTATCAGGAAGTGCTCAAAGGGCTGTGGGGTTACCTTGGTATGAAACTCAGTGTGGATGTGGCTGATTTGTCCAAAGAGTCTATTAGAAAATCGCTGGCAGACAGGTCCGTGTCTGTGGGTGGAATTGATACTATGATAGCGTTATTGGACAAATGTGAATTTGCCCAATATGCTCCTGAGGGGCAAGAAGATACAATGGACGGTATCTATGAAGAAGCATCAGAAGCCATTTCAATAATTGAAGACGAAATATCGTGACTTGCATAGGAAATAGTGGTGTATTCTCAATGATCTTGTGCCTGTTTATGGCTGTTGGATCCGTGCGTGCAGACGAGTATTCGGACCTGATCACCAGGGGCAATGATCATTTTAAGAAAGCCGAGTATGAGCATGCAATAGCGTCTTATGAGAAAGTACTCGATGGCGGTAAGGAATCCGCTGAACTTTATTATAACCTGGGCAATGCATATTATAAGACGATCAACATTCCCGCTGCCATCCTCAACTATGAAAGGGCTATTAAATTGGATCCTAAGGATGAGGACCTTCAATTTAATTTGAAGCTTGCCAATCTAAAGACTGTGGACAAAATAGAGGTGATCCCCACTTTCTTTATTGGCGAAATAGGGGAAGATTTGAAACATTCCGTCCCATTGGATACGTGGGGTTGGATGGCCATTATTTCGCTGTGGTTATCAGCTGCACTATTCTTCATATTCACTATTGTATCCACCAATGCCGTCAAGAGGGTGTTTTTCTTCACGGCTTTGTTATTGTTTGTATTAAGCCTTGCCAGTTTCGGATTGGGTTATCAAAAATACAATGCCGTTTACACGGATATGGAGGCTATCATCTTTTCTCCTTCGGTCATTGTCAAAAGCGCTCCTGATCCCAATGAGACAGATCTATTTCTCCTTCACGAGGGAACCAAGGTCTCTGTTGTGGAAGAGATGGGTGAGTGGAACAAGATACGCCTCGCAGATGGCAGCATTGGTTGGATTCCCGTACAATCTATCGAAAAGATATGATGAGAATTGGCCTGCTGTCGGATACTCACAACATGCTGGATCCAGCCGTGTTCGACCATTTTAAGGATGTTGATGAGATCTGGCATGCCGGTGATATCGGTACTCTTGCCATTACTGATAAACTTGCAGCTTTCAAGCCGGTCCGTGCTGTATATGGCAATATTGATGGTAACGACATAAGGCAGCATTTTCCAGAGCACCTCAAATGGACCTGTGAGGAGGTAAAGGTGTGGATGACCCATATTGGCGGTTATCCTAAGAGATACGACGCACGGGTAAAGGCTGAGATACAGCGACACCCTCCAGACCTGTTTATCTGTGGACATTCACATATCCTCAAGGTGATCTACGACCAAAAGTTAAAGTTGCTCCATATTAATCCCGGGGCGGCAGGGAGATACGGCATCCAGACTGTGAGTACATTGGTTCGCTTTTCCATTGTAGGAAAAGAGATCAACGACCTGCAGGTTATCGAATTGAAGAGGGATAGGAAAGTAGAGAAGGATTGAGCAGATAAGTTTCTATTTGCTTCCTACTTTTGTATCTGTCTATTAGGTATTTCTAATATTATTAAAACTAAGATTAATGAAAAAGGTATTAGCAATTTTAGCTTTCGTAGCAATAGCATCAGCCTCTACAATTGCGGCGTTCTGCGTGCAGCCGAAAGGCCAACTGCAAGGAACCATCAATCACCTGAAAGGCCAGGGATATTCCTTAACGAGTATTGATTGCGCGCCAATCAACTATTTTGTTGCACCAACACCTCCATATGTAAACAGTATTATCACTGTTAGGATGAGAAAGACCGAATGTCCAGGCATAAACCAACCTTGCATCTCTTTCGGATCAGCTATGTTCACTGCCGATGAGGTTGTGATCAACAAAAACGGAAATACGATTCACACTAACGTTTCACAAATTTTTGTGGCGCTCTAAGGAATCACCTTCTGTTCAAGGGAAAGTCGCGAGGTTAAGCTTGCGCATACTTCATGATCTTTCAGTGTCAAAATCGTCTCAGGCTCTAGCGTGGGATTTCAATCCCTTCGTTCAAAGTCTTTTCGGCATACAATGCTTGAAGCAGAGTTGTGATTGGACCTAATGCTCCATTTCCAATTTGTCGGCCATCCAGTTCAACCACGTGACTTAGCTCTCCCATGGTGCCGGTGGTGAAGACTTCATCAGCCGCCTGAAACTCTACCAGTGATAATCTTCTCTCCTCCAATGTGATGCCCTCGTCTCTTGCTATTTTCATGATCATGGCTCTGGTGGTTCCAGGTAAGCAAGAGTCAGGAAAAGGAGTCTTGAGAATGTCATTTTTTACCAGGAAGACGTTGGTGGCATTTGTTTCAGATACAAACCCATCAATGTCGAGCATCAATGCATCGTCGGCTCCCGCCAGGTTAGCCTCAATCTTAGCCAGAATATTATTGATGAGGTTGTTGTGATGGATCTTAGAGTCGAGGCATTGAGGTGAGTTGCGCCTTATGCTGGATGTGATCAGCTTGATGCCCTCATTTCCGTAAACAGGAGGCTTGAACTCTGGCAGCACAATCAGGCAGCAGCCGGATGTATTCAACTCAGGATTCATCCCCGAGGTGGTCTTCAACCCTCTGGACAGCGTTAGGCGAATATGCACACCATCGTACATGTCGTTAGCCTTAAGTGTAGAAAAGACAGCTTCCTTTATTTCATTTCTGCTGGGGACGCCTTGAAAGTGCATTGCTTTGGCAGAGTTGAACATTCGATCTATATGCTCTTCAAACTGAAATATCTTACCGTTGTACACCCGCAGCCCTTCCCAAACGCCATCACCTCCCTGTACAAGGCTATCAAGCACCGATATTTTGGCATCTTCTCTTTTTAGTAATTCTCCACCTATGTGAACGAAGGTTCCCTCATTTCTAGGATCCGGTTGATTAAATTTTGCCATCTTAATAATATTTGTTCTTGAAGGTCATTTCCTCGCAATGACGATAGAGGTCAAGTTAATGCTAATTGTTCCAATTTCGCATAATAGTACATGCACTCATCATATAATGAAATCAAATTCAGTGGTAGCTCTTGGTCTTTTTCTCTATAAGCCCCAAACCCAGTACTCTTGTGCACTGAGTCATACCAGTATTTGGCCCAAATGCCGTCTTCCTGCCGACTTCCAGCCTCCCATTCCAGCATGGAGTCCTGAAAACTAATGTTCAGCTTCTCACAAAGTATTTTCAACTGCCTTTCTGGGTTGAGCAGTACATTCTTCGCATTCAGGATCACGTAGGGCATTCCTCTTTCAGTAAAAAAGTCAAGGAGGTCTACCTGCATTTTATACGCCGTATCCAGTAAGGTCGGTTCTTTTACGTTCTTAGAGTAGGAGAGGAGCATGTCCTTAGGATCCCGTATGAGCAATACATTCTCAAAATTTGCAAGAAAGTCCAGGTTGAGATCTATTAAGTGATTGGCCATGTGTTTCATGAAGTACACTGGCATATCCGTTGGTGGATTGAGAAGTGTATCCATTATATTGATGGCGTTTGTCTCCATCGTAGCCAGCACTTCTTTTCTTGAGGGGCGCCACACGCCTGTATGCTTTAAAAAATACCCGAACAACGGCTCATCAACAACCGCCGTATCACTGCGATTGGCAAAGGAATACATCAGGGCGGTAGAGATATTTCTCGGCCCGGACCACAACGCTATTTTTTTTACCTCTGACACTTATTGCATTTCCTCCAGCTCCCGCTGAAGTTTCTTAGTCAACTTACTTCGGATCAACTCATAAGACTGTTTAGCATAATGAATCCATTCCTCTTCGCTGAGATTTTCCACATTATCTGTTCGTATCCATTGCCCACGTGCCAGGTAAGGCGCTTGTTGTAACCCATCCATTGAAGCTACTTCATTAAAATCTACTTGGGGCACTTTAAAGGATCCAGGGGTAGGGGAGACATCCAATCCCACCATGAGGAATATCTTATTGGCTACGAGAAAGCACAAGTTGTCTTTCCATTTGACATCTTCTGTCACACCTGGGAAAGACAAACAAATATCCCGTAGTTGTTCAATGTTCATCTTGCCAATTGAGTTTCAGCTGAACCACGGTGGTGGGTCTTTAATTCATCCCGGGGAAAGAACTCACCTCCTGTACCTTGAGGTCGGGGAAAGAAGTTACTACCTGAACCTTGAAGTCTGGAAATGATGTTACTTCCTGCCATTTTCCGCATTGGTCAGGGAAAGAGGTTACCCACTGCACCTTAATATCCGGGAAAGAAGTGACGTACTGAATCTTAATATCCGGGAAAGAAGTAACAAATTGAACCTTTCCATATAGTTCAAATCCTTCCCACGAGCAGTCACCGGTGGCTATAACATGCTCAATGAACTCAGTTTTCTCCACTTCACTGAGGTCAGCGAAGGCCAAAGAAGCCTCCTCCATTGCGGGTTTGCTGGATTGCAGCGTTTTATTGGCGTTAAAGTCAAGCATGGAAATCATTGGCAGGGTAAGGATAAGTACTAATTTATTCATACGGTCGGGTTTTGATTTCCGGATAGCTATAGGAATGCTAATTTACTAAACATTGTTCTGTTATCGGACAATGTAATTGATAGTAATCTTAGAAGACGCAGATTGACACTAAATTTTTATGATTGTCGCTGATGCAACTGTGAAGATCACATAAAAGCTATTCTTACCTGATTCTGTCTGCAGATCTCACCAGGTCTTCGTCTTTTTTTATCGCCCTGCTGGCCAGGAACACAAGAATGACCGAAAGGATTGGCAGTATTGCGCCCAGCTTATAGTGAAGCTCGCCCTCCAGCCCTAGGTTTATTTCAAGAATTTCAAGAACTTTTTCCCCTGAGTAAAATACAGTGAAGATTACACCCAGGTACAGCAGCAAATTCAATTTGCACATAGTGATCTGCAGATTCCTCTTTTTGTACAGAAAAATAGTTACGACGCTCAAGGAGCAGGCTATCCCTACAAAAGCGGCTAAGTACCAAAAGCCCATGAGCTCTACCTGATCCTTATAGAGGTCGTAATGAATTCCAAACAAATCAAGGGTGTAGAGATCACCTCCCGCGTCAATTACAGCAAATGTGAAAAGTGCCATCAAGGCGCTTATCAATGCAGCTAATAAGAGGTATATGGATTGAATTCTTTGAATCACATTATCCGATAGCTATATGATGCAAGTAAATAAAAATATCGCAAATCTGAGTTGATTTAATAAATATTCGTATCATTGCATAGATTTCTCACCTGTCTCAGCTATAGGAGAATTTTGGTCAGGAGTTTTCAAAAGAATTATTATCCACACATTTTTTTCTTATTGGGATTGATTCGATCCTAAACCATGAAAATTTAATAGACGGTTCAAAGCGAACGCCTATCACCTCTGGTGAATCCACGAATTATTATCATTTAACAAAAACTAAGTATTACGTATTATGTACGATATATTAGAATTAAATAAGAAGCTTGTAGGAGAGCTAAAAGACATTGCAAAGAGTCTGGATGTGCCTAAATATGAAGGACTTAAGAAAGACGAATTGGTGTATAAAATTTTAGATCAACAAGCTATTGACCCTGCAATTGCACAAAAATCTGTAGAAGCCAATACGGGCTCGAGCGTTACTGAATCGTCTGTTCAAGATACAACAGAACAAACTACCTCCCCGGCAAATGCTGCCGAAGTAGAGGTAAAGAAAGAAGAATCCGCGGAAAGTCCTAAGGATAGTCCTGCTGGTGATGCTAAAGTTGAACAAGGTGCAACTGACGACAAAGGGAGAGATCAAAGTCAGGGAGGCAGACCTCAGCATAACAAGCCAAAAGGCCAGCAGAATCAGCCACGAAAGCCTAAAGGGGAGCGTGGAAATGAAAACTACGGAAGAAAAGCGGATCCTAGGAATAAATTTGCCAAGGAAGGTGAAGAATATGAATTTGAAGGCATTGTATCCAGTGAAGGAATCTTGGAGATCATGCCCGATGGTTATGGATTCCTGAGGTCCTCAGACTATAACTATTTCAATTCTCCGGATGACGTTTACGTTTCACATTCGCAGATAAAACTATTTGGACTTCGTACCGGGGATACCGTTCAAGGTAGCATTCGACCACCTAAAGTAGGAGAAAAGTATTTCCCGCTTATCAGGGTAGAGAAGATCAACGGCATGGTGCCTAATGATGTGCGGGACAGAGTTCCTTTTGAGCATCTGACGCCTCTTTTTCCACAGGAGAAATTCACGATAACCGGTAAAGGGGGAAACTTATCTACGAGGATCATTGACATGTTCACGCCAATTGGCAAGGGGCAGCGTGGTATGATCGTAGCCCAGCCTAAAACAGGTAAGACTATCCTTTTGCAGGATATAGCGAACGCTATTGCGGAAAACCACCCGGAAGTATACCTCATTGTGTTGCTTGTTGATGAGCGTCCTGAAGAGGTTACGGAGATGGAGCGAAACGTTAACGCGGAGGTTGTGGCTTCAACTTTTGACGAGCCAGCGGATCGCCATGTGAAAGTTGCGAACATTGTGCTTGAAAAAGCAAAGCGTATGGTCGAGTGCGGTCACGATGTAATGATCCTGTTGGACTCTATTACCAGATTGGCAAGGGCATACAACACCGTTTCTCCAGCTTCTGGAAAAGTGCTTTCAGGCGGGGTTGAAGCAAATGCATTGCACAAGCCCAAGAGGTTTTTTGGTTCAGCCAGGAAAATCGAAGATGGTGGTTCATTGACCATTTTAGCAACTGCCTTGGTTGACACCGGTTCTAAGATGGATGAAGTCATCTTCGAGGAATTCAAGGGTACGGGTAATATGGAACTTCAGTTGGATCGCAAGATTTCCAATAGACGACTATTCCCAGCAATTGACATTGTTGCTTCCAGTACAAGGCGGGATGATCTGTTACTCGACAAGGAAGTGCTTCAGAAGATTTGGATCCTGAGAAAGCACCTTGCAGACATGACAGCACTCGAAGCTATGGAATTCTTGAGAGACAGAATCAAGAATACCGAGACCAACGAGGAGTTCCTGATCTCTATGAACGGGTAATTTTTCAATTCAAAAGCTAAAAGTTCACCTTCTGTGAAGTTAGCCATTCAATTCGGCCTGTTCACAGGTATTGCATCCAGTTTTTGGATGTACCTCAAATATGTGAATTCGATCGACAACTCTTCATTTGGAGGTACAGCGGCATACTTTCCTTATTTTATCTTGTTTACTGGCATTGGAATGGGGATTTACTTCCGCAGGAGTGCAGAAGAATTTGGCCAGGGGTTAATTTCTTTTAAGGAAGGTGCCGGAACGGGGGTGGTTATTTCGCTAATTACCGGCCTCACTCTTGCCGCATATGCCATGGTTCATTTTTTAGTGATACACCCAGAGTATCTTCAGGAAGCCTCAGAATCCTTAAGAGCGGCAATGGAGAAAGACAATAAGAGCACCACCGAGATTGAGCAAGAGATCGCACAAATGAAGAGTGTCAAATCCGTTGGTAAGCTTATGTTCGGGTCGTTTACCATTACCCTCATCATAGGGATGGTCGGCAGTTTCATTATTGCTGCACTGATGAAGAAGGATCCTGCGTAATCAGAGTAGTAGCTATAGGTAATCTTTGGATCCAGGCCCCTGGTTAAAGATCAGGTCAACTATGCTGAGATTGGGAATGAATCCATGGCGGTCCTCGAAAACTTGCGGGTAGCGTTGAAAATCCACTTTATCTTCTAAGTCTGCATTAGGAGCAAAATCCTCTCGTAAATCCAACCCATCGAATTCTTCTTCGTAGCTTGAGGTAATTGAGAGGTCCATCTCAATATCCAGTATTTTAAGTGCTAAGGTCATGAACTGCGCATTGAGATCAATAAGCAGCTCATGTTGCTTCATCAAAATATCCGAAAACTCATCTTCGTAATATTCAAAGAAAGGGGAGGAACGGTAAGCGGTTTCAAGGGATTTCCAATGGAGCTTTTGCCAGTTTTCCTGATAAGAAATGCGTTTAATGCCAATAGATCGCTCTCCTGATTCATGCTCGACAGGTACTATGAGATTCATGGGACCGTTTGCGCCATAAATAGTACACCTGTTGCGATAGGTTTGTTTGGGGAAGTGCTCATGGCCCTCAAGAACGATATTTTTGTTCTGTACGATACTGCTGTAATAGCGAATTGGTCCCAGGTAAGTATATGGCAGAAGTACAGGCATAGTTTTAATTGTTCTGTAAAATCCAGTCTTTGGTCATAGGGAACTGATCTTTAGCCGCATCCGGATGAGTGAGGATGTTGATGTGGTCATAGTCTTGTAGATTTCCCGCTTCCCTGCCCAGAATCTTGAATTCATAATTCCTGGCCTTAATTTCATTTAGCAGGTACATGCAGTCAGTTGGATGCCCAAGTACCTTATCACCGGCACCGGTAACCGATAGAATGGGGGGGAGGTCAGCATTTTGAAGCGCAGCTGCGTAGTCGAACTGATCTCTCCAGTCAAGCCACTTGGTTTGGTACACCCAATCGTTGGTCTCTTTATAACACCTGGCTGATTCATTATCGGCTCCCATCTTGATCCTCACGGCAGGTAGATAGCCATTCCTCCATACGGCAAAGCGCCCCATGATGTTCCACAATACATCTATAAGATAGAACTTCCTTAAGGTTCGGATACTAATGTGCCTCTTCGCCGCAAAAAACACCATGGATTTAAGATTTACAGCGTTACTTTTCTTTGCCAGGTAACCCAGTAAACTCACTCCTCCCCAGGAGTGTGATATCCAGTGCTGTGGCACGTCGCCTTTAATTTCTTTGATCTTCTCAACCACTGCTGGAATATCTTCCTCCATCGTATTCGTAAGGCCATGAGTGGCGTGCTTGTCAACCTGAGGAGTACTTTTGCCCCTGCCGCGGAGGTCCACGACAAACACGTCAAAACCCTCTTTGGCAAGATAGGGTGCTAGTCCCTTTCCCGAAGATGTATAGAATATCTTACCGTTCTCGATTGATCCATGGATAAGGAACAACGGAATTCCATGGGGGTCAGAATAGAACCTCTTGAGGTGCAGTTGATCTACGTCGTTGATCGGAATAAAGATGGATTCTTCAACGAATGACATAAGGTGTTACTGGATAGCGGAGAATATGCGACTCCACCGAATCTTACTGAACCAGCTCTGGGCCTTGTCAAGTGAGAACCAGATGAAAACAGCCTTACCAACAATGTGATCTTCGGGAACAAATCCCCAAAACCTGGAATCTGCTGAATTGTCCCTGTTGTCGCCCATCATAAAGAAGTAATCCATCTGAAACGTATAGGTCGTCGCCACTTCACCATCGATGAGGATGTCAGTTCCATTAACTGCCAGGGTATGGCCTTCATACACAGTAATTAGTCTATCGTACAGTGGCAGGACGTCAATGTCAAGCTCAATGGTTGTTCCCGCTTTTGGAATTACTATCGGGCCAAAATAGTCCTTGTTAAAGTTGAATCTGCTATCTGACGGGAATATATAATCAGCTCGCGCGTCCTTTGGCTCAGCAATTGGCTCAATCGATTTTACATTAGTATAACCTTGCAGTTTTTCTTTGCTCCCCTTAGAAAGGGAAAGGCGATAGTCTCCTTGATCAGAGATAAGTCCACCCTCAGTTATATCGAGTTTTTGAAGTCGTTGCGGGTTCAAAGGGGAACCTTCCGTCTTAACATGATAGGAATACTGCATTTCTCCCGGCATTACTGCCTTTTCTCCATTTACAAAGAGAATTTTATCTATAACCTCGATTTTATCACTGGGAATCCCAATGCAGCGCTTGATATAATTCTCCCTCTTATCAACAGGCCGGAAGTCTTCCATGGGATAATTGAATACCACCACATCATTGTTCTTTATTTTCCCAAACCCGGGAAGTCTATGATATGGGAGGTGTATCCATTCCAGGTAAGATTTGCTTTCCCCCAGCGGTAAAGTATGGTGTGCAAAGGGAAAAGAAAGCGGTGTATTAGGGATTCGTGCTCCGTAGCTTACCTTGCTCACAAATAAAAAGTCTCCGACAAGCAGTGATTTCTCCATAGAAGGAGTCGGTATAGTGAACGCTTCAATAAAGAACATCCTGATCACTGTGGCCGCTATGATGGCAAATATGATAGCGTCTCTCCACTCGTGTGCCGTACTTTTCTTCATTCCAGGTTCCGCTCTTATGGAGGTTAGGATCAGTATGTAAAACAACACCTCACCCATCACCAATAAGGTCAGTGAGGTACTGAACGCCCAATCGGAAAATACCATTGGCCCCAGGCAGAGCAAGCTCAAGACAATGCTGCCAATTAAGAATACTCTCTTCTGCTTCTTTGATCTTAACATGCTAATCTATTATGAGGTCATTAAATCCTTCATGGTGAACACCCCTGTGCGTCCCGGCAGCCACTCTGCCGCACGCACGGCACCAATGGCAAATCCTTTCCTGCCCCTGGCAGTATGCTTTAGCTCAAGCTCATCTATCGCAGACGAGTAGCGCACAGTATGTGTTCCTGGCACATTCGCTTCACGGCTTGCCTTAATCCTTATTTCATTCTCTTTGGCATCTTCTTCCAAAGTCCAGCCAGACTTTCTGTCCAAGTTATCTGTGATTCCATTTACCAGGGAAATGGCGGTGCCGCTAGGAACATCCTTTTTCTCAGTATGATGTATTTCTTTCATAGACACCTCATACGTAGGCTGGGCATTCATAAGTTGTGCGAGTTTCTCATTAACCACGAACATAATGTTGACACCTATCGAAAAATTAGAAGCATACAGTAAGGCTTGGCCTTGATCTATGCACGTTGTTTTTACCCTCTCCAAATCATGCATCCATCCTGTGGTTCCCACCACGATGGGAAGGTTAACGTCGAAGCATCGATATATATTATCCACGGTGTTCTCAGGTGACGTAAATTCAATGGCTACATCTGCGGATGTCAATATTTCTTCATTAATATCTCCAGCAAGATTCGCTTTTAAAACGATTTCATGATTCCGTTCCACAGCCACGGATTCTACCTCTTTGCCCATCTTGCCATATCCTATGATCGCTATTTTCACAATGATAGGGTTAGAACAATGCCAGTGGTTTGGGTTCTACTGGCACCCATCATGATTGCGGGCCGGATTTTCAGGGAGAGATCATCAGATATTTCATAGCTGTAAAAGTGTGCATCGACAGCTGCGTCAACGATGTTCAGCATGTACAGCACTCCCATAAATATATAAGAGACATCGCGGTTTCTCCTGTAGTAGTCTTTCAGATTCAGCAATGACTCTTCAGTGTACTTAGGCTCATCATTTGCAAGCTGAATATCGAATTGATCAATGGTATTGGTGTCACCGTCAATTCGAAGCGAGTAGGCATTTCTATACGTAGCATATCTCGACGAATTATAATTGATCGCATAGAGTAGTGCACCAGCTCCAGCATATATCAGGGGAACTTTCCAATATTTCTTATTGTATACCTGCCCCAATCCAGGAAGTGCAGCAGACAAACCCCCAGCAAGTTTTGGAGAGTGTTTTTTTGTAGTGTCCTTTAATACAACGGTGTTAACGGGTTCACTCCTACCAGCTTCTTGGGCGTTTCCAGGTTGCACAACAAGCAAATGCAGAATAAAGCATGCACTAACAATGATTCCGTACCGGTGTGGGGTTCCCATTCGAATATTCGTACAACCTGGTATTAGCAGCTGGATTATGTCTGATCAATCGCTGTTACCAACTTGTCTAATTCCTCATCAGAATTGAAGGGTATGATAATCTTTCCCGTCTTGTCGCGATTGCGTTTTATTTCCACCTCCGCGTCAAAGAAAGTGGATAGCTGATAAGCCATTTTCTTTTGTTCGTTTGTGAGCACAGATGGTTTCGTTGTTCCAGTGGCCTCTTTTTTTGTCCCGCCATCTCTCACCAGATTTTCAACCTGCCGAACAGAAAGACTTTTGGATATGGTTTTTTTAAAAATCACCATTTGCCAATCCGCGTCTTCAATGTTTATCAGTGCCCGGGCATGGCCCATTTGGATTTTATTGGTTTTAATTGCCGCCTGAATTACATCTGGTAATTTTAACAATCTCAGGTAGTTGGATATCGTGGCTCTATTTTTACCAACTCGATTGCTGAGTTCCTCTTGTGTTAAATTGCACTCTTCGGTTAATCTGTTATAACTGATCGCAATTTCCAGGGCATTAAGATCTTGTCGTTGAATGTTCTCGACCAATGCGAGTTCCAGCATTTCCTGATCATTTGCAATCCTGATATAGGCCGGTATTTTATCGAGCCCAGCCATTTTAGCTGCCTTGAAGCGCCTTTCACCTGAGATTAGCTGATACTGATCATAGCCCATTTTACGCACCGTTACGGGTTGTATTAAGCTGAACTGCTTGATTGATGCTGATAGCTCTTCCAGAGCCTCCGCATCAAAATCAGTTCTCGGTTGGAATGGATTGGCTTCAATGCTCTCCAAAGATAAGTTGGCTACCGTCCCTACCAGAGTTCCTCCTTCTAAACTCGTTTGCTTTCCAGGATCACCACCTTTAGTCGTTACGTCTGTATCGTAATTCTCAAGCAATGCCCCGAGTCCTCTTCCTAATGCATTTCTTTTAGCCATAACGTTGGTAAAGTTACGTTATTAAACTGCTTTAACAACGAACGATTGCGCGATTCGTTGTGTATTTATTAACGAAAAACAAAAACAAATTGAATAGAAGAAGACTGACGTCTACTTTCCGTAAGCATCCGTCTTGATCAATCCGGCAGCATCCGTCTTGATCAAATAAACATTCTTGATCTTTTCTGCTGTATCTCCTCCCGAGGACCGGACAGTTGACCCACCGATCACGAATCCACCGTCTGAGGTCTGATCCACGGAATTACCGTAATCGTCCGACTTTCCGCCATAGGTGTATTCCCAAATTCTATTTCCATGCATATCTGTTCTGATCAGATACGCTTCTACACCATTGCCAAAGCTATTGGACTGCCCGGCTATTATAAATCCACCATCGTGTGTTTCCTCTGCAGCATTCCCCAAATCATCAATTGTCCCGCCATAAGTCTGTGTCCATATCTGGTTGCCATCTTTGTCTGCTCTAACAAGAAAAATATCAGCTCCACCCAGGCCATAGCTCCTGGTATATCCTGCAATGATGAATCCCCCATCCTTTGTTTGTCTTACTGATCTACCATCCTCACTGCCACTTCCTCCAAACGTTTGCATCCACATCTTTCTTCCTCTGTTGTTTGTTCTAATCAGGTACACATCGTAGTCACCAGCCCCAAAACTGTTGGTCCGGCCTGTAATGATAAAACCACCATCAGCTGTTTCCTGCACGGAATTTCCCTGCTCGATACCATTTCCTCCGAATGCACGCGTCCATAGTGTATCTCCTTTATCATTCGTTCTAATCAAATATGCATTTACCGTACCATCCCCATAACTGTAGGTTTCTCCTGTTATGATAAATCCGTGGTCTTTGGTTTCCCAGACCGAATTACCCCCGTCAATTCCCTGACCACCAAATGCCTTTGACCACAAGGTATCGCCTTTCTCATCCGTTCTTACCAGGTACACATCGCCTTTGCCATTAATGGAGTTGGTGTAACCTGTGAATATAAATCCCCCGTCGTGCGTAACCTGAATTGAAGTGGCTTCTTCACTTCCTCGGCCTCCATAGTCCTTTGACCAGGAAGTTTTTCCCAAAGCGTCTGTTTTTACCAAATAGGCTTGAACACCTCCACGGCCAAAACGTACGGTCCTTCCCGCTACTACATAACCACCGTCAGGCGTTTGCCTAACAGCATTGCCTCTATTGTAAAAATCTGTTTGGCCTGCAGTAGTGCTAAACGAGGCCTGTGCTGATGATTCTGAAGATAGCGAAGAGAGGCCTATGAATGCACAGAAAATTGGGAATCTAACCAGTCTGAAAATGAATGAGTTCATAGATCCGAGAGCTATTGAAAAAATTGCTCTGGAAGTTAACTAAATTAAACCACACCCACAACCTTTTCGGTCTTGCTATTCCTGGTGAGCTCATTTTGTTGTAGAATCTCACGAGCCAGATTCAAATAGTTGATCGCTCCTTTACTATTGGCGTCGTGCATGATTATGGTTTGACCAAAACTTGGCGCCTCACCCAGGCGTGTATTTCTTTGAATAATTGTCTTGAAAACCATTTGCTGAAAATGCGTTTTAATTTCTTCAACAATTTGATTTGATAACCGAAGCCTGCTGTCGTACATAGTTAATAAAAAGCCTTCTATGTCCAGTTCCGGATTTTGCTTGGATTGGATGATCTTCACGGTGTTCAGCAACTTACCCAATCCTTCCAGGGCAAAGTATTCGCATTGAACGGGAATTATCAGGGAATCTGCCGCAGTAAGTGAGTTGATGGTGATTAGGCCGAGTGATGGCGAGCAATCAATGATAATAAAATCATATTTATTGCGCACCTTTTCCAACACTCTTTTCATCATGTGCTCGCGTTCCGGTAAATTGATCATCTCAATTTCAGCACCCACAAGATCAATATGTGCAGGAATAAGATCTAAGTTCGGGGTCTCCGTATGCAATATGATATCCTTTGGTTCGATATCATTGATTATGCACTCATATATGCTGGTTTTTATGTTCCTGGGTTCAAATCCAAGGCCTGAAGTTGAATTGGCCTGCGGATCAGCATCTACAAGTAGCGTCTTGTGTTCAAGTACGGCTAAACTAGCTGCCAGGTTGATTGACGTAGTTGTCTTTCCAACTCCTCCTTTTTGATTTGCTATGGCAATTATTTTATTCATAGGGCGATGGTCTCTCCAATGTTTAACAATGTAAGGGTTTTTCCGGCTGTGGAAAATTTACCCTTGGCTTCCTCTTTATCTATTTCAATATATCCAAACGTATCATAGTGCATGCCTATGATCTCGTTACATCCTACAAATTCAGCGGCTATAACCGCATCATCCACACCCATGGTGAAGTTATCCCCTATTGGCAGTATCGCATGGCTAATGTTAGCCGTGTCGCCAATTAATTTCATATCGTAAGTAAGTGCTGTATCTCCCGCATAATAAACGTTGCCCTCATCGGTACTTATAATAAATCCTCCTGGGTTCCCACCATACGTGCCATCAGGCAGCACACTCGAATGCACGGCGTTGACATACTTTACGCTTCCAAAATCAAATGACCACGATCCACCATGATTCATTGGGTGTCCCTTTTCAACGCCTTGTACTCCAAACCAGGAGACAATCTCGAAATTGGAAACCACCGTTGCACCAGTTCTCTTTGCAATACTCACCGCGTCGGCTACATGATCTTCGTGCCCATGCGAGACTAAAATATAATCTGCTGGTATCGAATTGACATCTATGTTCTTGGCTAATTCATTAGGCGTAATGAATGGGTCAAAAAGTAGGTTCAGCCCCTTGATTTCAAGCAAAAAAGTTGAGTGGCCGTAGTAAGATAATTTCATCTGTTAATAATTGACTTTTTATAGTCAGATAGAACGCCCCACGATTATCCGCTTCTGTCTCTAAGTTCTTGTCGTGGCTCTTTTCCTCTTTCTCGATCCAGAACGCATCAGAAAGAGGGCAACTTTGATTAGCGCTCATCTTTGTTAGCACTTAGGCCAAAGGTACATCTTAATGATTCAAGGGAACGGAGTATTCTTTCCAAACTTTTAAACAATATTCTGTTAATATGATTTCGAGGTAAGTTGGCGGCTCATTATCTGAAATATTCACCTTTACATAAATCAAATTATAACGTGGACCGTATTGAGTTGCCCCTCGGAATGCCAATTATCAACGCCTTGTGCATGGCGTTCTTTGCTGTGCTGTTCCTGCAGTCTGGCATTGACAAGATGATTGATTGGAAGGGAAACCTCAACTGGCTCAAAGGCCATTTTGAGAAATCTTTTTTGGCCAATGTAGTTCCTGCACTTTTTGGAATTATCACCTTTACGGAGCTACTTGCTGGAGTTGCCAGTGCGGTTGGGATAGTGGAGGTGCTCTTCTATGCCTCCAATGTTATAGCGTCATTTGCACTACTATTCTGTCTTTTCAATATATTGGTACTGTTCACAGGCCAGCGTATAGCAAAGGACTATGAAGGAGCAGCAGTTCTGGTTAATTACTTCCTGCTGGGCATCGTGAGCCTGGTGCTTCTTGGATAAAAAAATCCCCAACCATCAATGACGGAAGGGGATTTTTGAACAAAGAAGGTGGGTTTATTCAGTCTTTGTTTCTGTTTCTGATTCAACATTAGCTGGAGTCTCCTCAGTCTGAACGTCAGACGTTTCTGCGTCGGTGTTATCAACTCCATTTTTCTCTGATCCAATTTCAGTAATGGCTTTTTCATGGGCATCTTCAACCAAGTCAACTTCCTCCTCAGTTTTTTCGGTCCCGGTATTAGTCTCGTCAGTAGCAGGGGGTGTTCCATTGTTTGATTGTGATGCACTAGCTGCATCATTGCCTGTGTACCCTCCCTTACCGCGAATAGGAGCTGCACCTTTTTCGTCTATAATATACTTGGTTACCTCAGCAAGGCATTCAGCATATTTCTCAAAGTCCTCATTATAGAGAAAGAGTCGGTGCTTCTCATAGTAAAACGTTCCATCATCGTTGAACCGTTTAGTACTCTCTGTTATGGTTAGATAATAGTCATCGGCGCGCGTCGCCTTAACATCAAAGAAGTATGTGCGTTTGCCGGCTCTTACGCTACGCGAAAAAATATCATCTCTTCTATCTTTCTTGTCATTTGTCTCCATGTTGTTCCAATATTAGTTTGACAGGTACGCTCGATAATTTTCGATCACTTGGCTGTAATTGCCTACGAATCTATCGTTTTCTTCGACTAACAGCGTCAAAGGTATGACAAATTAAAGAATTGATCAACAATCATCATGCGTATATTTTCGGTAAAGTGTGGATTAAGTGGCGGCTTTTTCTTCCAAAAGCTGTTGGTGATATAATTTGCTATACAAACTATCATACGCCAAAAGGCTGGAATGGTTACCAGATTCTTTTATTATTCCTTCATCTAATACAATGATATTATCTGCGTGTTTTATGGATGAAACACGGTGACTTACAATAATGGTGGTTTTGTTATCCATTATCTTATTGAGTTCCAGAAGGATATGCTCTTCTGTTTCCACATCCACAGCGGATAGACAATCATCGAAAATCAAGATATTAGGGTCAGATATGATTCCTCGGGCAATGGATACTCTCTGTTTTTGCCCTCCTGACAGCGTGATACCTCTTTCTCCGAGTATGGTCTCCAGGCCATCAGGAAATTCTTTGATATCATCCAATAAGGCCGCACTGTTGACAACGCTTTGAATCTTAACATCTGAGGCAGATTCAGATCCGAAAGCGATATTGCTTCGTATACTTTCAGAGAACAAGAATATATCCTGAGGCACATAACCTATACCCGATCTCAAGCTGGATATCTTGATGTCCTTGATGTTATATCCGTCGATGGTTATTTCACCGGCAGTTACATCATAAATACGATTGATAAGATGTGCAATGGTTGACTTCCCGGAACCAGTTCGGCCAAGCACCGCCAGGGACTGTCCCGGCTTCACTTTAAATGACACATCCTTTAAGGCTTCAATGCCCGAATCTGGGTAGGTGAACTGAACCCCCTTGAATTCTATGTTGCCTTTAATTTCCAGATCAATTCCCCCATCCTTTAATATCTCTGCTTTTTCCAGGAGGAACTCGTTAATCCTTTCCTGGGATGCCGCCGCCCGTTGAACCAGTGACGTTACCCAGCCTAATGCGGCGACTGGCCAGGTTAACATATTCACATAGATCACAAACTCAGCAATATTTCCAATGGTAATATTGCCTGCAATGGCTTCCATTCCACCCATATAAATGGTGAGCAACGTGCTCAGGCCGATAAGAAGTATCATAAAGGGATGGAACAATGCATTTACCTTCACAAGTTCCAGTGATGTGTCCTTGTATTTATTACATGATTCCTCAAACTGGTTACTTGCACTTTTCTCCCTGGCGTAGGTCTTTAATATCCTTATACCCGAGAAAGTTTCCTGGGCATTAGTAGTGAGAGTCGAGAGCTGGGCCTGTACAGCCTCACTTTTCCTATTAATGATATTGCTGACATGATAGATAGTAAAGGAGAGGATAGGCAGAGGGAGTAAAACGTATATAGTCAGCTTCAGGTTTACCGAAACCATCGTACCAATTACAAGTGCGAACAATACAGCGAGATTTAAGGTATACATGATGCCTGGCCCTAAATACATCCTCACCCTGCTTACATCATCGCTTATTCGGTTCATCAAATCACCTGTGCTTTGCCTCTTATAAAATGCAGTGCTCAGCCTCTGATATTGCTGGTATACTTCGTTCTTTAGATCATATTCGATCAACCTCGACATGATGATAATGGTTTGGCGCATCAAGAATGTGAACAAGCCTTTTACCAAAGCGAGCAGCAAGACGATTACACCAAAATAGAACAGCTTCTCTGCCAGCGAAAGTGAATCGAGTAGGCTTCTAAGAGTATTTTCGAAATAAAATGGAGTTGTGCTGGCTACAGCCTGATTCGTACCTGCTATCTCGTCGGCCACGGTGTCAAATGCAACGCGAATGATCTTGGGCGGGTAAATTCCAAAGAGATTAGAGCATATAATCATCAATATGCCCAGAGTGAGGCGCCATTTGTATTTCCAGAAGTATTTATTGAGGAATTTAAGCGATCTCATAATGCAATTGATACAAAGATACACGAACCTTCAAGGTAAATACCCAATTCTCAAACTTGAATTCTAAATTCCAGATCAACGACAGCCTAAACTTTGTAAAAACTTGAGTCTTTGTCGTTAGTTAACTTGCTGTTACACCAGATGATATTGGGGATCTTGGGAGATTGCAGAAGTGACCAGATCTCCAAATGTAGAAATTCTCTTCCCTCCCTGATGCCTGTCAGAGGCTATCGGGCCAAAATCTGAACTAATCAATAGAGATTTTCTTCTTCAGGTCAGTAACATACCCCTTGAACTGCATGTCAGTATCAATCAGGTTATTGACCGTACGGCACGCGTGTAGAACAGTAGCGTGATCCTTTCCACCGCAGTGAGCGCCAATCTTTGCAAGAGAAGACTTGGTCATATTCTTGGCAAAATACATCGCGAGCTGCCGCGCTTGTACCACGTCTCTTTTTCTGGTCTTTGATTTTAACAACTCTATAGGTAAGTCAAAATAATCACAAACAACCTTTTGGATATAGTCAATAGAAACCTCACGAGCAGTGTTCTTTACAAACTTGTCGATCATCTGCTTGGCCAATTCAATGGTAATAGGCTTCTTGTTGAAAGAGCTTTGCGCCAATAAGGTTACCAATGCTCCTTGCAACTCACGAATGTTGGTTGTAATACTATAGGCCAGGTATTCAGCCACATCTTTTGGCATGTTAATTCCGTCAATTCTGATTTTATTATCCAGAATAGCAATTCTCGTCTCCAAATCAGGAATCTGTAGATCGGCAGATAATCCCCATTTAAATCGAGATAGCAAACGCTGCTCCACTCCCTGCATTTCAATAGGCGGTTTATCTGACGTCAAGATCAACTGTTTGCCAGTTTGATGCAGGTGATTGAATATGTGGAAGAATACGTCTTGCGTTTTTTCCTTGCCTGAAAAGAACTGTACGTCATCAATGATCAAGAAATCGATCATTTGGTAGAAGTGAACAAAATCATTCTTGTTGTTCGAACGTATTGCATCCACAAATTGAGTTTGAAAGCGCTCAGCTGTTACATACAAAACAATTTTTTCAGGAAACTTCTCCTTCATTTGAATTCCGATCGCATGAGCAAGGTGTGTTTTTCCCAATCCCACACCACCATAAATCAGTAAAGGGTTGAAAGAAGTACCTCCTGGCTTTTCAGATACTGCATATCCGGCAGATCGTGCCAATCTGTTGCATTCGCCTTCAATAAAATTGTCTAAGGTGTAACTTGCATTGAGTTGAGATTCAACCTTTATTTTTTTCAATCCAGGAATAATAAATGGATTGCGAATGGTGTCCTTATTGATGTCAATAGGCAACGCAACCGAAGGATTTTTGAGAATGCTGCGGTCCGTGGTTGGAATTTTTACAGTGTATGGCGTGCTGTTGGAAGATGCACTTTCCATTATTATACTGTACTCCAATCTTCCATTAGATCCCAATTCTTTTCGAATCGTTTTCTTCAAAAGAGTGATGTAATGTTCTTCCAACCATTCGTAAAAAAACTGGCTCGGCACTTGAATGGTGAGCACATTGCTCTTCAATTTTACCGCAACAATTGGATCAAACCAGGTGCTGAATGCTTGTGAACTAACATTGTCCTTAACAACTTTCAGAATGTTATCCCAAACTTGAGTGTGGTCTTTTGTTTTGTGAGATTTAGCTGCCAAGGGATTTAGATATATCGCAAAAAATAATTCAAGAAAATTTTCAAAATGCAAAAAAAGACGCTAAAAATGGGGTCTTTTTAAAGTCCAATTTGCGTGTGCTAATTGGGTGTACAAAAATTGGTAAAAAAAAAGTTAAAAAAAAATTAAATATGGCTTGTTTTATTGAGAATTTTAATTCTGCTGGTTTGGGAGGCATCTCGCATTATTTTTTTCACAATGACATAGTCCAATCGGCCTATGCGTATGCCGTAGCAACCGGCCTGGCAAACTAAAACTTCTTTACCATCACTATTCTTGTACCTTATTGGTTTGTCTAGGTAAGTATGGGTGTGTCCCCCGATGATAAGATCGATATTTTTTGACTTTATAGCAATTACGTGGTCCGATATTTTCTTACTGTCATAACGATAGCCGAGGTGGGACAAACAGATCACCATGTCGCATTTTTTTCTTTTCTTTAAAAGATACGACATCTCAGCGGCAGTGGCCATTGGATCGTTGAATTTAGTGTTTCCATACATCTTGCTGTTAACCAGTCCATCAAGCTCAATTCCAAGTCCAAAAACACCAATTTTTATCCCCCCCTTTTCGTAGATTTTATAACGCAAAGTTTTGCCTTCAAGGGGCGTCCCGGTAAAGTCGTAATTTGAGCTGATAAATGGAAATTTTGCGTGTACCATTTGTTTCGATAATTGCTCTAATCCATTGTCAAACTCGTGGTTACCAATCGTTACGCCGTCGTAACCCATGTCACTCATCACCTTAAACTCAACCTCGCCTTTGTACAAATTATAGTAAGGGCTTCCTTGCAACATATCGCCAGCATCAAAGAGCAAGACATGCTCTTCACTTTCCCGGATTTTTTTTATCGCCGCCGCTTTTCTGGCCGCACCTCCAAGGCCAGGATACTTTGGATCGTTGTCGGGATATTTGTCAATGTGGCTGTGAATATCGTTTGAGTGGAGGATGGTTAACTTGACCGTTTTCTTTTTCGCGAGCGCGGTAAGTGGCAGCCCAACGGCCGTGAGATATCCCGTGACCCCGGCTGCTGTTTTAATGAACCCTCGTCGATTTATAAGCTCCATTCGTTCTGCCATATGCCTCTAATTACTCCCTGTTAGTCATTGAGTGTTAATCGTTAACCAATAACTAATAACCAACAACCACCGTTCACTCAATCACCGTCGTTCTGCCATCAATTCTTGCCGTTATAGAGTTGCCTTTATCTCCTTCTTCTGCTATGAATTCAATGATGGCATCCCGTAGTTTATGTGTCAGGTTCTCCCTCTTTAGCGGATCCAGGAAAAATCTCATCTTATCACCGCCTTCTGCAAGATAGTCTGATGTAGCTACGCGATATTCTCTTGACTTATCAAACACCTTTCCTCCAATTGTCATCTCTTTGGGTTTGCCATTTTCTATGACCAAGGTCATTCCCGATATAGGCATTCCATTAATCCTTGCCAAAAAATCAAATAAACCCTGCATCTTTTCTCCACTAATGGTAAGTACTACCAGCTCATTTTCAAAGGGCATTAATTCAAATATGCGTTTCTTGTAGATAGGTCCCTTTGGAAGTGTTGTTCTCAACCCTCCATTGTTTAACAGGCAAACGTCGGCAGCAGGCAAACCCATCTCTTTGCAGTATTGGTTGGTCTTTACTAGTGCTAGATCGGCAATAAAATTTCCCAGAACACCTTCAGGGGTTGATTTAAACATATCCAGCTCGCATTGCCCCAGAACTGCATTCATATCCTTATCAAGCTTGGATTTATAGGGTTCAATTAGCGCTGCCATCACCGGATCATCAACAGGGGTGCTTTTAGCCGAGAATTGTATGTAGGAGGTATTTACAGAAGTAATTTTAGCACCATTGGTGCATCCCATCAATAATGTTCCGGTCAGCGCCGCAGTGGCTAGAGTTCTGTATAAATCGAAGCTTATCCTCATTTTCTCTTCTAATTTCTAAATACAATGATAATCATAATAAGAGGCTTTAGCGAAAAATGTGTTTAGTGTTTTCTGCTCATTAATTTTACCTTTAACCCATCTGAAAATTGGTTGGATAATGTACAATGCTGAGTGGGATATTAGAGTGCGATACGGAGAGACGGACAGAATGGGTTACGTTTATTACGGAAACTACGCCGAATATTTTGAAGTTGCGAGGGTAGAGGCAATGCGCGTTTTTGGAATTACCTACAAGGATTTAGAAGACAATGGAATTTTATTGCCCGTATACGAATACAAGGTCACTTTTTTAAAACCTGCCTACTATGACGATGTACTTCAAATTAAAACAACAATTCCTGCCATGCCTCAGGCAAGCATAGAATTTCACTATCAAACATTCAATTCTGAAGGCGAGATGGTCAATCGGGCGCAGACCACTTTGGTCTTTATTGACAAGGAGAGTGCAAAGCCTGTCAAAGCGCCTGAATTTTTTCTTGAGAAGCTTCAAACGCACTTTTAATAGTGTTTCTATACTTTTTCATCAGGGACACCGTTGAAGTGTTGATTTTTAATATTCTTTAATAATGCTTATTTTTGCGCGCTTTTATAAAAGACATTTTTCAGATAAGCGCAAGCCTCATTTAATTTTATGACGAAACGAATAGCAGGGTTAGCACTAGTCGTTATTGTTCTCTTAACAGGGGTATCCTGTAGTCATTATCAACAAGTACTGAAAAGCGATGACCTGGAGTATAAGTACCAGGAAGCCACTAAGTACTATGATGAAGGAGAGTACTTCAAAGCACTTAGCCTTTATGAAGAACTAATAAGTTTGTATAGAGGATTGGGCAAAGCAGAAGAGATATATTACTATTATGCATATTGTCACTATTACCTGGAAGACTATATAATGGCAGCCTTTTATTTTAAAAATTTTGTTAGGACATATCCTACTAGTAAATACGCTGAAGAGAGTATGTTTACGGCCGCTTATTGCTATTATCTGAATTCGCCTGCATTTAGTTTGGATCAATCGAGTACCTATAAGGCTATTGATGAGTTGCAGCTTTTTGCAAATCGATACCCAAAGAGCGACAAAGTTCCTGACTGTAATGACCTGATTGACGTGCTCAGGGACAAGCTGGAATCCAAGGCTTTTAAGAACGCGAAATTGTATTTCAATTTGTCAGAATACAAAGCGTCTATTGTGTCATTCAACAATGTGATTAAGGACTATCCAGATTCCAAATACCAGGAAGAAGCGCTGTTGTTTATTCTTAAATCGAACTACCTGTTGGCAATAAACAGTGTTGATTCAAAGAAGAAGAAAAGACTGGAGGCTACTATAACAGCATACCAAGAGTTTGAGAGTTACCGGCCGAATGTACCTGAGCTAGGCGAAGAAACCGATGGCACGGGGGCAGATAAAAACCTGGCGAAAGAAGCAGAATCGATATTAAAAAGCACCAGAAAGCGACTCGAGAATCTAATTTAGAAATAACATCAATTAATAACTATGGATTACAAGAAAACAAAAGCGAACACTACGGCTCAAACCGTTAATATTATCGATTACGAAAAGAACACTGGTAATATTTATGAGTCTATTGTGGTAATGGCCAAACGTGCTAATCAGATTAGCGCCGAGATGAAGGAAGAATTGGATTCAAAGCTTGCTGAATTCGCAACATCCAACGACAACCTTGAGGAAGTATTTGAAAACAGAGAGCAGATTGAGATTTCTAAGTTCTACGAGCGTCTTCCTAAACCTAGCCTCATAGCGGCCGATGAATTTCTAGATGATAAGATATACATCCGGCGCAAGGTCGACGAGGTTAAGGAGAAAGAAGAAGGCGAAGATAAAGAATAGGGTAGGGATGTCCTAAATTTTGCTGGTTGTTCCTGAACCTAATGGACGTCTTTCACGTAATTAGATTATTCTGTTCTTAGGCAGATGAATATTCTCAAATTGTGATGGATCTATCAGGTAAGAAGATGCTGATTGGCGTTTGTGGCAGTATTGCCGCTTACAAAATAGCGCTTCTGGTCCGCTTGTTGGTCAAGGAGGAGGCAGAAGTAAAGGTTGTAATGACAGCCTCTGCCCAGGAGTTCATCACACCTCTAACACTGAGCGTTCTTTCCAAGAACCCTGTTCTTTCTGAATTTACGAAGGAAAACAATGGGGGCTGGCACAACCACGTTGAGCTCGGTGCATGGGCGGATGTATACCTGGTTGCTCCTGCTACAGCCAACACATTGGGCAAGATGGCCAATGGAATCTGTGATAATTTCCTGTTGGCTGTATATCTATCCGCGAAATGCCCGGTTTATTTCGCTCCGGCTATGGATCTGGACATGTACAACCATCCATCTACACAGGCCAGCATAAGCAAGCTAGAGGGATATGGCAATGTACTTATACCGCCAGAAGATGGGGAGCTAGCCAGTGGCCTCGTTGGAGAGGGGAGGATGGTGGAGCCGGAAAAACTCTACGAGGTGCTTAACACCCATTTGAATCGTTCTGTCAAAAAAAAAAGTAAAGTAGGTACTCTTGCTGGTAAAAAGGTATTGGTTACGGCTGGGCCTACTTACGAAGCCATTGATCCCGTTCGATTTATCGGCAATCACTCTTCAGGGAAGATGGGGTTTGCCCTTGCGGATGCGCTGACCAGGGCGGGAGCTAGTGTCACCTTAGTTTCTGGCCCAACCTCTCTCAAACCTGCCAATGCAAATATTGACCTGGTCTCAGTGGTCTCAGCCGAAGATATGCTGAACGCTTGCTCTGAGCGGTTTCCTGATCAGGATATCGTCATCATGAGTGCTGCGGTTGCAGATTTCACACCAGTTGAAGTGGCACATCACAAGATCAAGAAAAACGGTGCTGCTTTGTCCATTGAACTGATTCCAACTGTTGATATACTTAAGGAACTTGGTTCGAAGAAAACCAAGAAGCAGGTCTTAGTTGGCTTTGCTCTGGAAACAGAAAACGAACTCGAGCACGCACAGGAAAAACTCAAAAAGAAGAACCTGGATATGATTGTGCTGAACTCCTTGAATGACAAAGGTGCCGGATTTGGTGGAGACCAGAACAAGGTCACGATCATAGGAAGAGGTAATAATATCGCTGAATATAAGTTAAAGCCAAAGGCAGCCGTTGCCAAGGATATTGTGAATGCAGTTAGTGAACTTATTTAAGCGTCATATCAGTATTAAAAGGACTATAGGGATCAGCATGCTAATGGCTGCGTTGACCTTGCTTTCTCCCATGCGGGCTAATGCTCAAGAATTGATCTGCACAGTTCAGATTCTCTCTTCACAAATTCAATCCAGTGATAAGCGTGCTTTTGAAACCCTCAGAAAGGCGATCTACGAATTTATGAATACCCGTAAGTGGACCAATGATCAGTTCAGAACCGAAGAGCGAATTGAGTGTTCAATACTGATCAACATCACAAAATGGAACAAGCTGGATCTCTGGGAAGGAACCATGCAAGTGCAGGTGCGTAGGCCGATCTACAACTCTTCCTATAATTCACGCATTCTCAATATCAACGACCAGGATTGCATTTTTACATACCTGGAATATGACCCTCTTGAATTCTCAGAGAGCACGCATATCAGCAACCTCACCTCTATTTTGGCATTCTATGCCTATATAATTCTGGGTATAGACTATGATTCCTATGCTTCTAAAGGTGGGAATCCATACTTTCAAAAAGCGCAGAGTATTGCCAATAATGCCCAGGCGGCACCGGAACCAGGATGGAAAGCGTTTGAAAATAATAAGAAGAATAAGTACAATCTTGTGGAGAATATTCTCAACCAGATTTACAGTCCTTATCGGGAATGTCTATACCACTATCACCGGCATGGACTGGACGTGATGGTGGACGACGTAAATACAGGTCGATTAACTATTCTTGAGAGTTTAGAGAGTTTGATGCCCATTCACATTCGGCAGCGCAGCTCCTATATTCTCCAGGTTTTTTTCGATGCTAAAGCGGATGAAATTGTCAAGATCTTTACCGAAGCTCCCCCAGATGAGCAAGCACGTGTCATTAAGCTGCTGAATAAGATAGATCCCGCCAATACCACCAAGTACGTAAAGATTATTAAGAAATAGATGAATTGATTTTGACTGGCTCTTGATATTGTAGTTATCTTGACCCCGCGATTATTCCTAAATCATCACATCTCTCTCCAGATGTCTGAACCCTCTACTATATTCATCAAAGTTCTTCGTGAACGTCTGACAGATTCCCGAACATATTTATGGATGGGTATTGCAGTATTGGTGCATTTAATGCTGAAAATGCATGCGGCTATCATGACCTATTTTCATTTTAAAACCACAGATATGGATCAGGTTCTGATGTGGTATGGATTGGATGAAATGAGAAAGGGAAATTTTCACATGCCCCGTTACTATGGGCAAGATTACGGCTCCATGCTAGAGCCTTTTCTTGCAATACCATTTACAGGAGTAGATTATGATATTCTGTTGCCTTATGTGGCATATGGGGTTTTATTGGTTCCATACATACTAATGATTGTGCTGGGAACAAACGGGAAATTCTTCGCATTAGCAAGCGCTCTTTCAGCTGTATGCTTTCTTGGAGCTATGCCAACAGAATATCTGATGGTAGGAGTCATGCCTAAGGATATGGCAACAGGAGTAGCAGTGACAAGTTTAGGCCTACTGTTCTTGAGAAACGAGAAATGGTATGGATTATTTTTGGTTGGATTTTTTAGTCTTCTCGGTTGGTCAGTTAATTCCAATGCGGCCTTGTTTGGTGCTGTTTTAACCTTATACACTCTTTTTAGTAATCAGGGTATGACATTGCTCAAGCGGGGCCTGTATATCGGGTTAGGTTATGCTGTGGTGACTGTTATGCATGTCATGCTTAACGTCTATCTCCATAATAGTGGCATGATTGTCCATTCGCATTGGGAACTTGTTTTTCAGTTTGGTTTAATTGCGTCGGCCTTTGAAAATTTGGATTCACATTGGGGGCATATAGCAGTCCTATTCCATGCTAGAGGATGGATTTACCTGGTATTGTTTGTCCTTCTACTTATAGTAGCAAAGGTGCAGAAGAATAAGGCTGTGTTCATTGCAGCGCTAGCATTAACATTGATAACATGCCTATCTCTTGGGGTTAACAAAATCCATGATGGAACATCGAGCGTCTTTTTCAGCCTGTCTCGTATGTATATGGCCTTACCCGTGGCATGTCTGTTTTTGCTGACGAAGCTCAACATTAATACCAAGCTTTACATGCCACTCATACCGCTTATAGCAACTCTGTTAATTATCCAAACAGGTAAAGCTAAATTTAAAGCAGACGAGCAAGTGATGTTCGTGAATAATACTGTTATTACTATTTCAGACATTAAAGATTTGAAAAATGGCTGTAAAGAAATCGAGGAGATTTGGATCGACACTAAGGCGCAAGCCATACTGTTTGGGCCAGGTAAATTACACGAAGCCTGGAGCTTTTCCAGAGCTTGTCCGTGCCTTACGGAGATAGAACTAATGGTCAGACCAGAGTATGAAAGAAAAACCTGGGACCTAATTCAACTAGATGCTGATACTTTTAGTCAATTTCTCTGGTTCTCCACAGAATCAGTTGAAACCCTAAGTGCTGGAATTGGTAAAGCTTCGATTACAAAGTTGGATTCAATCACCTATTTTAAGAATATCTATCTGGTGCAGGGGGCCAATTTGAATCCAATGCAGATCTATAAAGATGCTGGTTTCGAATCCGTAAAATATAAATAGAATTCACTTCGTTCGCCTCATTAATGACGTGAGTATAGCGAACAGAATAACGTGATGCAGGCACCAATAATTTCTATCTTAGCGCCGTGATAAAAACACTCTCCATACAAAATTATGTTCTCATTGAAAAGCTCGACCTGGAGTTTGATAAGGGGCTGTCAATAATCACTGGTGAAACAGGAGCCGGTAAGTCTATACTCGTCGGCGCCTTGTCATTGATACTTGGCGAGAGGGCCGATACCACTGTGTTGCAGGACCGGAAGACCAAGTGCATTGTTGAAGGTACCTTTGAAGTGGGTGGGTATGACCTGGCCAACTTATTTGCCAGGCACGACGTGGATCAGGAGACTACAACCATCATACGTCGAGAGATTAATCCTGCCGGAAAGTCCAGGGCATTTATCAACGATACACCGGTTAAGCTGGCCGTGTTGAAGGAATTTGGGGTCGAGCTGGTGGATATCCACTCACAGCACGAAAAGCTCCTGCTCTATAATCCTGGATTCCATTTATCTGTGGTTGATGCATATGCTCAGCATGATGGAGCGCTTGCAACTTATCGCCAGGCATTCAAAGCTTATCAACGTGAGCAAAAATTATTGGATGAGCTTATTGAAAAGGAGAAGTCAGCCCTTTCTGATTTCGATTACTTACAATTTCAGGTGAAAGAGCTTGAAGAAGCAGATTTGGAGGGGCAAAGCGTAGAAGGGTTGGAAGAAGAAGCCAGCCAGCTGAGTCATGCCGAGGAGATCAAACAGGGTTTGCAAAATGCTGCCAGTGCGCTTAGCAATGAAGAAGTTGGGGTAACAGCAACGATATCCAATACCATTGCCAACCTATCCAGGGTGAGCGACTACCTCAAGAGCGTAGAAGAACTGGAAGGCAGATTGAAGAGTCTTTCTGTGGAGCTTGACGATATCGTCTATGAAATGGAGCGCATTCAGGAGAATACTGCCTATGATCCCCAGCGGCTGGAAACCGTTAACGATGTACTCAAC
>DTRK01000300.1:44902-45928 GCA_012965955.1 Flavobacteriales bacterium
AAGGATTTGATTGATCTTAGGGACAGTCTTAAATTGAAACTGACAGATACAGAGTCTTTGGAAGAGGACATAGCTGCTAAGAAAAAGGAAATTGACCTGCTCCATGCGTCTTTAACAGGCAAGGCATTAATAATATCCAAGCGGCGAAAAGGTGTCTTTGATCAGATGGAATCAGAACTAATGGGCCTTATACGTGAAATGGGAATGGATGATGCGGAACTACAGGTGAAACACAGCTCAAGTAAGGAATTAGGGGCAAGTGGAGTAGACGAGGTAGAAATATTGTTGAGAGCCAATAAGGGCGGAATGTTCTCTGAATTGAGCAAAGCAGCTTCAGGGGGAGAACTGTCGCGGGTTATGTTGGCCATTAAGTCTTCTCTTGCCAGGCTCAAGGCACATCCAACCATAATATTTGATGAAATTGATTCAGGTGTTTCAGGTGAGGTAGCTGATAAAATGGGTAGCTTGTTGAAGTCAATTGCAAGCTCTTTACAAGTTATTGCCATCACGCATTTACCGCAAATTGCCAGCAAGGCCAATGCGCATTACCTGGCATTCAAACTCAGCGATAAAGACATGGCGCATTCCAATATCAAGATGCTCAATGATGAAGAGCGGGTTGACGAGATCGCGAAGATGCTGAGTGGTGAGGAAATGTCTGAGGCGGCGGTGGAGAATGCCAGGGAGTTGTTGAGGAGTAAGTAGCCGGTAGTGTTATACAAATAGCTTTTTTCACTTAATTAAAGTTGAGAGATAGCCCCGTTATCACCGTCCGTACAATGGTTTATAGCCTTGCTCTGAGCTAAGGACATCCGCTTCACGATTTGTATTACCTTTATCCTATATATAATTCGCGTCAGATGAAACATGCGCTAACAGGCGTTACTTCCCGCTTGCTATTGGGAGCTATTGGAACGCTTGCCCTGACCATTATGGGTTGTGGCCCCGAAAGCTATCGGGAGGATGAGGAGAAATTTTTGGACAGCACAAAAGAAGAACTAGTAGAAGAAAAGGATGAAACAGTGG
>DTRK01000300.1:45981-47763 GCA_012965955.1 Flavobacteriales bacterium
ACATGAACGAGCAATTTGGGGATTCCGCACACTCGCCTTTGCTTCCTGACGATCTTGCTGCGTTTGAAGTGCTGGAGTTCTTCAATATCGATCCCGAATTTAGTGTTGACGCCGATTTTACAAGGATAGTCAGTGAACCCTTTGAGATGCCTACTACAACGGACAGAAAGCCCATCTACGAGAAGTATGGGGAAGCTAATTTTACCCTTAAGGGAAAGGAATTTGTGTTGACACTATTTCAGAGCCACAAAAGCAGGGAAGACTCGGTATGGAAGAATTATTTGTTTCTGCCATATAATGATCTAACTAACGGCAATGACACCTACGGCGGAGGGCGCTTCATTGATGTGCTCATGCCTGAAAATGGAACGGTGGATATAGATTTCAACAAGTCCTACAATCCGTATTGCGCTTACAACCACAAATACTCATGCCCAATCCCTCCGGAAGAGAATTTTCTGGAGGTGCGCGTTACGGCAGGCGTGAAGGCCTGGGCAGAACACTGAGGCCTGGCCCACTATCTGCATTTTAACCTTAATCGTAAAATTCATTGAACGGGAGTGGAGTACATCTTCCGAATTCTCGCATAGATAAGAACCAGCGTGGCCTTGGTATTGTAATTTCGCTCTCCCAGCAAGTCGAGATCACTGCCTTTCAGTGCATCGTGAAAGTAGAAGGAGATGACCTCTTCATAAACTTTGTTGATTTTCTTTTCCGTCACCTTGTACTTTAAGACGTACCTATACTTCTTTGGATTCAATTGAACCAGGCTATCCGTGTGGCCTGGCTCAACGAGGAGGCAGCGGAAAGTTGGTTTCGTTACCAGGTACATGTTCTGGATGTATTCAATCTTGGAGAATTCCTCAGCAATCGCTGCCGAGTCACGTTCGTTCAGATTTGACTCAAGATATTTAAGCGGAATGTTTTCAACCAGCAACGTATAGTGCCTAAGATTTTCTGGAATATCCTGTCGGTACTCTTTTTGAGCCAACAAATAAAAAGGAAGGCATACGACTATCGAGGTAAGTTTAAGCCCCCTAACAACCACATGCCTTCTCCTTCTCTCCATCCTATCCCTTTTTCAGGACGAGTGATGAGATGATAGATACGATCAGTCCAATCACAAATACCGTGGTGAACATGATAAAAAATGTGAAAAGTGGTGAGGCGAACATCTCTTTTTGCGCTTGCATTTCCTCGGCCTTTGTTTCAAACTTTGCAATGGCCTCCTTAACATCTAATGGAAGATCTGAATAATCCCAGGTCTGGCTACCAGTGCCTCCAACGGTTGTCCCCCTTGGCACAATTGAATCATATACAGCGGGCAGCGTTTCTTTCATGTCTGCCAGCATGTCTGCTTTCATGTCTGCCAGGTATTGGGCGTAATAGTTGTCCATCCAATCAGGGTCAATAAATGTAATATAGACTACGTCTCCCACGCCAAACAACACCGCCGGAAAGAGTACTATCAATAGCCCAATCTTCAGGCCCTGTCCAAAGGAAAGGGAGCCTTCATTGTCATGGTCCCGGTAGTGTTTAATTCCAAAATAGGCGACTGATGTAGCAATGATCATACTCGCATAGCCCAATACTTCTTGGGTTGTAAAGTCAGGTGGATCGGCCATCATTTTTGAAGCTGCCATAGTAATGGTGAACACACCCAGCATAATGGCACCTGAGATAATTCCATATTTAAGAACTGTACTTTTCATGATTTCTGGTTTTATGATTTGTGACAGCAAATTAAAGTCAGTCGCCTTTCATTGTCCTCATACTTTAGTA
>DTRK01000301.1 GCA_012965955.1 Flavobacteriales bacterium
ATTTTCCCTCGTCACTCGAGGATCCTCCATAGGATTTTGCCCAGACAGAAACTCCGGCCACATCTACCTTATTCAGATAAAGACTCCCATTGGTCCCGGTAATTATATATCCATCATCAGCCGTTTGCTCTATCCATGCACCTGTTTCACTCCCTCCTGTACCCACCGCTTTGGTCCACAAGGTATCTCCTGAAGCATCGAGCTTCACCAAAAACACATCATTGGATCCTGATCCAAAACTGTTGGTGGTGCCGCCAACAATATACCCCCCGTCGGATGTTAAGTCCACCGCTGCACCCGTCTCAGTAGCACTGCCTCCATATGTCTTCTGGAAGTAGGATTGCGCTCGTACGGCAATTGTCGAAAGAAATATAAATATCAGGATGGTGAACAGTCTCACGCTATATCATTTGCAAGGGTGGCCTACATGCCATTGGGCATGGCCAATATAAGGGGACTAAATTAGGAAAATCTACCAATTTTTCGAAAATTTGCCTGATTGACATCAGATATATGGACGAACTTTTCATGAAACGTTGCCTTGAGCTGGCCATATTGGGCAAAGGGTGCGTAGCTCCAAATCCAATGGTGGGATGCGTTATCGTTTATGGTGGTAACATTATCGGAGAAGGGTACCATGAGAAATTTGGAGAAGCACATGCAGAGGTCAATGCCATCTCTGCCGTTTCAGATCCTCAGCTGATGGCAAAGTCCACCTTATATGTCAATCTGGAGCCCTGTAGGCATATTGGAAAAACAGCGGCCTGCGCTGATCTAATTTTGAATTCCAATATCCCTAAGGTGGTTATTGGGTGCAGAGATGCGAATCCTGCGGTTCACGGAGGAGGGGTGGAGTATCTTGAAGAGAATAGTTGTGAAGTTGTGCTCGGTATGAAAGAAGTAGAATGTCTGGAATTGAACAGACGGTTTTTCACCTTTCACCAAAAACAGAGGCCATATATTATACTCAAATGGGCGGAGTCACGTGATGGCTTTATTGCACCTGCGGACCAGAAGCAACAGTGGATAACCGGAGATGAAAGTAAGAGACTGGTACACAAATGGAGAACTGAGGAGCAGGCCATAATGGTCGGAACCAATACAGCAGTAGTAGATAATCCAGCTTTAACTGCTCGCGTATGGCTGGGAGAGAATCCGATTCGCATAACTGTGGATAACAAGGGAAGAATTCCTACCACATCGCAAATATTGAACGATGAAGCGGAGACAATAATTTATAGCGATCGTGTAATAGAAGGCGGACGAACTGCAAAGTATGTGGAGGTGGCCGGGGGTACTGAGCAGTTACCGGCAATCATGGCCGATCTACACAAAAGAGAGGTTACATCGCTAATGGTAGAGGGTGGGCAGCAATTATTGAACTCGTTTATCAAGTGCGGACTCTGGGATGAAGCCCGCGTTTTTACAGGTACAACGGATTTTATTGAGGGTAGCAAAGCGCCTCAACTCGGCTCGGAACACCATGACGAAGAGGCTGTCGGTGATGATACGCTTCGGCTATACTACAATAAAGCTTAGAATGTTCTACCTGGCACTTAGTATTGTCTGTTCCACCTGCATATTTCTGATCTTCAGGCAGTTTTCCAGGTATGAGATTGACAATTTCCAAGCTATCGTCTTTAATTATCTCACCGCTGCACTGATTGGTTTTTCGCTCAGTAATGGTGACTATGGATTCAGCGACGATGGCAGCAATACCTGGATTTGGGTCGCCGTCTTGACGGGAATCTTGTTTAT
>DTRK01000302.1 GCA_012965955.1 Flavobacteriales bacterium
GACAGCAATGTGACTACTATCTTCGGGTTATGGGGAGGTACATATTCCGTTACGGTAATTGACGCAAATGGCTGCATCTCCGGAGCGATTGTAACTGTATCTGAGCCATCAGCTTTGAACAGCGCAATAATAACAAGCACCCCAACAAGTTGCAATGGTATTTGTGATGGAATAGCGACGATCTTGACAGGTGGCGGTATTGTACCCTATTCATATTTGTGGACAGATGGACAGATAACGTCAACGGCATTAGGTTTATGTGCCGGCACCCATAATATTGTGGTTACAGATGGAAATGGTTGTGTTGATGCTAACCAGGTGACAATTGTTGAACCGGCTTCACTTCTCATAACTGATTCCATCATAGATGTATCTTGCTTTGGCAACACCGACGGATCTATATATACCAATGTAACAGGGGGAACACCCTTCTTCTCATACACCTGGAGTCCGTCAGGCGGAAACAACAGTTCTGCGACCAATTTGAGTCCACAAGCATATACAGTGACCGTAACTGATCTGAACAACTGTACAGCAACTTCTACCATGACTGTCAACGAGCCAATAGATTTAACTGCAATTACTGGCAGCATTCCTGCCACGTGCGGAAACAATAATGGTACAGCAACAGTAACAATATCAGGTGGAACAGGCCCTTACACGTACCTCTGGGACGACCCATTGAACACCACAAACGCAACCGTAATTGACCTATTGCCCAGAGATCCGTACTATGCAACGGTTACCGACGCCAACGGGTGTACGCTAATTGTACCCGTTACCGTTATGGATCAACCAGGCCCAATTATCGATTCGATTTCGATTGATAACGTAAATTGTAGTGGAAACGCGGATGGAGAAGCAACCGTATATTTCATTAACGGTACTTTTCCGTTCACCTATTTATGGGATGATCCAGCCGCACAAACGACTGCCACGGCCACAAATCTGGATGTTGGGCCAATCGGAATCATGGTAACAGATAGCAATGGATGCGAAGTACCAGCATCCGCCGTAATAACGGAACCCAATCCACTGATCTTAACTATGTCTCCAGATGTTACAATCTGCTATGGAGATTCGGCCACGATTTGGGCCAGTGGATCAGGGGGAACGCTGCCATACAGCGCATACACCTGGACTAACCTGGTGACAGGTAACACACAAACCGTGGGCCCTGATAGTACCACAACGTATTCCGTATTTATTCTCGATATCAATGGTTGTCCCAGTCCTGTAGGTTCGGTTACCGTGAATGTAAACCCACTCATTGCCATCTCAGCTCCTGATATTATAATTTGTGAAGGCGACACCGCCTTTTTGACTGCAGCAGCAAGTGGTGGAGCAGGAGATACCAGTGCTTATATTTATTCGTGGAGCAATGGCTTCGTTGGTTCTCCACAACCCATTACCGGGCTTATGGATGATGACGACACGTCATTCGTGGTAACGGTTACTGATTCTTGCGGAGCTGCTGTTTCCGATACCGTTTACGTAACTGTCAATCCAGCACCTGAGATTACCTTTGACAGTGATGGATTTGGATGCTTCCCCTATGTCTTTGTAGCGTACACATCTTTACCAGATAGTATCCCGATTGTAAGTTGGTATTGGGAATTTGGAGATGGCACCAGTTCAAACGATTCGGGCTCTACGTCCCATGCGTACACTGACTCCGGAACTTATAATGTAACCTTAACAGTTGTGTCGATTCAGGGCTGCTCTGAATCTTATACGGAACAAGGTGCCGCAACTGTATTTGAGCTGCCTACGGCAGAGTTTATTATGACCCAAAATGGTTCTATTATCGATCCAGCTGTTATCTCAGAATTGTCGCCGTGGGTAGATTTTATTAATACTTCGAGCTCCAATGTGGATTCGGTTTACTGGAACTTTGATGATCCAGCTAGCGATTCTGCGAATACCAGCAGCTTATTCAATCCAACACATATATTCTCAGATACTGGCACCTACAACGTCTTACTGGTTGTGGTTACGGCTAACGGTTGCATTGACTCCATTCGTCACGAGATCACAGTGCAAGGTGAGTTCATCTTATTTGCGCCGAGCGCCTTCACACCCAATGAAGATGGTGATAATGACTACTTCATGCCAAAGGGCATTGGTATTCAAGGAGAGACTTTTGAATTATACATATTCGATAGATGGGGTGATCTGATCGCCAAGGTATTGGGTGAGTTCAGCGACGATCCAATGATAGGATGGAACGGTCGAGCAAATGATGGTGAAGGGACTGCCCAAATAGACGTCTATGTTTGGCTAATCCGAACAGAAGACATCAATGGTGATGCACACGAATACGTTGGGCACGTAACACTGCTACGCTAAATCAATTCAGATTATTCAGATTTTTTAGGATGGAGAAAGTCTTCTCCACATCAATCTCATCTACCAGGTAAGAGTGCTCATTGGTGGTGGAGATTACTTCAATCACGTTTATTCCCTGCCATGATATTCGCTTAATCATGTAGTAGTAAACACCTGGAATATCAGTACCATCTTGAAGCAATTTGATGGTAACAGAGGATAGATTCGTGATCTTTGCAACCACCTCCTCATCCTGAAATATATGATCTGTTTCTTCAGCAACTGACGCGCTGACCACAACTGTTGTTTCATAGATCCCCTGGGAAAAAATGTAAAAAATATTTCTGTGCTCGCTTAACATCTTCAGCAATTCAATTTGCTTTTTTACCAAGCTCTCTGAATTCAAATATGTCATATACACAAGATTTGATCTTACCGTAATATCACCGGTGTTGTCGAATAACTTCCGCAGCTTCATATTGATCCGCGGGTTGAATTTAGGAGTGACGCGTTTTAGGGCCATGGTGATTGCACCAACCTGCACATCCTTGCCAGTGCTTTCTGATACGTCATCTTGAATAGACCGTGCAAGAGAAGACAGGTTAATTATTCCGTCAGAGATGCTTTCCTCCAGAAACGGGGATCTCGTAATGATCTCTTCAACAACTTTTTGAATAGTAGGCATAGTTCAAATTTGGTTAAGCAAAAATAAACAATTTTGTTTATAAACAAACAAAAAGTACAGAATCAACACCCAATCGAAATAAATGAGGCATATGCAACATTTACGCACTAAATTGTATAATAAACTTCTGACAACCAAAACATGGTGCAAAGCATTTAATTAACCGATTGATTTACTCAGATTACGGTCACTCAATCATGCGATATCAAAGATGTACATGACAGATTCAGGTATGTAGAAATTGTAGGCGTTAACATTTTGGGATGTTTTAGTTAGGAAATTGGTTACTATTCTCTATCTTTAGCACTGACCGTGCCTCCACTTACTAAAAAGTTTAGCCCTCTTTTTGGGTTACTGTTGTGCTTATCCCTCAGCAGCAACACCGTACATGCCTCCCACGTGATGGGTGTAGACATAAACTACATCTGTACAGGGCCCAATACCTATACCTTCACAATGGACGTTTACCGGGATTGCTTCGGTATTAGTCTATCTTCCACTCAAACGTTAAGTTTCACTTCGCCTTCGGGATGCGGTCCGAATTTTACAGCTTCTTTAAGTCTGGTCAATGCCGGTGGAACTGAAGTGTCACAAGTATGTCCGGCAGATATACTCAATACAAATTGTAATTTCTTGGGGACCATTCCTGGAACTGAAGTATGGACCTACACAGGCACCGTTACTTTTCCGGCTGCATGTACTGATTGGACATACAGCTGGAATATGTGTTGCCGGAACGCCCAGATTACCAATCTGGCTTCTCCCGCGTCACAAGATTCTTATATGGACGGTGTGGTCAATACCACTGTTTGTAATAGTTCTCCTCAGTTCTACTCAATTCCTACACCTTATATCTGTGCAGGACAACCATTCTGCTATTCCCTTGGGACCGCAGATCCCGACAATGATTCACTGGTATTCACTTTGGTTAACCCTCAGGATGGGCCCGCTCCACCCACTAACATTCCTTATACAATACCTCATACCGTTAATGAGCCTTTGACGTCAACGGTCCCCTGGACCTTCAATCCCGCATCGGGTGAATTCTGCTTTACCCCTGATATAGCCCAGATTGGAGTAGTAAAAATTCAGGTGGATGAATATAGAAATGGAGTGTTGATCGGCACATCATATCGAGAACTACAAATTATCGTTCAGGTGTGTACTAACCAACAGCCCAACTTCAATAGCCCGCCAGTAACCAATGTTACCGGAGGTGTATTGGTAGATTCAACTGTAATTGAGGTGTGTCCCGGAGACAATGTGACTTTCACAGTCCTTGCTTCTGATCCGAATGTGGACAATATTACAATGAACTCAAATATTTTAGCGTTCCCCGGTGCAACATGGACAGCCTCCTGCGTGTGCAGCCCAGTAACAGGTACGTTTGACTGGACTCCTACTGTAGCAGACATTGGAACGTACTTTCTGTCCATTAATATTCAGGATGACGGGTGCCCAATCCTGGGAACGCAATATCTTAATGTCACAATAATTGTGCTAGAGGGTACGACAGCAGGTCCCGACCAATATTATTGTCCTGCCGGAGGCCCCATTCAACTAAACGCCACAGGAGGATCAGTATTCACATGGACCCCTGGTACAGGGTTAAGCTGCACCGTTTGCCCAAATCCTGTTGCAACGCCTTCATCCACCACCACCTACACAGTTATCAGCGATTTATCATCTACATGTGTTAATACGGACGACGTTACGGTGTTTGTTGTACCTGATTTCGTTTTAGACGCTGGTCCTGATGTAACTATATGCCAAAATCAATCCACACAACTCAATGCTAACGCGGCCCCCGCTGGTACTTACACGTACTCATGGTCTCCTACGTCAGGCCTCTCTGATCCAAATATTGCTAACCCCACCGCTGCTCCAAATGCTACGGTCACTTACACGGTTACAGCAACTTCTTCAGCTGGCTGTACATTAACGGACGATGTGACAGTAATCATATTGGGTGTAGCGCCTATGGTTACCGCAACAGTAAGTAGAGACACAATATGTCCAGGAGATACGGTACAACTTAACACCATATTGCCATCTGGTGGATGCAGCACCTACACGGTTACGGCAATTCCATTTGCTCCCATTAGTGGCAGTGGTTGGACAAACGTCTTCTTATTAGATGATCAAGTCAGTGGTGCCTTGCCTATCGGATTCAATTTTGATTTCTACTGCAATACATATTCGCAATTTTGGATTTCGTCGAATGGATGGATGACCTTCACGTCCACTATACTTTCTGATCTATCGGAAGACGCCATTCCCAATACATTTACCCCAAATAATATTATTGCCTTCGCCTGGGATGATCTAGCGCCAAACTATGGAGGCACAATAGAATATAAAACAGTTGGAGCAGCACCGAATCGAATTCTTGTAATGAGATTTGTGGGTGTCCCGCATTGTTGCTCAGGACTCACTCCAACGGTAAGTACACAAGTACTGCTTTACGAAACGACCAATACAATTGAAATTCACAACGACAATGTCCAGAATGATGGTGGCACAATGACTCAGGGAATTGAGAATGATACAGGAACTGATGGGGTGGCAACACCAGGAAGAAATCAAACCGTATGGTCTGCACTTAGTGATGCTTATCGGTGGGAACTCCCCCCTGTAGGAGGGCCGTTTACGTATTCCTGGTCTCCTCCGGGGGGATTAACTAACCCCTCAATAGCAAATCCAATTGCAACGGTAACTAGCAACACTACTTACACAGTAACGGTTACTGATGTAAATAATACGTCTTGTACAGGTAACGCTCAAGTGAGTGTTGGCATTAAGAATGAACCAACCGTGGTTGCAACACCAGATGCCACATATTGCATAGGTACAACGCAAGTAATTCCATTGGATGCGATAGTAACTGGGGATCCACCACCTTCTTCTTTGCCGTGTGGTGGCTCTACATCATGCGTAGGTCCATCTAATGTCGTAACGGTGGGCGCAGGGATAGCTTCCACAGGATTAGGCACAATGTATGAAGGATTTTGGCATGATAGCAGAATGCAGATCCTCTATTCTGCAGCTGATTTAATTGCAATGGGAATGGGTTCAGGAACAATTTCAGCTATTGCTTTCAATGTTGCTATCAAAGGCAGTACAATACCTTACGATAACTTTACAATAAAAATTGGATGTGACCCGATAACTTGCTTATACAAAAGTTGGATTACCGGGCTTACCACCGTGTATGGCCCGGTATCGTGGTCGACCTCATTGGGATGGAATACACATACGCTAACAACACCTTATGACTGGGATGGGGTATCCAACTTAGTAGTTGAAATTTGTTACGATAATACCAGTTTGACCGACGATGATGATATTAGGTATTCAACCACACCTTGCGTATCTGTCCTATACAATTATCTTGATAATGATGCAGGATGCAGCTTACCTACCTCAAATGCTGGAACAAGCAGGCCCAACGCTCAGTTCACCATATGTGACGCTCCACCAGGTGCATTTACATACTC
>DTRK01000303.1:0-1872 GCA_012965955.1 Flavobacteriales bacterium
TCCTGCCTGAATCGATTTAGATAGTTCAGACTCATGGTAGCCTAACAGCTCAGCTTCCGTGTTTTTCCTGATTTCCAGATCCTTTATATCAATCGATTCATCTGCCGCTCCAATGAATTCAATATGGTAGTCCTGTCCAAATACCCAATTAAAAATATGTTCCGCCCTCTTGAGATGAAACTCATTGGTGACTACGGTAAATTCATGAATATCCTGAGGTTCGATGTACAGCAACCAGGTGAAATAGGCGTTCTGTATCGTGTCTGTTGACAGGCTCTCCTGAAGTATTGCAGCTGCTGGAACAGCACTCTCAATCAGGTAATCCGCCATGGCTTTAGACTCTGTAACAGGAAAGTTATCCCTCCCCTTACCACACACAATGAGCTGAGTATTGTAGGTGCCCGAGTAAAGCTGAATTGCCTTTTCCAGTCTGCTGTGGACCCAAATTGGCAAGACGCCCTCCTCTGATATGCCACCGCCTAGAACTACAACTGTCTTAATTAACCCTTCCATCCTATAATTGCATTGGCCACGGCCCGTGGTTCAGGAGGTAAGGCATAAATATTCTTCTCGTACTCGCTGTTATATGGTGAGATGTTCAGTGCCCGCCCATCCATCACCAACGTGCTGCTTCCACCCGGATCAAATCCCATTGCCTTCTCTGCTCCCAGCTTCTGTAGTATGTCCGCCATGTCACCATGTGTAGCACCTACCGATTCAAGGATCCTTCCATTGATGGTCAATACCATCACAGTGCCTCTTGAGTCCAGCCCAACTGCTATTTTTGGCCCCCGCATATCGGTAAAATCCAATCTGGCAGCCTGAGTAATGATAGAGTTATTGGTCTTCCACCCTTCAAGCTTCATATCAATAGCATCCTTCTTTGCATCCAGCAACATTGGGCCTGCTTCTATGGCATGCTCAATCTCATTCCAGTTTATTGTACCTCCACCTTTCATCCGAATGGTGAGTTTTTGCCCCACCTTAAAGTTGATTGAAGTAAACGCTGGGGGCAATGAAAGTGTAAGGCCGACCGGAATACTTTTCACCTTCTGTCCCTTCCGTGTCGATATTATCTCCTTCACTGTCCTCCCTGCTATCCTAACGATGGTATTTCCGTCTGCCTTGAGCTCTCGCTTATCGTATAACAGGTCATAAAAACAAGGAAGTTCACTTGAATGACAATTATAGCCCAGCGCTTCAAAATTTATCGTCTCACCCTGATCGCTGTCGGGTCCTACTTTAATCTTGATCCCTCGCGCACAACTGACTTTTTCAATGTCAATTTTTCCGTTCTTATAAATGATAAATGCGGGTTTGTTAAAAAGTGGCGGACATTCTATAGTTCCGTTAGCTACCAACATGCCTAAAGGAGACCCGATGTACGATTCAGAAAGCGCCAGTTTACCCACCAATTCTGGATTGAGGATATAACCGCCATTCCAGGCTATGCGTGCTTTTCGAAATTTGGATTTTTCAAACCCATGCACAAGTTGCGTTACTGTTTTTGTCTTTTTACCTGATGTAACCACTTCAAATCTCCACTTCCTGGACCTATTTCTTACCGTCGCGAGCACGCCGCTCCACGGCATATTATCAGAATAGACGCCTGTAAGATATCGATATGTTGCCTCGTCTTTTGATCCAGACTTGCTGTCGCGGGCAGCATCAATTTTTTCCAAAAGCTCTGCTATAGGTGTACCGTTTACTTCTGCATCCTCCCTCATCATTTTAAAGAGCTTACGTTCACCAATGCTACGAGCTAGCTTATTGAACAACGGACTGTGCAGTGCTTCGCTGAAATCCTTTGCAGTCTGGACGGGAGTGGGGTAAGCCAGGGTCGCCCTGACTCCCGCTGGAACAAACTGAATT
>DTRK01000303.1:1920-6456 GCA_012965955.1 Flavobacteriales bacterium
CCGATATGGAATCGATCCAGGTTGATCATGTCTGTCATCACCGGTGCGTTGTCGCCATTCGTGATAATAAATCCCCCTTTATCTTTTATATAGTTAAGTATCTTTAATCCACTGGTTCCTAACTGGTTAAAGTGAACACCAACCGTCCATTGATCCGTTGTTACCAGCTTACAAATGCCATGCTTATAGAGTAGCTGTAGCTCCTTATCGTCAGTGGATTTTAGGTATTTGTCAAGTGCCTCAGCAGTATACCATTTGCCCAAAGATTTCTTTTGACAGAAGATATATACAGGTGCCAATTTGAGTTTAGATTTTAGCAGATGTTCTTCTTCCAGTTCTTCTTCAATTCTTAAACCCAGCCTGGCTCGCAATGGTTGCAGAACAAAAAACTCAATTTCGTATTTGACATATTCTCCAGGGAAATATGCCAGCGGCACATTCTCCTTGAGCTTCTTCACCGAGTGAGGTGAGATCTTAAACGTAAGGTTGCCAGCAGGACCAGCGACCTCGTTGTATATCTTGTTGACCAACCCTGTCATCTCCTGTAAGGTCAGGTCCTGATAAGGGAAATGCTTCTCGTTTCTGTGCCTGTAAGAGAACGAATGATCGTGGCGCAACGGAGAGCTGCCGCTGTAGTATTTGAACACATTATCGACCGTATTGTAGAATTGATGCAAGGTCTCCATGGACAGATCTTGTGACCCTGTGTCTTCGGCAACGAGTTTTCTGGCGAAACGCATGGCCATTGCCCGCACTTGTTGCTCTTCAACCCTGAAGAAACTCGGATCTATCAGGGATTTTAAATAGGTCATAAACCTAAGCCGGCCAAATCCAGGCATGAAATGTCTGCTCTTTTCATTTATCAGGCTCTCAAGCAGCTTTGATTTAGACTGCAGGGCCCCGACATAATCCTCTACTGCTTTGACAGCGTCCTTACGCGAGTCTGCATCATTCGAAATTTGCACGAATAACTGGTTGAGTAATGCGTCCAGATTGCAGGTGAGGGCATTGAGGCTATACCTCCGCTCCACCACAGTCTTGTTATGTTCAACCTCTTCCAAAAAGTTCTGAGGGAAAAAGACGCGATCGGCAACACCCTGAACCAGGCGATCCTTGAAGTTATGACCCTTGAAATCCAAAACCCGGAGCCGCTCTGCCTCGCTGAGATGCTCTCCTATAACCTCCGCATAAACATTCTCGGGATAATAACGCCGGCAAAAAATTGGAATACCGCAAGCCGTGGCTTCAATGAGCGGCAGCCCTCTACCCTCTGTCTCACTCGGCAACATGATAAGAGATGCGATATTATAAAGCTTTGGGATATCGACCGGATCGGGATAGCGATTCTTGAATCGCTTGCTGTCAAATTCACTGAATAAGAACCCGAGGAAAACACGATGCCTAAATTTCACGGGAAGTGAATCGAGGAGTTCACCGAACAATCCTATCAGCTTTTTGGTATAAGCTTTCTGTCCCAGGGGTATGGGCCCGGTAATCAAAAGTGTCAGAGAAAGGCCTGGGTTGCTTTCAAAATTGGCTCTAAAGTGATCGTTGTCAAACAGCCGTTCAATCAGTTTAAATCCAACCTCGATACGCTTGCGTGGCATCAACCGCGTAGGTTGCAGAAATACAATATTGTTATTGACGAAATCAAAGGATGAACTTTTCTTGTAACCCAATAGCATCGGGCGCTGGTCATATTCCAGCTCCGATTTGATACTTCCCGGTGTCACGACCTGCAGTCGCTTCTTGTAGTGGGCCAGCATATGGTGGACCTGAAGAAATGCATTGATCTTCTTCCGTTTATTCAATGTAGTATACCGCTCGGTGTCAACCGCTGTGCCTATCTCGTTCACATTCGCGGGGTTGTGCCCGTTTCTGTTGATCACATGCTCCGACTGGTTCCGGTTGATATTCACCGTAAGCCAATGCCTGGACTCCCAGGGGAACAGCACTTCTATCTGTGAAAAGAACTCACCTACATTGGAGTTAGTAAAAAAGAAATCCCTGGGGCCACTCTTCAAATCCTTGGTCTCTAGATCAATCTTGCTATGACCACCCTCCCAATAGAAATCATGGTTGTTGTTGATCACAGGTATTCTGAGATATTCAGAGAGCAAGGCTGAAGCCAGGGACAGGGAGACATTGCCTGGGTTCGAACATACATTGACCAGGTAGAGCAACTTGATATTCTTCTCTTCAATATAACTACCCAGTTTCTCTACAATGCCGCAGGTGTCTTTCCAAAATAGCTTAATCAGTTTATTGTACTCATCACTACCCCGCTCCATTTTCGTAGTGAAGAAGGGTTCATAGAGCTTCCAGTTGTCAAAACCGGATATCTCCTTAATGGTATGTCTGGTAATTGACGTGTCAATAAATCGCTCTGCCTCTGGAAGGAAGTCGCCCGCGATAAAATGAATAGGAATCCCCGGAATCAGGCCCTGCAGGGCTTTGGCATACTTCTGAATTTCTACGGTTACTCCATCTACGGAATAATGAAACGTGATAAAACCGATGCCCGAATTGCCAAGCTTCTTTTTAAATCCATTAAACGTGTTGGACTGTAATACCGAAGGTTGTCGCAGGGAGGCTTGTTGGGACTTCCTGGAGGTGGATCGTGAATAGTTATACGCGTCCTCCTTAACTGAATCAATGAACAGGCCTAAGTCAAACCAGGTATTGATTTGCTTTTCATTCAACAGCGATATCAGTTCGGCAACACTCATTTATTATCAGAATTTAAGCAATTCCTCTAACTTCTCCTGAAGGACCGCATAGGAGAAGTGCTGCTTTCCTAATTCAAAATTGTGTTCGGCTACCTCCTTATTCAGTTTTTCATCGTAGATAATCTCCTTCATTTCATTCACAGCTTCGTCTGTAAGCTCATTATTGGTGAGCATAACCGTTTTAAATCCCTTGCTTCCTATATCCGTTGCATACACCGGCTCGTAGTTGTTGACGAATATAGGGGTCTTCGCCAATACCGACTCTACAAACGCATTTCCAAATCCCTCGTAGGTACTGAAGTAGGTGCAGGAATTTGCATATGCATAAGCATCAGAAAGGGAATACTTCACGCTACCCTTATGCCCCTTCCATGCGTGATTTTGTATTACATGCTCACCAAATACCACCTGATCAGCAAGACCCAGATCATGAATTTGATTGATGAGTTTACGGTAATATTTCCCTCCTTCATCATCATGGTGATTTCCAGTGATGATGAGCTTCACCTTTTTATCTTCGAGTTTATGGACCAAATCAATAGCCACCTCTATCCCTTTCCGACCTACGATTCTCGTCACCTGGAATAGGGTAATATCACCTTTGTCCAGTCCTAAATCCTTGAGCAAGTTGTCATTTTCAGGCTTACGCTCCCCATAGGGAATATCAAAGTCCATAACATTGGGCACATTGACGGTATCCATATTGAACTTATCTCTCAGCGTGTTTTGTGCATGGGTATTTATTACAGCGTGCTTTACGCTCGGTAAATCAAGAGGGAAGTACTTTTTGACAATTTCATTGATGCCTTCATGTGGAGATACGTAGCGGTCGCCACGTTCCCAATGGAAGTCATGATTATGGGTAATCGTTCGAATACCGGTGTCTTCTACCGCTTTCCAAATGCCCAGTGCCATGGACAAATGTGAGGGTAGCGCCGAGGCATTCTCTGATAAAAGAACATCAATCTGCTTTTCACCTATCCAACTCTTGATTCTTGCAGCAATAATATTGGAGACCTCCTCAATATCTTCAAGCAGCGCAGTAGGATCATCGACAGGATCAAAGAAGGCTTCATTCTGTTCCCATTCGCATTCAGGCGAAAAAAAAGAGAGCACAGGATACAAGGTGGCATGCGTGTCATCCAGTTCCACCTCCTCGAATTGTCCCGACAAAATAAATATCTCATGGCCCATTCTCTGAAAGACCTCCATCCACTTCTCTGTCTCCAACGCCACGCCATCCACTCCACCTATCCGGCCGATAATAATTCCTATTCTCACTATGCGATTAATTTAATTATTCAGTTTAGATCGATTGTATGCAAAGTTCCTTAAATTTTAAGATCCAATTCTCAACAAGATCACGCGGATCACGCTGATCGTACAGATAATCGCTGATTGTTTTGGATATCATCCGTGCAAATCTGCTAAATCTGCGTCATCTGTGTTTTATGCAAACGCAATTTGCCAAAATACACACTTGCTACTGATCCCGAAAATAAATTGGGCAATTCTTGATATTTGAAGGGTGTAAAAATACTACTAATGGTTGATGGAAAATGGAAAATAGGGAATGGTAATCTTAATAATACAAAGGATGAAATTTGAGAACACCAAGCGAATTGTACTCCAAAGCAGAAAATGGAATCTTTATGAACCCCATTGTTCGAAATACGAATCTAAGAAATGCTGACTTGGTTGGGATCTTCGAGAGATCAGCATCGAGAGACAGGTAATATTGTCGATAGCGTGGAAACGATAGTGGAACACCATCGATCATCTCAGGGTTTTCAAAGCCACCGACCAT
>DTRK01000304.1:0-254 GCA_012965955.1 Flavobacteriales bacterium
CTCGCCGTAATTTATCTGGTACAGAACTATTCCTCTTGTGCTGTAGATCAATCCGAAATTTTTATGAAAGAGAGGCGCTAAGATACGAATACCTTTTCATCGCATGTGAGCGGATAAAGACATCGTGGCCTCTATTTCAAAGAAGAAGTTTTCTTGTCAGTTAGAATTTTAATTACTTCGGTGGTGATTCGATCAGCGATAATCTCATTACCCAGCTGATTAAAATGGCAACATTTGTCCTGATATACTGAACG
>DTRK01000304.1:264-6400 GCA_012965955.1 Flavobacteriales bacterium
AGACAAGTCAGTAAAATTAATGTTCATTCCCATCAATTCCTTCCCTTTCCTTACCAAGAACGGGTAGCCTTTCACCACAGCAGTTTTATAGTCCAACGGACCATCCTCGTATGCGATCGTCAACTCCTCCCCGGTCAGAACCTTAGAGCCATCTACATACTGATTGGGTTGCAAGAAGTGAAAATAATTAAATGAACCCGCTTGTTCTAGCGCTCCCATTTGAGCCGATGCATTTCGCCACAAATCGGCACAATGCTCAAAATATTGTGTCGTATCACCGTACGATATATCAGGTCCCACCGACTGGTACTCTTTATCCAAATCTTTAGCTGCCTTACGAAGCTCCCCTTCCAGCTCATACAAATTCAAAGATCTCTTGTTGTCTGAAAACCTCCATAAGAACAATCCAAAATTACTATGGCGTAAAACGGAGGCAGAATACCATTTTCTAGTGCGTTCTCTTCGGTTTTGCTCGAAAGCCTGCTGGCCAATCAGCTGCAAAACTGAAGAATTCATTCCCTTTCTTGACAACATGTTCCAATGTCTTGGAAACGAGGGGAACACACCAAATGGCAAATTATCACTGAAGGGTAACGCTATTTCATTAAACCCGTCCAAATTTATCACCAGATCATACTCGGCACCCAGAGCCATGAAATAGTTGAGTGACATCAATTGCTGTGGTTGCTTAAAGCCCGCCAGGGCAACCAGCACAATCCTGATCTTTTTATCCTTGAAGTGCCCCGTTTGGCTAAGCGTGGTGGCAATCCGGTCTCTACAGGCACCATACAAACCAATTGCTACTGAACCGCCAGTCAAGCAAATGTGTACTTCATCCGCTGATGACTTTACAAGAGGGGTTGGGCCTGGAAATCCAAGTTCATTCCTGTTGCTGCCAGGATTGGCTACAAAACCAATGTAGGGATGTATGGCGTTTCTTCCCAGATATACGTGCTCCGTATTTTCCTGGAGTTCTGAAAGGGCCCCGAAATTCTGTGTTAAGCCCGTTCCCTGTAATAAACCTTGTATCTCTTCCCGGGAGAAGGATTGACCTGCAACGATTGGTGATATAATATATGGGGACACTTCTATAGTGATCACCAAAATGAAAAGGGTGACCCCTATCTGCTTAAACTTTTTGAGTAATCCTTCCATCGGCAAAGAATCAATATATTAAAGACCATAAAAGTACAAATCTTCTTTGCCTCAGTTAATCATCATAATCTTGGTGACAACTGTTTGTGATCCATCCTCATTGGTTGCAAATACCAGGTATATTCCAGTATGTGCCTTTTCTCCATTGAAGTTCTTTCCATCCCATACCGCTTGTCCACCAAGTGCTTTTGTTTGATAGACAAGGGCGCCAGATATATCTGTAATCTTTACATCCGCATCCGTAACCAATCCTTTTATGGCTATATACCCAGTATAGCCTTCCCGAACAGGATTTGGGTAAGCATACACGTCGGTATGCGTGAGGACACCTGCTGTAGCATTGCTTTTATAAGATATTAAACCCTTTTCCGTACCAAAAAACACTTCTCCGTTTACATGGTTGATTGCAATAGTGATGATGTTGTCAGAAATTAGAGGGCTGTTATCGGTGGTAAAATGCTGTAGCTCTGTAATCCCGTCTTCCGACATTAGAAATACTCCGGCATTCTCCGTTCCCAGCCACTTTCTGTTGGCACCGTCAACGGCCAGGGCAGTAACGGCTTCTGTTTCCAATAGGTATTGAAAATATCCATCTTGCTCAACTAGAATCTGCTGAGCGTCATAATCATCATTGGTGAAAACCAGAGAAGGAGAATAGAATACGTAGACGCCTTGATTGGTGCCAACCCAAATCTCCCCGTCCAGATCCTCAGCAATAGACCGGACATCCAATGCAACATTACCCGAGCCTACCGCACTTACCAAATGTACATTCTGGTCATCGGTTTTATTGCCCAATGTGCCGTTGTCATCAAACACCAAAATACCCTCGTTATGTAACAGCACCCATTTGTAGCCCTGTTGATCTACCATAACGTCAGCAACTCTTGAAGCAGATCCAATCGCAGGGAAATCATAACCATACCAGGTACCAGTGGGTTTTCGAACGCACAGCAGATTCTCAACCGCAGTGCACGTTACCCATAGATTTCCGATTTGATCAAAGGCAAGCCCTCCTATCCTGATAAGATTAGAATTGGGTATAACTGACTGAAGCGCGCTGTCCGTGTTGCCTTCTCCATACAACTTTACCATGCTTCCCTGATACAGCTCTGCAACGCCGTATCCCCACGATCCTGCAAATACACGGTCTTTATCTGATGGGTCAGCCACGACACGAATGAAATCCCTCACATTATTATAATATGTATTATCACGTGACTCCCAATTGTTATCAATGTAGTTGAATATACCGTCCTGTATGTTCGCGCTGTTCCAGCCACCCGTGCGCCCACCTGGAGCCACCCAAAGATCTTCTTCACCAAATGCCATGTCAAACACATTACTGGATCCGGGGCCTTTGGGATAGACTCCCCAGGATGCGTTATTTTGGTTTAACCCTGCATAGAAATCAGCTATCCATATGTTGCCATCGGCATCTAGAATAGCATGGCGAGGGTCAACTGGATTTGAATAAGTAGCGAGCTTGGTCCCATTGACATCATACTTGTAGACAGTGCCATTTGCAACTATCAATATCCTGGCATAGCTAGATACAACCTGAAATATATTTTCGGACAATGAAGTATCAAAATTTGACCAGTTTCCAGCTACATCCCGTACAAAAACAGAGTCGTTCAGAATGGTGTCGCTTGGATTATTTGATTGAACTATAAATAACTTGCCGCTTAGAGATACGATTGAACTGTAAGGGGTGGCGGCCAACTTGGTTTCAAGAATCCATGAATTGAAATCCGATAAATTTGAGTTTGAAATTTGTGCCTTGTACAATCCAATGTCTGACGCCGCATATATGGTATCGTTATACACGGCAACCTGATTTACACCATCTTGCCCGATTGAAATATAGTAGGTGTCCTTAATCTCGTTCTTTTGTAGGTCTAGTGCTACTATTCCAAATCCACAGGCTATATAGGCCAAACCATCGTACACGGCAATGTTGTTTAGGCTCTTATCACCCAGAATACTCTTCCTCTTTATATCTGATATATTGTATACAACCCCTTCTCTTACCAAATCAATGTTGGCGTTGGTATAAGCTATTACTAAAATATCACCTGAGGATTGATATCCTATGGTACTGACCTGAACATCTGATAGTCCTGAGACCTTCGACATTCGTGTTAAAGAATTATCTCCCTTGTCGAGATAAAAGACGGCAGACCCTGTGGAACAATATATTCTATCAGCTGCTTCTACTACATGCGTGGTGTTGTTGTAGGGCAAGTGTATTTGCCAATCCCCAATAGCGATGTCCTGCGCCAGACATGGCAGCGGCAGCAATATGAACAACAATGGAATACTATAAAGGTGCAAGGCGAATGGCATTATACTATTGTGGTCTAACAATAGCAGAGGATTCAATAAACAGAAAATATGTGCTTTTATTATACTCCATACCGGGAAAACACCTTTTATAACGATCTTTGTTTTCGGCCATAAATTATGGGATTGCCTGCAGTAACTTTTATGCTAAGGTCGTCAATATAAAAGGTGTTCTTGTCGCCATTCCAGACGTAGATCTTCACCAGATCATCGCCAGATTGGATATGGTCAAAACGCCAGGAGTGGTATATTTTGGTCCAGGTCTTGGGCTCATCGATAAAATAGGAGAAATTCATCCCTCTCCAGACATATACTTCCCCGTCTTCGTCTTCTAAGGTAATAACCAAGATGGCTTCATCGCTTTTTTGATCCATATAGCCCCATACGCTGGTGTGCAACACATTTTCATCATTGTCCATGATGTCTTTTATCTTCGATGAAAATGTCAGGCTGAACTCTGTATTCTCAGACAGCTTAAAAGAACTGGATTGGGAGCGTGCAATCTCTTCACTTATAGCTGATGGATCTCCTTGCCAATCCTGAGATTCCTGGTCAAAATCACATTGGGAGGAATAAATAACTTCAGGCTTAATTGGGGTGGAATTGCTGTTCTGGCCAAATAGATAGCTTTCTGAATTGAAGTAGTGGCTTCTTTCAAGTAAATAAGGGTATTTGTCAGCTATCATCTCCGGTATTTCCAATGGGCTGTACTTGCTCGACCAACAGTATAAGAAGTAGGGCTTGTCACTTTCATTAATGATATTAGAGAATAGTCGTAATTGGTCTCTCCCCTGATTGACATACCGCTCTTCCTCTGCCTCCCCATTATCGTATTCTTCAAATTCAATTTGACGATTGTATTTATCTAAATAATAGCCAAGGAAGTAAGCGAACCCAACATTGGTTGTTTTGGTGATATTTTCCTCACCGTACTTATCTACATAGCGGATAACATCCTGCACCACCTCCTTCAGTACGCCAAAGTGTTGCGTTTGATAAAATTTCTCGGCAACAACTGTACTAAACACTCCTAACCCCAGGAAGGTTGCCAATAGAACCGTTTTCATCTTATTCCACGGCTTATCCTCAATGAACGAAAACATGAGGATAACTAAATAGGGGAAGGAAAATAACAGAACAGATTGCTGTAGAACTGGAAATCGAAGAATAGAATAGGTGTAGCCAACTACAAAAGGCGTGAGGAACCAGAGCAGGGAGAAGACATGAAATTTGCTTACTCCTATCTTATTATAATTACGTTTTAAAAAGTAGAAGAATATGGCGAAATAAATCAACAGGACAATCAGGGACCCGTTGAAGCAATTCAACAGATAGGCCCAGAACCAATTACCCCCCGAATTGGGAGGTCCTAACCAACCCCCTTCTCGAAAGCCTCCAATTGTGACATGGGCCAGGGATATATTGAAATGTGGCAGAAACAGGACGAAAGTGATCACCGCACAAATGAGAATGTTCTTGTAGTTGTCTTTGTTCAGATAAAACAATCCTGTTGCAGCTACGACCATCACCAGAAAAAAGCTGAAGTAATGCGTGTACATACTCATCGCGGTTGCAAGGCAGTAGGCTAATATTTTCCATGCCCTATACGGTTTCGGTTTAAACAATACCAGCGTCCAGGACCACACTGACATCAACGAAAATAGCAGTCCCAGGCTATATGGGCGTGCGATCTGGCTATGCGTAAGGGGAAATATGAGAAATGCAATTGAAGCTGCTACAAAGAGGCCAGCGGTCTTATTAAACCACGAAGAAGCCACTAGATAGGCAAAAAGTATGGACAATACACCGGCTACAATGAATGGGATTCTTATAAGGCCTTCTGATATACCGAAAAGGCCCACCCAATAATAAAGGAGCGACTGAAAAAGCGCTGGATGAAAATCCCCGCTCACACTCTTTCGAATGAGCTCAGAGAAATCCTCAACACGCAACTTGAGCAACGAAGAAACCTCATCTCCCGTAAGCGAAAGGCCACCTGAGTTGTAGAACCGCAAAATAGCCCCTACCAGCATAATGCACAATAGCAAAAACTCCTCCTGATGATCTTGAATATATTTTCTCATTTTGATCTGATCGGGTTGCAATACTACACATTTATCTCCTCACCAATAAGTGACGTATTGAAAGAAAAAGTATAATTTTGTTATCTGGTAACGCACGATGGCGTGATGGCGTGAATTTGAAGCCAATGCATAGAATTATGCTTTAACCTATTGAATATCAATGTATTGCGTCGTTTGAGAATTTGATTTGTAAAGATGCACCCGTAGTTCAACTGGATAGAATATCTGACTTCGGATCAGAGGGTTGGGGGTTCGAATCCCTTCGGGTGTACTTGATGATCAAGCCCCGGGCTGCAAGGCAGCCTGGGGCTTTTCTTTAGGCACGAGCCAAGCCATAGCTTGCGCGAGGGCATGAAGAAAAGGCCCAACGCTCGCGCCAGCGAGTTGGGGTTTGGTTCCCTTCACCACTTAAAAGGGAATATCCAGAAACTGTCGGATCATCGTGAAGGTGCAAAGTGTTCCACGTGAAACATCCCCTTATCGACCAAGATAGATCATCAACACGGAAATATCGGAAGGAGACACGCCGCTAATTCTAGAAGCCTGCCCTA
>DTRK01000305.1:0-721 GCA_012965955.1 Flavobacteriales bacterium
ACTATTGCAATTGATAGTAAAGGGAATAAATGGATTGGTACAGAAGAAGGAGGTCTCACGAAATATGATGGCAAGGGATGGAGAACTTATAATATGGAAAACTCCGGATTACCAAGTAATTGGGTACTGACCGTCACTATTGATAAGGACGACAATGTTTGGGTAGGAACATTAAACGGAGGACTTTCAAAATTTGATACTGATACTACCTGGAGAACATTTGATATGTACAATTCCGGGCTTCCGAACAATTCTGTTTATTCAATTGCAATGGAGGACAATGGTGATGTTTGGATAGGTACAGGAGGAGGTGGCCTGGCCAAATTTGACGGCTATAACTGGGAAGTATTTGACCATACCAATTCCAAACTTCCAAAAGACTTTGTTTACACCGTCACCATTGATGATGAGAACGCCAAGTGGATTGGCACTTGGAAAGGCGGGATCGCCAAGTTCAAGTAGCCATCTTCTTAAGGGGATTACAAATTCCCATCCTATACATTTACAGGCTCATCTGTACTCTTTCGAAAAAGTATCATTCCCAAAAAGGTAATTGCCCCGTTTACAATAAGCAGTTCAAATCCGAATTCATATCCATTAAACCAGTCCTTGGCATTGCTGCTTAGGATATAGCATATGATCGGAGAGAGCACGCAAATGATCGGCACGGCCTTATCCTGGACCTGGAATTTGGTGAACAACCCAAATCCGTACATTCCTA
>DTRK01000305.1:752-20306 GCA_012965955.1 Flavobacteriales bacterium
TGGTGTATCCAGCGAAGACAAATATCCTCTTTACCACACTTTCGTCATCAAAAGCAGAAAAGATCAGGATAACCCCTACCAAGATGACGGATAAGATAACATGAGCCCATTTCCTAATTCTCACCCCTTCACTCTCAGTCTTTTTATCCACGTTAAAAAAATCGACACTAACCGAGGTAGTTAGGGAAGTAAGCGCAGAATCTGCACTGGAATAAGCCGCTGCGATGAGACCTAGCAAAAAGCTAACTGCCACGATAAGCCCTGCTGATCCCTTTGTAGCAATAAAAGGATAGAGATCATCTGAGCTTTCAGGTAATGTAAGTCCTTTCTCGGTCGCATATAAGTACAGTAATGCACCCAAGGATAAAAACACAAAGTTGACGACCACCAATACTATGCTAAACCAAAACATGTTCTTTTGAGCGTCCTTTATATTTCGGCAGCTCAGATTTTTCTGCATCATATCCTGATCCAATCCAGTCATCACAATGGCCATAAACGCACCGCTCAAGAATTGTTTTACAAAATGCTTTTTATCATTCCAATCATCAAAGAAGAAGACTCTCGAATAGTCGCTATTCGATATTTGTGTATACAGTTCCCCTATGCCCCAATCAAGATCTGAGGCGAGCAAAGAAATGCCCAAAGCCACTGCTACAAGCATAAACAAGGTTTGCAGGGCATCAGTGCGAATGATGGTCTTAATTCCCCCTTTCGCCGTATACAGCCAGATGAGAAGAACGGTAATAATGACATTTAACTCAAAAGGCACATTCCAGGCGTCGAACATGGTTATTTGAAGTACTCCGGCAACCAGAAACAATCGAAAGGATGCACCAATTATCCTGGATATTAAGAAAAACATCGCCCCGGTCTTGTAGGACCAGAATCCAAATCTTGTTTCCAGATAGGTGTAAATACTGGTTAAATTCAATCTATAATACAGCGGCATCAACACCGTGGCGATTACAAAATAACCGACCAGATAGCCAAGAACCATCTGCATATAAGAGAACTGGCTGGCCTCAACCCATCCGGGAACTGAAATAAATGTCACACCAGAAAGGGAGGCTCCAATCATCCCAAATGCCACCAAATACCATGGCGCCTTCCTATTGCCAACAAAAAATGATTCATTGTCTGCACCTTTCGCTGTATAGTGCGAAATGAGCACAAGGAGCAAGAAATAGGCGATAACAATTACGAGGACGAACAAAGGCGACATGGAGCAAAGAAAAAAGAAATCGTTATAATTACGCTCCAATTCATAAATACTTATTAAGACACTATGAGGGATAAGATCCTGTATCTCGAACGTCAATCCGCTGCGCTCGAACCTAACGCTGCCCAGCGCAAGGAAGTTCGGGATCAGGTAGTCGCATATACCGAGAGATTCATTGAGCAAATAGAGGACAATAAGGCCTTCAATATCACCGAAGACCAGGGTGCTGGATTGTATAGCTCCCCTATTTCAGGGGAACCGATATCGATAGAGGAAGCACTTCTCCTTTTCGAGGAAAACGTTGAAAAACCTGGGCTGAACCCCGCATCTGGAGGACACCTGGCATATATACCTGGGGGTGGTCTTTATCACTCCTCCCTTGGCGACTACATCGCCGCAATCACAAATCGATATGCTGGTGTATTTTATCCTTCCCCGGGGGCTGTTCGCATGACCAATATGCTAATTCGCTGGATGTCTGATCTGGTAGGTTATCCTGAGTCGGCTGCAGGCAACTTGTGTTCTGGAGGAAGTATTGCGAATCTGACTGCCATTGTTACCGCCAGAGACGCAAAGGGACTAAAAGGAGCAGATTACCACAAATGTGTTATTTATACTACCACCCAAGCTCATCATTGCATTGATAAGGCTATCAATATTGCCGGAATGGCGGAAGCGAAAAGGACGTTCATTGCAGTTAATGAAGATTATGCAATGCTTACGAATGAATTGGAAGAACAAATCGAAAAAGACAAAGCAGCAGGCCTAATTCCCTGGCTGATAGTAGCTGCCTCTGGAACTACAGATGTTGGCGCAATTGACCCCTTGGAGGAAATCGGTAAAATCGCCAACCAGCACGGCATCTGGTATCATATCGATGGCGCCTACGGTGCTTTTTTCGCACTGACCAAGAGTGGAAAGGAACTATTGCGAGGAATGAATTTGTCTGATTCGATAGTGATGGACCCGCATAAAAGTCTATTTCTCCCCTATGGTTTGGGTGTTCTGCTTGTTAAGGATAGAAAGCATTTGCAGTACACACATCGATTCTCAGCAAATTACTTGCAGGATGTCATAGATGTAGAAGATGAGCTCTCCCCTGCCGACATTTCGCCTGAGTTGACCAAGCATTTTCGGGCATTGAGAATGTGGATGCCCCTGAAATTGTGCGGAACAAAGGCGTTCACAGCTTGCCTGGAAGAAAAACTCCTTCTTGCACAGTATTTCCATGCGAAAATGGCCGAAATACCTGGTTTCGAAGTTGGCCAAATTCCTAAACTATCGGTGACTACATTCCGCTATGTTCCTGAATCCGGAGATGCTAATGGGTTCAACAAGAAACTCCTGGAAGCAATCCTGAAAGATGGGCGCGTATTTCTGTCGTCTACCAACCTGGAGGGAAAATTTACCATACGCCTCGCTGTGCTGGCCTTCAGGTCACATTTGAGAACCATCGATCTAGCGTTGGAAATCATTGCAGAGAAGACCGCTGAGATTTTGGACTCTTAATCAGGAATTCTCTTTGTAATATAGTACTTTTGAGATATGAACTTCTCGTCTAAACTCCTCGAAGATGCGGTTAATGAATTTGCCAGGTTACCTGGTGTCGGAAAGCGCAGTGCGCTGAGATTGGTACTTCACTTACTGCGTCAGGAGGAAGCGCAGGCAGTTTCCCTCGGTGAATCCCTCATTAAAATGAGAAAAGAGCTCAGTTACTGTAAATCGTGTTTCAACATTTCTGATACCGACATTTGCGAGATCTGCTCCGACTCCTCCAGGGATCAAAACCTGATATGCGTCGTTGAGGATATTAGGGATGTCATGGCTATAGAGAACACACAACAATTTAAAGGAGTGTATCATGTTCTGGGTGGCATCATTTCACCAATGAATGGGATCGGACCAGATGATTTGAATATTGATAGCCTAATTTCTAAAGTGAATCAGGGTGAAATAAATGAGGTGATATTAGCGTTGAACACCACACTTGAAGGAGACACCACCAATTTCTTCCTGTTCAAGAAGTTGAAAGACGCCAACGTTGAAATCACAACCATTGCAAGAGGAATTGCGGTAGGCGACGAACTTGAATATGTCGATGATGTTACTTTGGGACGGTGTATGATCAATAGAACACCCTATGAAACTGTTCTGGCCCGATAGAATAACAGTATAAGCATCCTCAATCCAGCAGCACCAATTTTTCGGCTTTTATGAAGCTCTCTGTAATCATTGTCAATTACAACGTCAAGTACTTTCTGGACCAGTGCCTTACTTCTGTATTAAAGGCAAAAACCCTATTGCCAGAGATGGAAGTGATAGTTGTAGACAATAATTCGGTAGACGGTTCTCTGGAAATGCTCGGCAAGAAATTTTCGGAAGTCAGACTAATTGCAAATACTGACAACAAAGGATTCTCTGCAGCAAACAATCAGGGCATCGTTATTTCCACGGGAGAATATGTCCTTTTGTTAAATCCAGATACAATTGTTGAAGAAGACACGTTTTCTAAAACCGTTGGATTTATGGATGATACCCCGAAGGCTGGAGGGTTAGGCGTAAAAATGATTGATGGAAAGGGCAAATTCCTTCCCGAATCTAAACGAGGCCTTCCAACTCCCTGGGTTGCTTTTTGTAAAATGATTGGCCTTGCCAGAATATTTCCAAAGTCGAAAACATTCAATGGATATCATGTAGGATATCTCGATAAAGATCAAGTCCATAAAGTGGAAATATTATCAGGGGCTTTTATGTTGCTGAGGAGGTCGGCCTTAGACAAAACAGGGCTGCTCGATGAAGCTTTCTTTATGTATGGCGAAGACATTGACCTGTCATACCGTCTCCTCCAGGAAGGTTATCAGAATTACTACTTTCCAAAAACACGCATCATACATTACAAAGGTGAAAGCACTAAGAAAAGCAGTTTGAACTACGTGTTCATATTCTACAATGCCATGGTGATTTTTGCTAACAAGCATTTCAGCAAGAACAATGCTAACTTGTTCAGCACGCTTATTAAAGGGGCCATCTACCTAAGAGCTGGTTTATCTGTAATTAATCGCATGATGACAAAGATTTTGCTTCCACTTTTTGATAGTGCTCTGATCTTTGGAAGTATGATCATTATGCGAGATATCTGGGAGACAAAAGTTATGTTATCAGATGGGTCCTACTACCCGATTGAATTTATTTCTATAGCCGTGCCGGCATATATTTTAATATGGCTAGGCGCTGTATATTTAAGCGGGGGGTACGATAAACCCGTTGGAATTATTAAAAGTACAAGAGGCATTGTTCTTGGGACATTTGTTATATTGATCCTGTACGCACTCATACCTGAGTCCTGGCGTTTTTCACGCGCTCTAATTCTCCTGGGGGCTATTTCGGCAATGTTGGTTACGGCTGGCGTGCGAGGGATTCTCAAACTTGTAAATGCCAGTGCCATTATAGGCGATCAAGCTAAAGCGAAGAATACCGTCGTAATAGGAAATGAAACTGAGGTTGAGCGAGTCACTCATTTATTGAATCAAGCCGTTGATAAGCCTATTCTCAGAGGATGGATTTCTCCTGGGCCATTAAGTGGTTCTGATCTGCCTTCTCACTTGGGAACGCTAAAACAACTAGCGGATGTGGTCCAGGTTCACAAAATAAACGCAATCGTGTTTTGTATTGATGACCTGCCAATCAGCCAGATAATAACCCAAATGGCCACTTTAGGTGCAAGTAAAATGGAATATAAAATCGCCCCGCCAGAGAGTATGCACATTATTGGAAGCAGTACCATCAATGCTGCAGAAGATCTGTACATGATAGAGCTCAGCACCATTGCAAAACTGGAGAATCAACGGAACAAAAGAATGCTCGATTTGATAGTCGTACCGGGCCTTCTTGCCTTGAGTCCCGTGCTGCTTTTTATTTGTGGCAACCCTTTAAGATTCTATATGAATCTATTATCTGTTCTTCTGGGATCCAAATCATTGGTGGGTTACATACCGCATCAAAAGACAACAGGTTCCTTATACCCAAAAATTAAAAGAGGTGTACTCAACCCGTCTGACGCATTGAAAAAGACTTCGCTTACAGAGGATGAGATTCACGATCTCAACTTGCGCTATGCCAAGGACTATAGTATCTTAAATGATCTTTTGGTTATCTGGAGAGGACTAAAGAATTTAGGTCGCAAATAGTCCTATAAAACCCGTCGTTTTTAGCCTTCAATACTATCGTTTTCTACTCGAAAAATTTTAACTTTGGCTGTCCGTAAAATGGAGGCAGAAGTGGCACAAACAGAACTGATATTACCTAAAATGGGAGAAAGCGTTGCGGAGGCAACGATTACCAAATGGCTGGTGAAGGAAGGTGATACAGTCAGTATGGATCAATCAGTAGTTGAGATTGCCACTGATAAGGTGGACTCAGAAATTCCAGCCCCTGTGGCTGGTGTACTCTTAAAGATTTTGTGTGGTGAAGGAGATACGGTAGCGGTGGGAACTGCTATCGCAATAATTGGTGAAGCTGGAGAACAACCCAATCTTCCCGGCACTCCAGATGCTGAACCAGCTGCGTCGTCAGAACCAGCGTCAGCACCTGTTCCAGAGGAGGTATCAACGCGAGAATCGGTTCCACCTGAGACTACACCAGAACTGGTAATTGAAACTGCTGCTACAATCGCAAGTGCAGCTCCATCTGCAAGCGCAGTTGCTTCGGAAACTCCACGATTTCATAAAGGCAGATTTTTCTCTCCGCTCGTCAGGAAAATAGCAGACGAGGAAAATGTTACCATCCAGGAATTGGAACGTCTCTCGGGCAATGGACAAAATGGGAGGGTTACAAAGAAAGATATACTGGCGTATGTAAAAACGCGTGGTGTACCACAGACTAACGCAACGGGCGCTGTGGACACAACTACTGAACCAGTCCAGCCAGCCACCTCAGACACGGTTCAACCTACACTCAGCGTAAGTTCAGGTGAGGATGAAATTATTGAAATGGACAGAATGAGAACACTCATTGCTGACCATATGGTTAAATCCAAGCATACATCGCCTCATGTTACCTCATTTGTGGAGGCCGATGTATCGACAATGGTGCAATGGCGGAATTCTATCAAAGATGATTTCCTGGCCAGGGAAGGTGAAAAGATAACATTTACACCAATTTTCGTGGAAGCTGTGTCGAGAGCCATAAGGGATTTCCCGATGATCAATGTCACGGTTGATGGCAAAAATATTATCGTGAAAAAGAACATCAATATCGGAATGGCAGTGGCGCTTCCGTCGGGAAACTTGATTGTACCCGTTATCAAAAATGCTGATAGGATGAATTTGTACGGCATTGCTAAAGCCGTAAACGATATGGCCAAAAGATCAAGAGACAATAAATTGGGGCCGGATGACATTCAGAACGGAACATTTACACTTACTAACGTCGGCTCTTTCGGCAATGTCATGGGCACACCAATTATCAATCAACCTCAAGTAGCTATATTGGCTACAGGCATCATACAGAAAAAGCCGGTCGTAATAGAAACTCCAGATGGAGATACGATTGGTATCAGACATATGATGTTTCTCTCGCTTTCATATGATCATCGTGTCGTAGATGGTGCGTTAGGGGGGAGGTTTTTGCGAAAGGTGGCAGACTATTTGGAGCAATTTGACTTGAATAGAGAAATTTGATTGACCTTACAGTTGCCAATTATGAGATCACAACTTCTTCTTACAATGTCATGTTTGTTGTTGTTCCTCAACGCCTCCCTTGGGCAGTTGGATAAAAAGACCGACAAGATTTTCAAGGAGCAGTTTTTTGTTGCAGAGAACCTGTTGCTATCTGAGAACTACCTGGAAGCCCTGAAGGTTTACTTTGAGCTCAATGCGATGGACTCTCTGAATTACAATATCAAGTGGAAGATAGGAGTGTGTTTTATCAATGCCGGTGGCAAAAAAATAGGAGCCATTCCTTTTTTGGAAAACGCTGCTAAGCACATCTCTGATAATTATACCTATGATGATCATACACAGAGGGAAGCCCCTCCTCAAGCCTTGCGCGATCTGGCACATGCGTATCACCTGGATTATCAATTGGATACTGCTATTGCCGTTTATAAGAAATTCAAGGAATACCTTGATGAGAAAAAAGCGGATGAAATTGCAGAGACGAATCGCCAGATAAAAATGTGTCGAAATGCACAGGAAACGATACAGAATCCGGTAAATGTCATTATAACCAATCTTGGATCAGCTATTAATAGTGATGCTACAGAGCATAGTCCTGTAATCTCCGGAGATGAAGCACTATTGATGTTCACCTCCAGAAGAAAGGAGAGCACTGGAAAGCAATTGGCGGAAGACGGGAAGTTCTATGAGGATATTTACGTCTCGTACAAAGAATCCGGAGTATGGCAACCAGTATTACCTATCGACACGAATATCAATACTTCAGGTCATGAAGCCACAATAGGCTTGTCAGTTGATGGTCAAACACTTTTTATCTATAAAGATGACGATGGAAATGGCAATATCTATCGAAGCGAGCTTATGGGCGACACCTGGTCAAAACCGATGAAGCTTGGGCCAAATGTCAATACTCAAGCCTGGGAGACGAATGCAGTTATCAGTGCAGATGGAAGGACCTTGTTTTTTGTCAGCGATCGAGCAGGGGGCTTTGGAGGGCGTGATATTTATTCATGCACGATGCTACCCAACGGATCATGGAGCCTGGCTACCAACCTTGGGCCTGTGATAAATACGCCTTATGACGAGGATGCACCTTTCTTCCATCCTGATGGCATCCAACTGCTTTTCAGTTCGAATGGCCATAAGAGCATAGGAGGATTTGACATTTTCTCATCTGAGCGCTCTGAGGAAGTGAAATGGACAAGACCGGTAAACATAGGCTATCCAATCAACACCACGGACGATGACATGTTTTACATCACTTCCATTGATGGAAAACGTGCATACTACGCAGCCAATAAACCTGGGGGATTTGGAGAGCAAGATCTTTATATGATCAGCTTACCTGAAGCGGAGGACAAAAAGCTTACTGTACTTACCGGGGTGGTGGCTGATCAATTCGGAAATGTGCCTGGCCTGGCTGAAATTATTGTTACAGATAATGAAACTGGTGAGTTATATGGAATTTATAATCCCAACACAGTCACTGGTAAATATCTCCTAATTCTTCCTCAAGGACGGAATTATAATATCTCATTTGAAGCAGACGGTCACCTGTACCATTCTGAAAATCTTTACATCGCCAATAATTCAGCATATTCTGAGATCAACAGACCAATTGAACTATCAACAATAAAAGTAGGTAAGAGCATTGTTCTTGAACACTTGTTCTTTGACCATGATGAAACTTTAATATTGGAAGATTCAAGGGCAGAATTGGATAAGTTGTTTGAGCTGATGAAAAACATGCCTGAACTCGTTGTTGAAATATCAGGACATACAGATTCAAAAGGGAAACATGATTACAACATGAAGCTCTCCCACGACAGGGCACAGGCAGTTGTTAATGAAATTATCAAACGAGGCATTGAAAAGAAGAGAATGGTCGCTAAAGGCTATGGTGAAACTCAGCCTATCGCCGAAAATTTGGACGATGACGGCAATGAAAATCTTGAAGCAATGGCTAAAAACCGTCGCGTGGAACTAAAAGTTCTTGATCTAGGGGACTAAAATCAGGTTAGTTTTTATACCTTTAGAGACGAATCTGCACAATGTATTTATAGAATCACAAGTCTGTAAGAATAACCTATCAACATGAAAGGATCAATCATTAAGCAAATCATTACCCTATGCTCTATCAGAACGGCCTTAGTGCTGGGAATTATATTGTCTGCGGGAGCTACACATTCGCAGGACGACAATTCAGATGAACCTAAGAGCTTTCGGCAGCTATTTACAGAGGGCGGGTATCACATGGAGTATGAAAGTTTCAACCTGGCAGTTCCCGTTTATCTGGAAGCGGAAAAATTGCAACCGGACAATGCCAATATCCAATACAGAATAGGATTTAGCTATAACAGATTTGCTGATGATAAAGCAATAGCAATTCCCTATTTGCGAAAGGCAATAAAGAAAGCAACGCGCAACTACGATGATCTTGCGTTTACTGAAAAGAACGCTCCTCAGCAAGCATACTACGAGCTAGCTAAAGCCTACCATTTAAGCGATCAGCTAGATTCCGCGGTAAGCAATTACAATAAGTTTGCGGAAATGCTGAATAAGAAGCATTACATGCAAGAAGACGTCGCAAGACAGCTGGAGATGTGTAGCTATGCCAAGGAACAAATGGCCAATCCAATTAATGTTAAGATCACCAATTTGGGAGAAAATATTAATACGGAGTACGGAGACTACACTCCGGTGGTTACAGCGAAAGAAACAATGATGATCTTCACCTCTCGCAGAAAAGGAAGCACCGGGCCAGAAAACAACCTGGAATTTGACAATAGGTATTTTGAAGATATCTACATCACGTTCATGCAAGGAGGAGAATGGACAGCACCAGAACAGATTGGGGGCGGAATCAATACACCTGACCACGATGCAGTGATCAGTCTTTCTGCCGATGGCCAAAAACTATTTACCTACAACACGGAGGGTGGTGGTGACATCTATTTGAGCTATCGCATGGGTGACGACTGGACACTTCCGGATAGGCTCGGGCCAACTATTAATACGCCTGCTCGGGAAACGCACGCCTCTATTACACCAAATGGCAAGACACTCTATTTCTCAAGCAATAGAAGTGGTAAGAATACTACCCAGTATGGGGAATTGGATCTTTACATGGCAACTAAATTGCCAACAGGGGGGTGGTCTGAAGCTACCAACCTGGGTGATGTGATCAATACCGCTGGCGACGATGATGCACCTTTTATCCATCCAAATGGGAAAAGGCTCTATTTCAGTTCCAAGGGCCACCAGGGCATGGGAGGATATGACATCTTCTACTCAGATCTGAACGATGATGGCACCTGGACCACACCTACCAACGTAGGGTATCCAATTAATACTACCAAGGACGATATTTACTACGTGGAGTCTCCAGATGGAAAACGTGGGTATTATTCGTCCATCAACGCTGATGTAGGGTACGGTCGATCGGATCTCTATTTGGTTGATCTGCTATCGAGGCCAACTGTTCCACTTACCATGTTAACTGGTATTATGGAAGTACAAATTGAAGATGGAATTGCCTTAGAGTCCCAAATAGCTGTAAAAGACACAGCGACTCAAGAAGTAACAGAGTATACGCCAAATGCGGCAACAGGAGAGTATACTATTATCCTACTTCCAGGAGCTGCATATGAAGTGAGTTATATGGTAGAAGGCTCGGTAATTGCAACAGAAGTATTAGACGAGGTCTCTCAGACATCTTACAAGGAAGTTAACAAGATGATCAGTAAGGAGGGCAAGATAACAACGAGCGGAGTTGATATTGCTTCCGTGGAGCCGCCTTCAGGAAAAGAGCCCATTGTACAGAAACTGTTGTTACTGGAATCAAGGGGAGGAGCTGCCTTGATGACAGCAGAGATGAACAAGGACAGTTTATTTATTTTTACCAATCTGCCTGAGATGGACAACTACCTATTTCAGCTGGACCCGACGGATGGGCCAATGGTTGATGCAGAAATTCGAGTGTTGAGAATAGTTGATGGCAAGGAGATTGTCTTTTCTCTCCAGAAAACGGATGATGGCTCGTTCACGTTCAAAACTGATGAACCAGTCAAAGCCGCTAAGGTAACGGTCTCTTCATTTGAACAACATTTTGGCTACAACGTTAAGCTCATCAAAACCAATGGTGCAGAATATAAGAAAATGATAGAGGAGCTGGCAGCCAATAGCAAGCAAGGCTATGAACAAGTAGTGTTGATTGAAGCCAGTGCCTCAAAGGTTCCAACTTCAAAATATGGCACCAATGAAAAGCTGGCTCAGGTAAGAGGTGATAAAACAAAATGGGTTCTCTCAAGATCATTGGAAAACAAAGGAGCTAAGCTCAGCCTGATCAAGTTTGAAATTACACCGATGGTGCAAGGTCCTGACTATAATACCGATGCGATCACCAACAGGGAAGTATATAAAGAATCGCAATACGTGAAAATCACTACGAGATAAGAATCCGATGAAAAGGGATTGGGTGGGGAGACATTGGAAGAAAGTACTAGCGAACATTACCCTCACCCTGACTTTTACTTTCTCGGTAGTCGCTTCGCCAGTTTCACCTCCAGACAATTCACTTGACTTTAAATCTCTTTTTAAGGAAGCAGGAGCATACATGAAGGAAGGAAGCTATGCTCTGGCTATTGAGGCATACAACAAGCTTGCTGAGCTTGATCGGGGGAATACCAACATTTATTATAAACTAGGAAGATGTCACCTCGAATCCGGTATTGAAACTGAGCTCGCCGTATTTTATTTGAAGAGGGCGGTTAAAAACGTATCAAAAAGCTATAATCCAAGCTCACCTACAGAACACAACGTCCCTCTTACCGCTTACTTCTATCTCGGGCGGGCGTATCACCTTATTAACAAGTTTGACAAAGCGATTGATCATTATGAAAGGTGTGCGATACTGCTATCGCGCAAACACGAACTGCAAACAGAAATTATCAGACACATAGCCATGTGTTCATTTGGTAAAATTCAGATCGTCAATAAATTGAATGTTGAGGTTAGCAACCTGCCTAATGGTATTAACTCGAAATACAACGACATAGGTCCTGTCCTTTCAGGTGACGAGAGTATGCTAATATTCTCTTCTCAGAGAAAAGACGCCACGGGAAATGACGAAGACAATGAGAGCAAGTACAAAGAGGACATTTACATTTCATATGCGGAAGGCAGCTCCTGGAGTGTACCCAAACCCATAAGTTCAGCCATTAATACGTCCAGTTCAGAGGTGGCTACATCTTTATCGCCAGATGGCCAAGAGTTATTCATATACCAGAACATAGATGGTAATGGAGATCTATTTCACAGTTACTTTCTGGGTGAAGATTGGTCTAAACCAGAAATATTGGTGGGAAATGTAAATGGAGCATCATGGGAGTCACATTCCGCAATATCCACTGATGGACAGATCTTATACTTTGTTAGTGATAGAGCAGGTGGTTATGGCGGAAAAGACATCTATCGCTGCAGACGATTGCCCAATGGTAATTGGGCTGAGGCGGAAAACGTAGGCGCAGACGTTAACACAAGATATGATGAAATCACACCGTTTCTCCATCCCAATAGAGGTATATTATTTTTCAGCTCCAACGGCCATCAGACAATTGGAGGACAGGATATTTTCTTCATTGAAATAGATGACGAAGGTAATTTTGGACAGCCTATCAATGTGGGATACCCTATCAACAGCACGGCAGATGACAGCTACTATTCGCTGAATTCTGAGGGTAAAAGAGCGTACTATTCTTCTTTTACCAACTCGGGATTAGGGGCTTCAGATATCTACGAAGCCGAATTTTATGACTTTGACGAAATAGCACTTACTGTATTGAGGGGTGTGCTGTCCATAAAAGAGGAGAAAGATGGCGTCTCAGCTGTTGAGATTTACGTATACGATAACGCAGATACGTTGCGTATGCCTGACTTGTACAAGCCGAATGCAAATACTGGTAAGTACATAATAATGCTCACTCCGGGGAAAGATTATCGTATTCAATATAAGGTAGATGGTGTTACAATGCACGTCGAACATATTTTTGTGCCTGAAGAATCTGCCTATCAGGAAATTGAAAAGAGCATTGACCTTTCTCCCATCAACTTAGAAAAGAAAAACTAACCCGCCCTTCCCGTTCTCATTTTTTGATGTTTTTAAGGGTTCAGCTAATAATTCATTTGCAGCAAAATTGCCACAGTTTTTTTAAAGACATTGAAAATTTATTAACCCCTTAATGGTTAAAAATATTGATTAATCAAGAATGTTAATATGCTACCACCATTATGGTTTGCCTATACAAGCGATTTCTTTTCTTAGCAGCCACCAGCATCTTGGTACTGGTATCGCTTCATTCAAGCGTAAGCGCCCAGGAGTTCGGTGTAGAGGAGGGGATGAGCGAAAAGGACTTGTTAAGAATGGGGAATTTTCGAGGTGCACTGAAAAAGTATCTGTTACTTCTCGATGCCGACAAAGACAACTTGGAATACAAACACATCATCGCACAGTGCTATCTTAAGATCAACGGTGATAAATCTTTGGCCATCCCCTATCTGGAATCCGTCTGGAAGGAAGACCAATCAAATCCAGAAGTACTTGCAGATCTTGCCAAAGCCAATCATTTTATTTTAGAATTTGATAAAGCCATCAAGTTGTTCAATGAGTACATGCAGCTGACCACAGATCCCATCGCTATGGCAGAGGCTGAACGACAAGTTGAAATGTGTCACAATGGAAAAGAGCTGATTAAATACCCGTTGAAGATCACATTCGAAAACCTTGGTAAAAAAGTTAACTCACCGTACCCCGACTTTACTCCTTGCGTGCCAAATGACGAATCTTATTTAGTGTTCAGTTCCAGAAGAAAGGGCAACCGCGGAAATCTTCTGGACTACGATGGATATTATACCTCAGACGTTTACATGTCGCGTGTCAAAAAAGGAGAATTTGGAAAAGCGGCGAATGTAGGTATTGTGAATTCTGAATCAGATGAAGAGGTAGGGGGCATCTCTCCTGAAGGCGGCAACGTATTGATATTTGTAGATGATGTATTCCAAAACATTTTTGCTAACATTTACCTGGCAGAAAAGAAAGGTCGCTCTTTGAGATCCTTGCAGTCTGTTAGCGGTTTCGTAAATACACCAACTACAATAGAGTCATCCGCATCTATTACAACAGATGGCCAACTTTTATATTTCGCCAGCAATGTTCAGGGAGGATTTGGCGGAATGGACCTATACGTATCAAGGAAAATGCCTGATGGCAGCTGGGGTGAGGCCTTCAATCTTGGCCCACAGATCAATACCAAATATGACGAAGAATATCCTTCAATTTCCTATGATGGCGCTACGTTGTACTTCAGCACTGCAGGCCATACAAGTATGGGAGGTTACGACATCTTTGTGTCAAAAAGAAATGTTGAAAAAGACCAGTGGGCCTCTCCCGCCAATCTTGGATACCCATTGAACACTGCTGAAGACAATATGAACATTTCATTTTCTGCAAGGTGGAATAGGGCCAGTGAAACGGAAAGCAACAAATATGCTTACGTTTCTGCATATCGCAAAGGCGGGTTTGGAGATTTGGATATATACAGAGTTAACTTTAACGATGTGGAAAATCAGCTTACCGTAATACGAGGACAGATAAGGAAGAAAGTACTGATTGACTATAGTGTTTACAAAACTATCCACTACTACACCAAAGGCGGCAAAACGATCATGGTACCAGATGAGTTACACCCCTGGTATGATGGGAGATGGGCCCATGAAAGCAGTAAAGAAGTACTTGTAAAACCCGGCTATGAATACAAAACGATGTTGTACTTCACAAAAGATGGCGAGCAAAAAGCATTCTCGGCTAAGAAATTCCCCAAGGACAATCCGGAATGGACATTTGTAAAGATCCGCAACGCAGAGGTAAAGCAAAAAGGCTATGTCGCCCCTAAAGTGCTTTATGAGGAGCTTCCACTTCCTGATACAAAAATGTATATTACCGATATTAATTACGGAGATAGGTATACCTATGTCCCGAGCCAAAAAGGCAATTATGTTATTATCTTGCCATCAGGCAAATATGAGCTGCTGATAGAACCTGAAGGTTACCAGTCGAAGGCAATACCCCTGAACATATATGACAAAGGCTCGTATGAGGCTGAAATTATTAAAGACTATGTGTTCGAAAGGGAAGACTAATTCAAATCCATCTAATAGGCAACACATTGGTTATACTGGTACTAATTTTGTAGCTTTCTTAGGTCATTTCAGATAGGTGCATGCGGGTTGATCTTAAATATCGTTTACTAATTCCAATATTGTTATTCGTGTTCATTGCCCCAGATAGTGCTGGGCAATTCCTTGATCCCAGAGAGGCGAAAGAGCACTTCAACAATGGCAATTACAAAGCCGCTATGGGCGTGTATAAGAAACTGCTGCAGAGAGACAGGAGCAATGCCGAATACAATCATAAGTTGGGAATCTGCTATTTGCGTACCAATATTGATAAAACGCTGGCCATTACATACCTGGAAAAGTGTACCAAACACGCCAAGGTAGACCCCGAAGTGTACTTTGACCTTGGGCTAGGCTATCAATATAGTCTAAAATTCAAGGAAGCGATCGCGTCGTTTGAGAAGTACAAGGAAGTTGGAGGTAAAGAGCGATCCGATCAGGTTGATCGAAGGATAGAAACGTGTAATAATGGGAAATGGCTGGTACGTGATAAACTGGCAATTGTGTTTGAAAAGCTCGGCACCAACATTAATTCCAAGTATCCGGACTATTATCCCTTTGTAGCCAAAGACGAGTCGTTCATTGTGTTTACGTCGAGACGAGGAGGCGTACTGGAGTTTGATGGGTTTTATCAATCCGATATTTATTTAGCGCCTTATGGAGAGGGTGCCTTTTTAAAAGCAGGTAGGGGAAATGCCAACATAAACTCCGAATTTGATGACCAAACGGTCGGCCTTTCTGATCATGCTGACAGGTTGTTTGTGTACATCGACAACATTAAGGAAGTGGGTGATATCTATGTTGCCAAAAAAGACGGAAACCGCATTGGAAAAATTGTCAAACTTGGCACCAATGTCAATAGTGCGGCCCTGGAAACTTCCTGCTCTATTTCCGCAGATGGAAATACATTGTTCTTCACCAGTAGCAGAGCCGGAGGACAAGGAGGCCTGGACATCTATATGTCTAGAAGATTGCCTGATCAATCATGGGGGCTTCCGCAGAACCTGGGCCCTCAAGTCAATTCTAAGTACAATGAGGACTTCCCTACCCTTTCCGCTGATGGGCAAACCCTGTACTTCTGTTCGGAGGGACACAATAGTATGGGAGGTTACGACATATTTACCAGCCAGTGGGAAGGAGAATCCAACAGCTGGTCAAAGCCAAAGAACATTGGATACCCCATTAATGATGCAATGGATAACAGAACCATCTCATTTCTGGATGATGGCAAGACAGCTTATATCTCCGCATTACGCAAGGGCGGATTTGGTGACCTGGACATATACAGGGTCCGTTTCCCCTATCAAATTGTAATTCGCCTACAATTGCCCACTAACGATCCCTATAACCCCTTTATCAAGGACGCACATGTTCAAATCGACAATCCCAACCTGGAAATTCCTTTGAGCTTTGGTGCTAATCAGAAAACGGGATTTTACACGCTGATTATTAACAACCCGGGAGTTTATACGTTGACGATAGAATCAGATGGATATGAAATGTATGAAGAAACAATAACCCTTAAGGGCAAAGCTGAAGAAGGCTCCGTATCGTTTAAGTTCATCAACCTCAAAACCAATTAGTACCCATCATTCAGGTGTATTCTGTAATTTTGAGACGAGGATATTACACGAGGTGGTGAACATTGGCGGATATGAGCAATGCGCGAAACCATTGACCTTGTACGAATATGACTTGAATCCGTGGATTCGGGAAGAGAACCAGCATCTTGTGCGTAAAAAGACATAAATGACATTAAATCTCACCAGGCCACTGGCCTTCTTTGATTTGGAAACTACCGGTGTTAATGTTTCCCACGACAGGATTGTTCAAATTGGTATACTTAAGGTAAACCCAGATGAAACCTTAGAACGGTACAATCAACTGATCAATCCAGGCATACCTATTCCTGAAGAATCCTCCTCAATTCATGGAATTACAGATGCGGATGTGGCCGACAAGCCTTCATTGAAAGAGGTGGGAGCAGAAATAGTTGGGATGCTGGAAGGCTGTGATTTGGGAGGCTATAACTCCAATAAGTTCGACATCCCGCTGCTCATGGAGGAGTTTCTTCGGAACGAAATAAATTTTGACCTCGCGGATAAGCACTTAATTGATGTCCAAAACATATTTCACAAGATGGAAAAGCGCACGTTGAGAGGCGCATATAAGTTTTACACAGGCGCGGTGATGGAAAACGCCCATGATGCCATGGCCGATATAGAGGCAACCTTCCAGGTATTCCTCGCGCAATTAGCGCGTTATGAAGGAATAAAGTACCACAGCGAGGAGGAGAACAGCCTCACTCCCATTAAAAATGACATCCCATCACTTGCAGAATACTCAACAATGCGAAAAACTGCGGATTTTGCAGGGCGTATTGCATACAACGATGATGGGGTTGAGGTGTTTAACTTCGGCAAGCACAAGGGAAGGCCGGTCACAGAAGTTCGGGAGGTAGAGCCATCTTATTTGAATTGGATGAAAAAAGGAGACTTCCCCAAGTACACCATCAAAGTAATAGAGCAAATTTGGAACAAAAATAAACGGCAATGAAGATAATTTGCATTGGAAGAAACTATGCCAGCCACGCTAAGGAGCTCAACAATCCGATTCCGGAAGAACCCGTTATATTTATGAAACCTGATTCTTCCTTAATCAGGAACAACCAACCTTTTTTCATTCCTGATTTCTCCACCGACGTGCACCATGAAGTAGAGCTGGTCGTAAAGATCAATAAGCTTGGAAAACACATCGAGAAAAAATTCGCCCATAAATATTACCACGAAATTGGCATTGGGATCGACTTCACTGCAAGGGACCTCCAGAGCAAAATGAAAGAAAAGGGGTTGCCGTGGGAGAAAGCCAAGGGCTTTGATGGCTCCGCCCCATTGGGAAAGTTCGTACCTAAGTCAACATTTAGTGATATTGAAAACATCAACTTCCACCTGGATATCAACGGGAAACGCGTTCAAACTGGCAATACGAGTAACATGCTGTTCAGTATTGATACAATAGTAGAACATGTATCAAAGTACTTCACCCTTAAGATAGGTGATCTGATTTACACAGGAACACCTGAGGGTGTGGGACCTGTCAAGGCCGGAGATCGATTGGCATGTTTTATTGAAGAAGAGGAGCTTCTGGCCTTCAACATTAGATAAAATTAAGTCGCCAGACGGAGTACCCTCAATCAGTATTTAATCAGCTTTCTGCTTCCCCTCTTCTCTCCACTTTTGATTTTGACAATGTACAGTCCCTGGGATAAATCGTCCAAACCAGCCAAAACTATGGTGTTATAGGCTTCACCTACAAGGGTGATCTCACGCTCAGCCACTTTTTTCCCTAAGATATCAAAGAATGAAACCTCCAATCGCTCATCTGATTCTGAGTAGTACAGATAAGAGAGCGACGAGCCAAAAGGATTCTCCATTGCTTCCAAAAATGAATTGAGTTCGAAGTTAACCGGGCAACCGTCCGTACCGACAATAACAGGAAATGGGGTGAGCAAACATTTATCATCCACATCTGGAACGCCATCCCCGTCCTCATCGTTCGTAGCTGGTAAGCCAGCCAGAATATAGTGGGCTGTCATAAAGTTAGGAATACCATAACCAAGCAGGTCGTCCGGATTTGAGTACTGGCTTGAGCTTTGTTGAATAGCATTAAACACATCCATGCTTGCAGCGTTTGGATGGGCCTGCCATAGGCATGCCGCCAACCCAGCTATCAAAGGGGCCGCAAATGAAGTCCCGCTTCCGGTTTGTGTTCCCCCAAAGGTAGTTATCGTTGTTGTCCCCCCTCCCATAGCCGCCACATTGGGTTTTATCTGTCCGTCTGAAGACGGGCCCGTAGAGCTGAAAGAAGAGTAGTTTTCACTATCATCAACAGATCCGACCGCCAGTACACTATCACCATCCGCTGGCGCCACAATGTATTGCCAGCTCGAACCGCCTGCGTTGCCTGCTGAGTTCACCACAAGCATCCCCTTTCCTGCCGCTTTATCCGCACCTCTGCTAATACGGGTGGTATTGCCGTCCATATCGGCATATGTATGATTCATATTGGTATCAGTGAATGTCTTGTAGCCCAGGGATGTGGTGAGTATGTCAACCCCGGCACTGTCAGCATATTCAGCTGCCGACACCCAATTGTCTTCCTCTATCAAGTATTCAGAGCTCGTATTCTCCGTTCGGAACAAGTAAAAGGAGGCTTCGGGAGCAACTCCAACCAGCACACCTTGAATATTAGATGCAATGATGGAAAGCACCCACAGGCCGTGTTGGCCATTGTCATATACGCTATCATTTCCATCCACGAAATCCCAGGTTCCCAACACCTTCCCCGAAGAAAACAGATAATTAAATGCGGGATTTGAGTCGGCATCCCTGAAGCCCGCATCAATTACTGCTATGGTCATCCCAT
>DTRK01000306.1 GCA_012965955.1 Flavobacteriales bacterium
CGCAAATCGAAAAAGCAATGGTTGCCATTGCGTTAAATCAGGTGAATATGCCCCCGGTAGGTCACCTCGGTTTTGATTCTCCTCCGGGAGACGTGCATATCAAGTACGGTCATATCACTGGCGACGCGTCCTATGTTATCAAGATAGCTTCAGGTTTCTCCCAAAACTCAGCCCTCGGTCTTTCGAACAGCAATGGGATGATGCTCGCATTTAGTGCAACAACGGGAGAATTGCAGGCGGTACTGCTTGACGAGGGTTATCTCACAGATCAGCGCACTGCAATTGCAGGAGCGGTGGTTGCGAAACATATGGCTCCCGGCCATGTGGAAGGCATAGGGATCATCGGGACAGGTATTCAAGCCAGATTGCAGCTGGAGTGGCTTAAAACTGTTACAAACTGCAGAAAAGCATATGTACATGGTAGATCTTCTGAAAAGATGGATGCCTTTATTCAGGATATGTCCGGAGAATATACGATCACCGCCTGCCAAACGCCGGCCATTGTAGCTGCCAAGGCCAATCTCATCGTTACCACTACTCCCTCAGACTCGCCGCTGTTGCTGGCCTCTGACATTCGTCCTGGTACACACATCACGGCAATGGGATCAGATACACCAGGCAAGCAAGAGTTGGACGAGAACATTCTAGCGACTTCATCCATTGTAGCATGCGACAGTATTGAGCAATGTTTGGCTCATGGCGAAGTGTGTCATGCCGTGGGCAAAGGCGTGATGAGTGAAGACCAGCTGACAACCGTTGGTGCAGTGATAAACCATGGAATCCAAAGAAACGATGAAGACATCACTGTAGCCGACCTGACTGGAATTGCCACGCAAGACATCAAGATTACCTTGTCAGTGATCGAAACACTTGATCAAAGTGCATAACTGAATCTCTGTCAATAACAGTCTGCTTCCCATGGATACATCCGCTAATCGACTTTACGTTCCAGCCAGGGCATAAAATTGAAGTAGGCAAAAACATTTTTCTCCAAAGGCGTTTGCTGTATCTTGATGAGCTCTCTCTTCAGCCATTGAAATAAATGAGTATTTGGATCTTCTGGGGGCAGGTTGAGCGAATCCCTGATGAATTGCAGTACTGCCTTTTCAAATTTGAAGAGGCGTTTTCTGGACTTCAAATATCGCTGAGTAGATTCCAGCTGGTATTCCAGCAGATCCCTGTTATCCAATTCGAAGTGCAGCAATAAGTTGATGACGCGAGCTATGCAGTAAGTGTCTTGCTTAAGGCGTGGATCCGCCTTGTTGAGGAATTCATTGATAAACCGGAGCGCCTGCTTGTAGTCTTCTATGCCAATGTAGGCAGACGCTGAGTTGAAGCATACGTACATCCATTCAATGTACCAGGTGCTGTGTATATTGGGTGCTTCGACGTTACTGTTCTCTCTGGCTTCTATATGCGCTACTGCACCGCTGTAGTTTTTCTCCTCAACGAGGCTCATGAGTTTTAGCATATACATCAGATATAGCTTGTATGTTTTGCCATGTGCAGTAGGTGGATCAAATAACTGGATTGCAAGCATGCCTTCCTCAAATGAGCCTTTTCTCCTCCGTTTGGCATTCATCAGGCATTTGTTCCCAAGACTGCGCAGGTACATCATTGGGTTGGTTTCTATATTGTGAGGGAATTCGGCAAATATGTCCAACTGTTTTTCAAATTCCTGTCCACTTCTTGTCAAGTTGTTCTGGAAGAAATAGAAGAGCCCAAGAATATACCTCCTGTAGATCCTGCTCTTTGATGAAAGCACGGATTCTTCAAGGTCAAATATTGACTTGCCAATAATTTGCTTCAGGGCATTTGATTCCTGTACTGTGCGTACTACCTCTATCTCCTTGTTCCATTTCACCATGTTCAGGTATTCCAATTCAAACTGAATATCCAATTCCATAGCTTTAGCAGCCGTACTGAGTATGCCTGCACGTTCCCGCAGATGATCTTCCAGGCTTTCAAGATCTGTTTCATCCCTGTACATCGAGGTTTCCAGCTGGGATATTTTAATCAGGTCGTGGTATTTTTCGCTGGCTGAAGCCAGGTTCTTTGCCCGCGTCAGTTCTTTGGCGGCAAAAGGCTGAATGCCCTTCTGGCGCAGGATCGTGTGATAACTCACCATGGTCCCTATTTGATCGTTGATGGATCCGCCACGTCCGAAAGCAGCAAGGGATTCCAGTATCTTGGTGTAGAGGTGTCTCTTGTCTTGAGCGAAGTGAGTCGGTCTTAGAATGCCCTCCAAAGCCACCCGGTCATACTTCTTCTGTTTGCCCAGCAACTCAAACAGTCGGACATACTTATTGGTTCTATTTTCTGAATGTAAGGTAGCATACCGCTTGAAATACCGCTTTTCAGCCTGCGACATGGACTTGATCAACTCAAAAACTACATCTTTTGACATGATATGAAATATTATTAATATACTATATAATAAGAGTAAATATATTAAAAATATGTAATATGATATATTATAATAATGATATTCTTCCTTCCATGCACAGTGAGTGTGAAATAGATTTGTTCCGAAATAATAAAACACACGAAATCATGAGAAACTTTACACTGACCATACTATTTATGGGTGCAGCTGCAGCCTCCAATGCACAATTGCTGGACACACTCTTTTACGAAGACTTCAATACCTGGGAAAATGTGGAGATCGAGGACAGTATTTTCACGGATTATGATGAAGACGGTCTGGTAGCCGCCAACGGACTGCCAGGCGGTTGGTTTGTCGCAAATCTGGCGAATGGTGGTACTGATAGCCTCGAGATGGTGGCGATGAGCGCTTCCTGGCTGGAAGGTTTTGCTTACGGGAACAGGAACTGGTTGATGCTTCCCCCAATTGATCTGGCGGACACCGCTGCCACGCTGAGCTGGCGTTCAGCCCCTGCAGTTGGTGATTTGTATATGGATGGCTACACCGTTCTAATTTCAGACAATGAGTGGTTCTATTACGATATCACTCTTGCTGATACGCTCATGCATTTTGCTCAGAATATCAACGATGTAGAAACAGAATTCTCTGAAGGTGTAGTCCATGCTGACCTTGACTATGCTGTGCCGCTAAACTTAACCTCCACTATTCAGTATCCAGGGTTATTGGCTCCGTGGTCTGTGGATTTGACTCCTTACAGCAATCAAACGGTCTATATAGGGTTTCTCCATAATTCAGACGATGACAATTTTATAGCTTTGGATGATATACGCGTTATGGGCAAGGAAGGCAGCACTAACCCTGATCCAGATCCCCAGGTGGGTGTTGAAGAACGCAGCCAGACCGGCTTTGCACTTTACCCGGTGCTGGTAAAGGAGGAATTACATATATCATTGCAAGGAAAATTGAACTGCCTGACAATCACCAGTGCCTTAGGCGCACAGGTGTGGGGTGAGGAAAATATTTCAAACGAATACCTTCTGGATCTTAGTTACCTTGCACCAGGAATGTACGTGGTGCGTGTACACAATGATAAGGGGGTATTCACAGATAAATTCATCAAACAATGAAAAAGACGGCGATAATTATCGGCATTGCACTGTGTACATATTTTAACGCGGCAGCACAATCACCGCCAGTTTCTCTGGTCAGTTCTCTGGACAGCCTGGTTGCTTCTGCACTTCCCACAAACGTGTTTAACCCTGGTCTGGTCGTAAGTGTTTATGTGCCCGACCAATGGGAATGGAGCGGAGCAACAGGCAAAGCGATCTCTGGGTTTACAAGTGGGTATCCAAATGTTGTTGCTCAGCCAAATGACCGGTTCAGGGTAGGTAGCATCACAAAGATGTTCATGGCTACGGCTACACTGATGCTGGAGGAAGACGGCTTACTCTCCGTAGAGGATGACATCGCCCTGTACTTGAGAGCGTCCCTGGTGAATGACACTATTGCCAGCAGTGCACCCGTGAAGATCAGGCATTTGCTTAACCACACAAGTGGTATTGCGAATCTGGCTGATAACGACTCTTGCCGGATGGCTGCCATGGCAGACCTCACGCGGACGTTCACGTTGGAAGAAGCAATATTCTGTGGGGCAGAGCAGGGGGAGAACTTTCCGCCTGACTTCGCATGGGGGTATTCCAATACGAATTATGCGCTCCTGGCAATGATCATCAGGAACATCACCGGCTTATCAGCAGCTGACTATATTCAAAACAATATTATTGGCCCGTTGAACCTTGATGATACGGGTGTTCCAACAACTGACGAATTGCAAGGCCCCCACATGGGATGCTATTGGGAGCTTCCGCCTATGATCGACTTTACCATCGTAGATGCAACATTGTATCACGGATGGGCGGATATTGTCGCTTCTCCAGAGGATCTCAATAAGTTTTTTCATGCACTTAAATCAGAAGAATTGATCAACGCCACTTCACTGGCTAAGATGCAGGCCATAGCTGCAGCTTCCTGGGATTACGGCTACGGATTGGAGTATTACGATATTGATGGTGACGATTACTATGGGCACTCGGGTGATGTTGGCAATACCAGCGGTTTGTTCTTCTCAGATATCTCTACATCAACTTTTCCTGATGGCTACTATGTGGCATATAACTATAGCTACGAGGGAGTATCGCCCTACAATGTGCTGGACAAGCCATTGCATGACTTAATGCAGGACTTCGTTCCCGGGCCTGGAGATACGGGAACAGCTCCGGTTGCTACTGAAGAATTGGCAGGTTCTTTTAACTTGAGCGTATATCCAAACCCGGCCGATGACTATGTGATAATCCAGGCGGACCTACCGCTTACCACCAACGTAGTGGTTGAAGTAAAAGACATAAGTGGACGGATTGTAGCAGGTGCTACCGCTGTGGCTGATGAGCACAATATATCTGTTTCTCTTGCTGGCTTAAATCCAGGTATCTACCTTGTAACCCTGAGAGGAAAGATGGGATTTTGGCAGGAGAAACTCATAATTCACCATAACTGAACGGCTAAAGCAGCCGGGGTTTCGTTGGGAAAAGGTAGATTCCAATATATTTGCAGCATAGCAACTTTAATTGGACACTTTACCTATAATTGATCTCTCTCTTCCTGAGGACGAAAACGCTCTCTCAGTACATGCCGCCTTAAGGGATGTGGGATTCATGTACGTTCAAAATCATGAGGTGCCTGAAGAAATTCAGTGTTTGCTTTACAATTGCTCCAAACGTTTTTTTTCTCTAGCGGAAGATGTAAAAAAGCAAATAGCCATGGAGAAGGGTGGTGCTTCATGGAGGGGCTACTTCCCATTCAAAGGGGAACTCACTTCCGGCATTCCTGATCTGAAGGAAGGCCTTTATTTCGGTATAGAACATGGGGAGTCACACCCTGAAGTGATCAAAAAGACACCTATGCACGGTCCTAATCAATGGCCGGAGCTAGACGAAATGAAGCCTACGGTTACTGCCTATTTGAAGCATATGGCAAATCTTGGGAATAGGATTATGCAACTAGTGGCATTGGGATTGGGGTTGGAACGGGAATATTTTTCAATTCGCTATGGCGCTGACCCTACCATGCTCTTTCGAATTTTCAATTATCCATATCAGGAGGGTATGGAGGGGGAGTGGGGCGTTCAGGAACATTCCGACATGGGCTTCCTTACCATTTTATTACAGGATGAAAATGGGGGGTTAGAGATCAAGTCTCGTGGAGGAGATTCTTGGATCTCTGCCCCACCGATTCCAGGCACCTTTGTGATCAATATCGGAGACATGCTGGAGCTCTGGACCCACGGAATATATCAGGCAACATTGCACAGGGTGAGGAATACCTCCGGCAATGACCGCATGTCATTTCCATTCTTTTTTGATCCTTCCTGGAATTCAAGGCTCATCCCAATTGATAGCAGATTGCTTCGAGACGCCGATGTGAATAACGTACCCCCGTCCACTCCAAGAAAATGGGATGAAATGAATATTCGCCAATTGAGTCACGAAGTAACCTATGGTGAATTTGTCTGGGGAAAGGTAAAGGACGTGTTTCCCAGTATAACAGTGAAATGAAGTCGTCTACCTCTTCTTATTCGCCAGCTGCCCGCAACCTGCGTCAATGTCCTTCCCCCGGCTCCTGCGAATATTGGCGATGATATTCCTTGATTCAAGAAACTTGACAAAAGCATTTACCTTCACGTAATCTGCCTGCTGAAGGTCACAATTTTCGATTGGGTTGTATTCGATAATGTTCACTTTACAAGGGACATGCTTGCAGAATTCGGCCAGCTCCCTGGCATCCTCGATTTCGTCGTTGAAGTCTTTGAAGATGATGTACTCATACGTGACCCTTGTGCCTGTTTTCTCATGAAAATAGATCAATGCTTCTGCCAATGACTCCAATGAGTTCTGATCATTGATTGGGATGATCTCAGATCGCTTTTTGTCATTGGCAGCG
>DTRK01000307.1 GCA_012965955.1 Flavobacteriales bacterium
GTCATTTGAAGTTGCTGTGTCTTGGCCTCCACCGTATCTTCGAGCAATAGCTTATGCGCCTGTAGTTCTTCCTGTATTTTGACCTGATCTAATTTGGCAGATGTCATTGAGGCAATGGTAGTCAATACTTTAAAATCATCCTGGCTGTAGAAGTTCTTGTCCGGATGCTCCGAATCAATAATGCCAATTACCTCGTTCTTAGACAGTATGGGAATTGTGATTTCAGAAGCTCGGGACTCATCGTCGACTATATAGCGGGCATCAAGGCTGGTATCACCCACGATCTCCCCTACTCCAGTCTCAGCCACTGATCCTACTATTCCCTTCCCCATCTTTATTACAATGGGATTCTCAATGTCAAAAGGCTCTGGATTCTTAGGACCGTGTGCGGCTCTCTGGTACAGCAGGCTTTTTTTTTCGTCTAACAGGTAAACGATGCAATCGAAATATCCAAGTTTACCAACGGCATGCTTAGCGACGAGCCATACGATCTCATCGATTGAATTCGCGCTTAATAACTTGGCTGCAAAAGAACTTATTACTTCAAGGTAAAAGGCTTTCCTCTGCAGTCCTTCAATTTCACTGTCTTTATCAATCACTATCAAATCTGCCTTTAAGGAGAATAGGTATTATCAAAAATAGACAATAATTAATTCTATCGCCTCGAGGACTGGTCCGCATTCACCACTTCATTCCCAAGTTATGCATTCTGAAAATGCATACACGAGCAAAAAGATGGGACGATAGCACGCAGACTGCTTGTCTCAGGCGGTTGTCCTGTTCGGGAGTCGATGAATTGGTTGTCCTCTGAAGCATTGTGCATTACCAATAAGCACAATCCTCTCCTTTTGGAGAGTCTTTTGTAATTGATGCAGTTGCTGCAGCGCCTGTCAGTTTTGATCAATTTCATACCGACACTGTCTAAACCATTATTCCAATAACAAGGATATCATCCAACTGTGGCAGCTTCCCTTTCCAATCCTCCATGGTTTCATCCAGCACCTTTTCCTGCTGCCTCATGGTCTTATCCTGAATACCTTTAAGAAGATCGATGAACTTGCTGGTCATAAATTTCTGTCCGTGCTTGCCTCCAAATTGATCACAATACCCGTCACTGTACAGATAAAAGGTGTCATTGCTTTTGAAGCTAATTTTTGTCTTTTCAAACCTGTTTCTTCTCTTTAACGTTCGTGCTGTTGCTTTCAACCCCATCCCCAGTGGAAGCAAGCTACCTCGAACGGTTTTCAGTTTACCGTTTTGTATTGAAACCAGGGAACGCCCTGCACCGGCAAATTCAATAACCTTCGCCTTATCATCAATAACACATAAGGCAATCTCCATGCCATCAGGTGAATCACCTCCTTTGTGGAGGGATCTTAAGATGCCTTTGTGCATTTGTTCCAGTATTTTATCCGGACTGTATTCCCGACGTGTATTGACAATATCGTTGAGTAAGCTATTTCCTATGAGCGACATAAACGCACCTGGCACACCATGCCCGGTGCAATCCACTGCTGCAATTAGATTCAATTTACGACCCTGTGAGACAACAGAAGAAAACCAGCAAAAGTCCCCGCTCACAATGTCCTTAGGCTTATATAGGATAAAGGACTTCTTGAAATGCTCGGAAAGTGTACTCTTTAGGGGTAAGATCGCCTCCTGAATTCTTTTGGCATAGCGGATGCTGCTGGTGATATTCTGATTCTTCTTTGCAATGATTGCATTTTGGTTGGATATTTCCTCTTCAGACAGCTTCAACCCTGTAATGTCACTTCCCAAAGAGACGTATCGGACAACTTCCTTTTTCTTGTTGAGTATTGGTGTGACATTCAAATGCAGCCAAAGAGGAGTCCCATCTTTTCTATAATTCAATATCTCTGAAGTAAATGGCTTTTTTGTCTTGATACTCCGTGCAATGGCCAGAGCATCTGATTGCCCGGTGTCTGTACCTCTAAGGACCTCAGCTGCGGTCAATCCTAAAATATTCTTTAACTGATAACCGGTAATCCTTGTAAATCCGGCATTAACCCACTCAATTTTATCATTCCGGTCCGAGATAATAACATAGTTGTCAGTTTCACTGGCCACAATAGAGAGCTTTTCCAACTCTTGGTTTTTTGCCTGAAGTTCTTTTGTTCTTTCCTTGACTTTATCCTCCATGCTCTCGTATATCCTGGCATTTTCCAGGGCAATTGCCGTGTAAGATGAGAGTGTTTTCAGAATGTCTAAATCATACTTGGTGTAGGCATTTTTATGGAAGCTCTGCACCGTAATAACTCCCACAACCTTTCGGCCGAACTTCATCGGGTAGAATATGACCGAATGAGGCATTTCCCCATCGGGCACTACTATCTTTTTGGTGTACTTCTTATGCTCCTTTAGATTTTCATTAATAAATATCTCCTTCTTGTTCTTGATACACCATACTGAGTAATTATTATCATCATCCATAGAGACCTCCATTGTTGCATATCTCTTACCTTTTTCCATTTCGAACTTATATTCAATGGTGTTCCTCCCCCGGTGATATATACGCACGCCAAAGACATCAGCGCTCATCAGCTGATTGACATTCTTATGAAGCTTATTGAATATAGTTTCGAAATCGAGAGTCGAAGTCAATTGCCGTCCAATTTCACTTAGAACCTTGATATTGTCTTGGGAAACCTGCACGGCTTCAGTCCTGCGCTGAATACTCTTCTCCATATCTTCATATAATCGAGAATTTTCCAACGCTATGGAAGCATAGATCGCAATGCTCTTCAGTACATTGATGTGATATTTAGAGTAGGTGTTAGGGACAAAACTCTGAACAGTTATCACTCCCAGGGCTTTGCGCCTGGATTTAAGCGGCAGGTAGATAATTGACTCAGGACTCCGTCCTCCTGTAGGTCGCTTTATTTTCGAAACGTATTTTTTGTATTCCTTAGCGTGATCATTTATGACCACATTCTTTTTGTTTTTGAAACACCAAACCGCCAGTTGATCATTCTCCTTGACAGAGTAAGAGAACTCAGGCAAAGCCTTGCCCTTCTCAGTTACGCCTCTAAAAACAAGCCTTTCAGTGTCCTCATCATAAATCCCAATCGAGAATACCGCAGCGTCCATTAAGGCATTTACATTGTCATAGGCATCTTCAACGATCTTCGTAATTGAGCGAGCTGAGGTAATGCTCTTTCCAATCTTACCCAACAGCTTCGCCTGCTTATTGGCGGAAGGTATGTCGTCTTGATTAGCAGTAGGTCTCGGTGGAGGCAAAACGTATAAGTTTAATCACTGATACAGTGCATTGTCCAATATAACGAAAGTTATGCACAGGATGTTACTTAACGTTTGCCAGATTCGTGTAAGTTTCTTGATTGATATCCAGAATATCAATTCTCACAAACTCAATGCTCGGGAACATTGAATATCGTGAGAAAGAAACGGAGGCAGGAATTCCTGGACCAATAATCATAAATTATAACTAATTGCTTGTGAATACCAGTTATCCTAGAGTTCTTCTTTGAGCAGTGATTAACAGCGCTATCACTAATAATAGCATCATCAAAGATCTTCTCATTGAAATGATACTTTCTCTATACCTAACCCTGGTCCTGAAGGCAAGATCATGTTTCCATTCTCCATTTTCACTCCTGTGAATGGATCATTGGTGATAAGCGCCGGGCCATCCAGGTCCGCCCAGTCTGCCAATGGAGCAAGGTTAGCTGCAGCAGTAACCGCACAGGAAGACTCGGCCATACATCCAATCAATACTTGAAATTCCATTTTACGGGCCTCTTCAATCATTCCAATAGCCTCAAAGATCCCAGTACTTTTCATGAGCTTGATATTTACTCCATTGAATACCCCTTTGAGAGCAGCTAGATCACCAAGCCTCCTGACCGACTCATCTGCAATAATCGGAAGTGAACTACCCTGAGTCAATAGCGATGTTTCGTCAATCATCCCCGCAGGCATAGGCTGCTCAATAAACAGACATTCATTTTCTGCCAGCCAGGCCGCCATATCCAGTGCATATTGCCTGTCTTTCCATCCTTGATTAATATCCACATAATATGGTTTAGTTGATTGGTCTAAATAGCTTTTGACCAATTCTTTATCATCATCACCTCCCAGCTTCAGCTTAATGATTGGATAGTCAGATGCATCTTTAAGTTTTGATTCCAGCTCGGTTCGTGTGGACATGCCAATTGTAAAGGAAGATGGAGTTGGCCTGGAAGCTGGTATACTCATTAGGTCAGCCAAAGATCTGTCTTCCATTTTACCTAGCAAGTCGTGTAAGGCTATATCAACAGCTGCTTTTGCTCCGTTGTTGTCTGAATCGAGCGCTCCTAAATACTGTACAGTTTCTCTAAACCTCAAAGGGTCGAGTTGCGATGTATCTATCTTATTGAGAAAAGCAGTTACAGTTTCAATGCTCTCCCCCAAATACGGTGGTAATGATGCTTCCCCACAACCAGTGTGTCCCTCGTGTTCCAGTTCTACCAGAACGATATCCGTTGCAGTGCGCGTGCCGTACGCCAGCTTAAATGGATGCTTGAGCTTGAGTTGGTACGGACGGTAAGTTAGTTTCACTTTGTCAGAACTTAATAACAGTTAATGTAGAATTATTTTATCAATCATGTTACCTAGCAAAGATAGATAATGCCACATTGAATGCTCTGGTTGATGTTTCTTAGCTTTGTACTCAACATCACTCCATTCATGGCTAATCCAGCAGAGGAACACATTCACGGCGCTAGCAGCGGACTACAGAAGATTCAGGAATACCTGGGAGAGTTTGTATACGGCAGCATAGACGGCTGTGTAACCACTTTCGCTGTGGTGGCGGGAGCTTCAGGCGCTCATCTGGACAGCTCGGTTGTGATCATACTGGGATTTGCCAACCTTATTGCAGATGGGTTTGCGATGTCCGTAGGCAGCTATCTATCCACGAAATCGGAGCTTCAGAATTATGAGAAGCACAAACAAATTGAATATTGGGAGATTGATAACCTTAGGGATGTAGAGGTCCAGGAGGTGCGCGACATCTATATTGCCAAGGGATTTGAAGGGGAGCTGTTGGAGCAGGTAGTGGCGAAGATCACCGAGGATAAAGACCGATGGGTTGATACCATGATGAAGGAGGAGTTGGAGATGATTCCCACTAACAAATCCCCACTTACAATGGGTGCCGTTACCTTTATTTCCTTTCTGTTGGTGGGATTCGTTCCTCTTTTAATTTATGTGGTGGATTACTTCTCCCCTATGGATGTTAATCTCTTTTATGTCTCCTCTGCCCTTACTTCCCTGGCATTTATTGGGATTGGCGCTTTAAAAAGCTACGTGACGAACAGTAGCAGGCTTATGAGCATCATGGAAACATTATTGCTCGGAGCTGCTGCTGCATCGCTCGCTTATGTTGTGGGAAATGCACTGGAGCGCATGATTACCTAGAATTTTTAAAGGTATACGGCACTAAGTGCTCCGCAAAAGGATGACTTATTTTGAGATTGTCGCTCGATTGTTCTCAGGTACATATCCTCTACCTTTTTCCTTGCAGAAGGTGTTTTCTTTAAATAGTTGATACTGGCTATGAAATTCGGATGCTTTTTAAATGTAACAATCCTGGTCAAATCACTCAGTTCTTTCCAGCCATATTCTTCCACTAAAAGCAATATTATTATTGCCAATGATTTGCCTTCAAGTGGGCACCCTTGTCGTGTTCTTGCCATTATTTCCAGTATTAAGCATTTGGGCCTGCCTAACGAATGGCAGGTTTGTCGACTAAAAAACCAAAAGGTTGCCTCGGAAATTGCTCAAATCGGCAATTTCAGACTTTGACCTACAAGGGGGGGGAATTGAGGCGTACAAGCCTTATCGGGAAGGCTTACAAGTAAAAGGTGGAAGAAAATGAAAAAAACCAGTCAGAAGGCATAGGCTAAATCCTTAAACCTCTTTGTAGCTTCCCATTGGAGAAAGTGTTTTGTTCTTGTGCCACAAGGTTTAGTTCTGCAATTCTCCATGCTCACCCACAAGAACAGACTTCTTAATGCTTATAACTTCCATCTGGCAGCACATTTGGTATATTATAGGCAGGATTTGTCAGTAATGCGTATACGGCGGGATCATTGTTTTCTACAAGGCTTCTCGTGTTCAGATCCCATTCAGCTTGAATGTCGGTCAGGCGATTCTCCTGGGCTCCAAGAATTGATGTCATCGCCCAATAAATATACTCAGTGGCCATGCATTCGTACTCACATGTTTCATCATTATAGGTGTACCAGGCTCCCGTCGGATACGCACTGGGAACGCTGGTAAATTGGCCTCCTCTGGCGATGTCCATGGCATTGCATAGTGTTGTTCCGGCGTACTCTCCAAAGGCGATGGGATAAGCCC
>DTRK01000308.1 GCA_012965955.1 Flavobacteriales bacterium
AGCATGCATTTATTGGATAAGGCAAACATTACGAAATCATTCGGTGTAGAAAATGATCCAAGAGGAAAGAGGCCCAGCAGACAGGTCACCGTGGTTTCGTCAGAATCATGGGCAGCGGTGTGTGCAGATCTTGGAAAGGAAATACCATGGACATTGCGCCGAGCAAATCTACTCTTGGATGGGATCTCTCTGCCTAATTCAAAAGGGAAGAAACTGATTGTGGGAAATGTTGAAATGGAGGTGACCTTTGAAACAACACCTTGCCATGTTATGGATGAGGCAGAGAATGGTCTCAAGGATGCCTTGGTGGCAGATTGGCGAGGTGGGGTGTTGTGCAGGGTTTTAAAAGAAGGAAATATTAAATGTGGTGATACTGTTAAGCTTGTCTAAACTATATAGGCTTAAATTTTAGCTCATAATGAGTCCCTGGCTTATCCCAACGCTTCAACTTACCATCCAGTTGCATCGCGAATGAGTCGATTAGTATAAGTCCTAAGGACTTTGATGGGTCTCCTGCTTGTTCGATGTGAAAACCAACACCATTATCGCTGTAATACAGAATAGCCGACTTGTCCGGCAAAATATCCAGCCCCACGGTGATCTTCCCTTCCCGATTGTCAGGAAATGCGTGTTTTAAAGAGTTGGTCACCAATTCATTCAGCAACAACCCGATTGGCAGCATGGTATCAATATTGAAATTGACATCGGGGAATTTGATATCTAAAACAATCTTGCTTAGTAGGTCTGCATTGACCTTGACTCTGTCTTTTATAAGTGGTTCAAGATAATCCATGACACTGATCTCTGACATGGATTCGTTTAGATACATACTCTCGTGAATAAATGACATCGTTTGAATGCGATCCTGGCTCTCCCGAAATACTCTGGTAACATGCTCATCGTCAACACTTGCGGCTTGCAAATTCAACAAACTAGAAACAATCTGAAGATTGTTCTTTACACGGTGGTGCATCTCTTGTAAAAGCGACCTTATTTCCTGGTTAGCTTTCTCCAATTCAACGGTTCTCTCTTCAACTCTTTCCTCCAATCCCACATTTAGCGCATTGATCTCTTCTTCAAACCTCTTTTGATTAGTAATGTCAGCGACTATTTCCATAGACCCCACCATTACACCCATATCATCATGGAGGGGCGTTCCATTAATGCTAACCCAAATCCATTCGCCAGACTTACGCTGGTGCTTTAACTCATATTTTGATGATACTCCTTTCTTTCGCTTAGCAATGGATTTCTCGATCTCTTTCATTGAGTCATCATCTACAGTCAAGACATCAAACCGGGTCTTGCCCAACAACTCTTTTTGAGAGTAACCCAGAATCTTGCAAAAACTCTCATTCACGTACTCAATCGTATCATCGAGATTAATTCGTATCACGCCCTCGTTCATATTTTCAACCAGCGAGCGGAACTTCTCTTCACTATCCAATAATGCCTCTTCTGCTGCTCTTTCTTCCGTAATATCGGACATGTATACATTCACATAGTTGGATTTTTGAACCGGTACAATATTGCACATGTACAAAACACTGTTAACCTGTAGTTCCTCTTGGACAGTTTTATTGTTTTTATATGATGTTTCAAACAGATCCTCCCAGTGCTTGTTGAGTACCATGTTCTTCTTTAGGCTAAGGTGATTAATAATTGATTCACCAGGGTTATTATTGTAAATGAAGACTCGCTGGTCAACGGAAAAGCGAAGCACAGGGAAAGGATTCTCACGGGGGAACCGGGACAAACTCTCCATCTCAGCTTCAACCTTCTTGCGTTGAGTAATGTCTGAATTGATGCCAATTGAACCAATAACCTTCCCATCACCATCATAGACAGGGGCACCACTGGCGTTTACCCAAATGACCCCTCTAGATTTCGTCCTCATCTGCAATTCATACCTACTACTCAGCCCTTTTTGCCGCTCACTAACCTTGTCCTTCATTGTCTTACTGTCATTTCTGCTCACAGAAAAGAGTGTATTCGCATTCTGGCCGACAAGTTCCTCCCTTTTATATCCCAACATATCACAAAACCGATTGTTAACGTACTCAATGTTCTCATCATTATCTACCTGCAACACCCCCTCACTCATATTATCCACCAAGGCCAAATAACGCTCCTCACTCTTTTTCTGCTTGGTCTTCGCCAGCCTATCTTGAGTAACATTGGCAAAAACACCTTGTGTCATTATTTGGCCTGTCTTGCTTTTATACCGCGTCACATTGCCATGCACCTCTACTAAGTCGCCGTTCTTTGTTACGAAAGTCGCATCAATATCCTGTACCGCTTCTCCATTGATTACCCTTTCGAAAATCTGCATGCAGTGGTCTAATGATCCCGGATGAATAATATCAAACGCAGTAATCTTCTGTAGGTCCGATTTCTTATACCCCAGCGTTCTTAGCCAGGCATCATTTACGAAAAGAAACTCCCCTTTAGGATCGACATTCTGGATGAGGTCATTTGCATTTTCAAAGAGACTTTCAAATCTCCTTCTACTTTCTGACAACGCATCCGCTGACAACTTCTGCTCTGTAATATCCCTGATTGTTGCTACCCTTGCATTACGATCCTGATAGACTATGGCCTTACCACAGATCTCTGCATAGAAAGTGGACTTGTCCTTTCTTAAACCCATCGCCACATACGGCTCTTCCTTTTGTAACCGGGTATTATCCATTAAAATTTCCCGGCTTTCCGGTGTGCAAAATTCTGTAACCATTCTCCCAATCACCTCAGACGGCTTATATCCGAACAATTCGTAAAATGCGTCATTAACCACCAGGATTTCCCCCTGATCATGAATTGCTACAGCATCGAATGTAGCTTTTGACAAGCCTGTGAATCGCTGCTCACTTAACTCTAAAGCCAATTGCCTCTTTTTGGAATAGGAGATATCCGTCACTAATTCCATTGCGCCTCCATAATTCCCGTCCTCATCCAAGATGGGCACAGCATTAATGGAAACCCAAACTAGTTTTTTTGATTTAGTGAGTATCTGTACTTCATATGTTGACGCTTCGCCCTGCAATCGCTGTTTAAGGACTCGCCTTGCAATCTCCTTAGATTCTTTGGTTGTGAACAATAGTTGACGGCCTGCTTTGCCAACTAATTCTTTTGAAGGGTAGCTCACCAACTCACAAAACTGCTCGTTCACATAGGTAATGACCTCTTTAGCGTCAAACTTGATAATCCCTTCATTAATGTTCTCTACTAACTGCCTATATTGACTCTCACTAACCTGTAATTCTTCTTCGGCTTTTCGCTCCCCCGCAAGATTCTTAAGCGTGAACAAAACTGACGGATTCCCTTTATAATCGATTAAGGTACCCGCGATCTGCACAATAATTGTCTTTCCTTCTTTATCTACAATCAAATTTTCCCTCTCCGGCGTGAAGCCCCTTTCATAAACTTCTTTGATCCGTTCGCGGGTCACCTTCTTAAAATCTTTATCAATTATATCCAGTGTCTTCTTACCAATTAGTGCTTTAGGAGATGATACTTTATACAACTTAGCCGCTGCCTTATTTGCATAAACGTATTTCCCATTGGAATGAATTACCGACGGGCAGGACAGGTTCTCTAGAAAGTGCCGAAAATTCTTCTCAGGCTGAACGTCGATTGGCTGAGTGCCGTTGTCGCTTTCAGAGGTCATTTGTCTTAAATTACCTGCGATTTGCCAAAGTTACGGGTATCGATTTGAAGGCAGGGGTTTTACTTCTTACATCAACTTCTGTTGAAGATAGTACGTTCGCTTCTGGAAAATATGATAATAAGCATCCTCTTGCAATATCAAATGGCCTCACCTTCACAGCTTCCATCACACCAGTATCGCTCTTAATATCCACCAGAGTGTCTGCTACTATTCCAGAACTGTTCATGTCTTCCTGGTTCATCAGCACAATCCAACGCTCCGTTTGATCCCGAAACAGGTCCTTGTCCTCGTAGATGATTGTGTTAAACTGTCCTTCGCTTCTTACACTCATCAAGGAGTAGACATTCTCACCGTCTCTCCTGTTTGCCTTTGGTATTGGATGAACTGTGAATTTTGCTTTTTTATTCGCAGTCGGAAAACCTGGATCATGAAACGTTCTACCTGAAATTTGAAATTCTTTTCCGGTATTATCTAGTTTGGAGAGTGATTCAAACCCAGGAATGACGGCAGATATTGCGGATCTGATATTAGCATGCGACTTGAAAGTCGAGAAATCCAGAGGACTTGCGCCACATATCCTTTCAGCCAACTCACTTATTATATCCACTTCCGATTTTACATTATTCAACCGGACTATGCCGCCATCACTCATTCTCACAAAATTGAACATCGATTCTTGAGTGGTTTTTTGTTTCTCTTCATCACGTGCAGCACATGGCAATACCATTACTTCACCACCAACACCAAACACATGCGATTGGTTAATTGTAGTATTGATGAATAGCTTGAAAGAAATCTTGTTTAGTGCATCTGACGCAAAGGCGCTATTCGGATTTGAACCATATAGATTCCCACCCAATAACAAAGCTGCATCAATCTCTCCATTACTGGCAGCAGTCATGCACGCCATGGTATCCATGCCTTTCTCTCCAGGTACAACAATTCCAAGCTGCTGTTCTAAATTCTGAAGTACCTGCTCTTTCAAAGCTGGGGTAACCCCCATTGACCCAATTCCCTGGACATTGCTATGGCCACGCAGCGGCAACAACCCAGAACCTGGCTTCCCTACCATTCCTCTTAGCAGGGCAAGATTTACTATTTCCTCGACATTATCTACCCCATTCCTGTGGTGGGTAATGCCCATGCTCCAGGCAAATACAGTATTTGTCGATTCAGAATACCGCAGAGCAATCTCCTGTATTTTCTCTACTGAAACCTGGCAACCCGCCTCTATTTCGGCCCAACTTAAGGATTTGAGCCAATCGGCATAAACATCGAATCCCGTAGTGTGGGCTGCTATGTAACCCTCGTCAGTCCTGGATTTAACTTCTAGCAATGCCTTTCCTATCCCCTGAAGCAATGCCACATCACCACCAATCCTTGGCTGGACATACATAGATGCGATATCAGATCCTCCGCCGAGCATGGACCTGACATCACTCGGAATGCTGAATCTCAAGAGTCCAGGCTCTTTTACAGGATTGATAACAACCACATTTCCCCCTCTTCTCCTGCAATGCATCAACTCAGTCAGAAAACGGGGATGGTTGGATGACGGATTGGCCCCAATCACAAAAATCAGGTCTGCCTTTTTTAAGTCTTCGACCTCAATAGTAGCGGTTCCAGATCCTATTGTATTGGTCAGCCCTACCCCGGATGCCTGGTGACAGTAATAGGAGCAGCTGTTGATATTATTGGTCCCGTACACCCGGGCAAATATCTGCAGCAAAAACGCCGCTTCATTTGACGATCTTCCCGAGCTGTAAAAAAAAGTGCGATTTGGAGAAGCAGCCTTGAAATGTTCACTGGCTGTTTCCAGAGCCTCGTCCCACGAAATTGGGGAATAGTGAGATTCACCATTTTTCTTGTACACAGGGTAGTTTAATCTGCCCAGCTGCTCAAGTTCGAGGGGAGGCATACCTGCTAATTCACCAATCGATTTTTGAGCAAATACCTCTCGGGGAATCTCATCCTGAATATCGGTGAGCTGAGCTTGGATGCTCTTTTTACATATCTCCAAATAGGTACCAGCCTCGTTGGTCATCCCCCCATGCTGCCCACCCATTCCATATGCACAGGTTTTGCATGTATTCTTGGAACGCATAGATCTCCATGAATTGCGATAGCCAACAACTCGCCCAACTTTGAGTGAGTACACTATTGAAGATAGGCCACCTTTGGATTCCTTAGTCATTTCTCAAGATCGATATCAATTAATTGTAAATTTAGCACATAAATCATGACTGTGAACTCGATCTTTTTCAAATTAGCTGAATGCGAGGAATCAGGAGTTGAAGTGGCTATATGTACAATCGTAAATACAACGGGGTCGACTCCCAGAAAGATCGGCGCAAAGATGCTGGTTTATGGAGATGGTAGCATATTCAGCTCAATTGGGGGCGGGACATTGGAGATGAGGGTTATCAAAGACGCCCTTGACATAATTTGTACCGGTAAATCTCAGATATTCACGCATGCATTGGTGCAGGATCATGGTATGTGCTGCGGAGGAACAGTAGCTGTATTTATTGAACCTTTAGTGAAGAAGAAAAAGCTTTATATATTCGGGGCAGGGCATATTGGTAAAGCATTGGCGCATTTCGCTACAGCATTGGCGTTTGACGTTACTGTCATTGATGAGCGGAAGGAGCGTTTTGAGTCATGGAAAGCCGAAGGCATTGCTATTGTAAAGGGCAAGCATAGATCGTCCATCAGAAAACTGAGTTTTGATGAGGACACATTTATTGCTGTGGTCACGCACAAACATTCATACGATCGAGAGATTGTTGCCCTTTGCGCCAATCAACCCCATGCCTACCTTGGAATGATCGGTAGTGATAGGAAGGTGGCGATGGCTAAAAAGGTATTTGCTGTGTCTGGCAGTGCCTCCAAGAAGCAGATAGCCAATATTGATTGGCCAATGGGCTTGGATATTAAGGTGGAAACACCAGATGAAATTGCCATTTCAATTCTGGCAAAAATGATAGATACAAGGAGTAAAATGACAGGCTGAATTCATGAGTACCAATAACCAAATTACTTTTGTGCTGAATGACGAGTTGGTCAATCTCAATTTCTCTGATCAATTTGGAGAGACACCTATAACAACGGTTTTGAACTACCTGCGTAGCCGGCCTGGATATGCCGGGAGTAAGGAAGGTTGTGCTGAAGGCGATTGTGGTGCTTGTACAGTTGTGATTGGCTCTTTATCAGATGGGCAGATTTCCTATACTGCCATAGACGCGTGCCTGGTTTTTCTACCAATGTTACATGGGAAGCAACTACTGACGGTAGAGCATTTGGGCAATTCAAGTCATTTACATCCGGTTCAATCGGCGATGGTTGAAACAGACGGCAGTCAATGTGGCTATTGCACTCCCGGATTCGTGATGTCTTTATTGGCCCTCTATAAAAACTACAACAATCCTTCTCGCGAAGTAATTAACGATGCCTTAACTGGTAATTTGTGCAGATGCACAGGCTACCGGTCAATTGCTGAGGCTGCTGCAATCTCCTGTGCCAATGACGGGCAAGATCAATTTACAGCCAGAGAATCTGATACAGCCAAGCTTTTGGCTAGCATCGACAGCTCAAGTATTTACATTGATACTAAAAAGCACGTCTACTTCAGGCCAGAGAGTCTTGCAGAAACCCTGGACATTAAGAAAGAGTATCCCAATATTTTGGTGATCAACGGGGCAACGGATATAGCCCTGAGAGTTACAAAGCTGAAAGAGCATCTTCCGGAAATATTAGATCTGGGTAATGTAGCAGAATTGAAAGAAGTCAAAGAGTCGGAGGGTGCGATTCACATAGGTGCAGGAGTAGTATTGGAGCATATGAAGACCTTGGTGCAGGATCAGTTTCCTGCACTTTATGATATGCTGGCAGTATTCGGCTCCAAACAAATTCGGGAATTGGCAACGCTTGGTGGCAATATAGGTTCGGCTTCTCCTATTGGTGACATTCCACCGGTGCTCATGGCCTACAATGCTTTGATTGTATTGGTGGGTTCTGATGGAGAAAGGGTAATACCTATGCGGGAATTTATCACTGGATACCGTAAAACACAACAAGCTAACGATGAAATTATTAAATCAGTTACTCTTCCTTTGGCAGAAGATAATTGTAAAGTTCAGTCATATAAGATCTCCAAACGTAAAGATTTGGACATTTCAACAGTAAGTGGGGGATTCAGTGTCACATTGGGGCAGGATGGTCAGGTAACGGATGTATGCCTTGCCTACGGGGGCATGGCAGACCAGATCAAAAGAGCGGCCAAGACAGAAGCCGCCCTTATTGGAAAACCCTGGAACCGAGACAGTATTGAGGCTGCTACAAATCTGATAGACGAGGATTTTAAACCTATATCTGATGCACGTGCGGAGGCAGAGGGACGAACCGTTATGGCACGCAATTTATTAATGAAGTTCTGGTCAGATACTATTTAAGATGGCAACCGAACACGAATCAGCCAAATACCACGTAACTGGCGAAGCCATTTACGTCGATGACATGCAAGTCAGTGAGCAGCTCCTGTATGGCAAGGTTGTGTACAGCCCGCACGCTCATGCCAGAATCCTCTCATATGATATCAACAAGGCTTTGACAATTGATGGGGTACATGCAATTCTGACCTATAAAGATATACCAGGTGAGAATCAAATGGGTCCAGTATTTCATGACGAAGTGGTACTGGCAGAGGATGAGGTGATTTTTATAGGGCAGGCTATCTTTCTCATAGCGGCAGAAAACAAAGACATCGCCGAGGAAGCAGCGAAGACAATCATCATAAAATACGAGGTGTTGCCACATGTGGTGACTATGGAAGACGCCATGAAATCCGGAAGACTGGTTCAACCCCAGCGAAAAATTGAGAATGGCAATGTTGACGCTGCAAGACAAGAAGCAGCCAACATTCTAAACGGCGAACTCAAGACAGGTGCTCAAGAGCAATGGTACCTGGAAACTCAAGTAGCTCTTGCACACCCTGGAGAAGGCCAAGAACTCAAAGTATATAGCTCAACCCAGCATCCCTCAGAGACTCAGGCTTTAATTGCTGAAGTGCTCGACATCCATAAAATGGAGGTTGAAGTGGAAATCAGAAGGATGGGAGGAGCATTTGGAGGAAAGGAAACGCAGGCAAACCACACAGCTATATGGGCCTCGCTGCTGGCGGTCAAAACAGGGAAACCGGTTAAGATCTGCCTGGGGAGAGACGATGATCAGATCATGACCGGCAAGCGTCACCGGTTCTTAATGAGGTATGAAGCTGGCTTTACAGATGATGGATTGATAACTTATATGGATGTAGAGCAAAATGCAGATGCAGGTTCCTCTACTGATCTGTCGATGGCAATATTGGAAAGGGCGATGATGCATGCTGAGAATGCTTACTATGTGCCCAATATTCGAATAATTGGCAATGCCTGGTTCACCAACCTACCTTCCAATACAGCATTTAGAGGGTTTGGAGGTCCGCAAGGAATGGTGGTAATAGAAGAAATCATCGATCGCATTGCGCGTAAATTGGGCAAAGATGCCCGGGAACTACGCAAGCTGAATTTCTATGGCATTGACGAAAGAAACGAGGCTCCCTATGGTCAAATAGTAGAGAATACACTGCTACACACGCTCTACGATCAACTCTTGGAGACATCCGAATACGAAAAGAGAAGAGAGGAGATAAATGCGTTCAATGCAGAAAATGAGTTTATAAAAAGAGGAATGGCGCTGTCTCCCGTTAAGTTTGGAATTTCCTTTACCACCTCATTGTTAAATCAGGCAGGTGCCCTGGCTCATATCTATAAAGATGGCAGTGTGCTGATCAATCACGGTGGTACGGAGATGGGGCAGGGACTGCACACCAAAATCAAAGACCTGGCAGCTGATGAGCTGGGATTGGACCCTGAGCAGGTTAAGGTGAATGCTACTTCAACAGCCAAGGTGCCAAACACCTCCGCAACAGCGGCCTCCGCTGGGGCAGACTTAAATGGTATGGCAGTGAAGAATGCTCTTGACAAGCTCAAGCGACGCATAGCAAATTCAATTTGCGACGATTTCAACAAGGAGTCTACGGTACAATCAAAACCTGAAGAGATAGAGTTCAAGGGTGGCAAGGTCTTCGATTCAAGTAATACGGACCGGTCAATGGACTTTGCAGAGTCAATAATGAAAGCCTACCTAAATCAAGTTAGCCTGAGCGCAACGGGTTATTATAAAACCCCTGACATTCACTTTGATAGAGAAATAGGGAAAGGCCAGCCCTATTACTACTATGCCTATAGCATGGCTGTTACAGAAGTGGAAGTAGACACCCTCACTGGACACTATACCAATATTAGAACTGATATATTACATGATGTTGGCAATTCACTGAATACACGCGTTGATATAGGACAGATTGAAGGAGGCTATATTCAAGGGGTCGGCTGGTGTACAACTGAAGAGTGCAAGTGGGATAAGAACGGAAATCTCCTCAATTACTCCCCTGACACCTACAAGATTCCGAATATCCAGGATATACCCAAAGACTTCCGGATAAATTTGCTGGAAGGACACCCCAATGGTGCAAAGACCATTAGAAGAAGCAAGGCGGTGGGAGAGCCGCCGTTGATGGGCGCTTTATCCTGCTGGCTGGCCATCAAGGACGCCGTATCTGCAGCTGGCAATCACCAGATTGAACCGGATTTTTCATTACCCGCTACGAATGAGGTAATATTGTTGTCGTTGGATAAAATTCACAGAAAACTAAAGAGTAGTGAGTAAACAAAACAATCAACTATACTGGAAAAAGAACCTGCAATATCTGGCAGTTCTTCTCCTCATTTGGTTTGTGGTCTCCTATGGTTGTGGAATTCTCTTCGTTGACGAGCTTGATAATATTAGGTTTGGAGGCTTCAAGCTTGGATTCTGGTTTGCACAACAAGGATCTATCTACGTATTTGTACTCTTAATCTTTGTCTATGTGTACCTGATGAACAAGCTCGACCGAAAGTATAATGTTGAGGAAGATTAGCTAGGAGAATTTATGGATATCCAGAGTTGGACATACACCATTGTTGGCATTTCATTCGCAATTTATATTGGCATTGCCATATGGTCCAAAGCATCCTCCACAAAAGAATTTTACATAGCAGGAGGCAGTGTTCCTCCGCTGGCCAATGGAATGGCCACAGCGGCTGACTGGATGTCAGCAGCCTCCTTCATCTCCATGGCAGGGCTCATCTCGTTTATGGGACGCGATGGTTCAGTTTACCTGATGGGGTGGACTGGAGGATATGTTTTATTGGCCTTGCTTCTGGCGCCGTATTTGAGAAAGTTTGGCAAGTTCACTGTTCCGGATTTCGTAGGCGATCGGTATTATTCTCAAACAGCCAGGCTCGTCGCAGTTGTTTGTGCAATTTTCGTATCATTTACCTACGTAGCGGGCCAAATGCGGGGAGTTGGTATCGTGTTCTCACGATTTCTCGAAGTCGATATCAATACGGGAGTGATGATTGGTATGGCGATCGTGTTCTTTTATGCCGTATTGGGAGGCATGAAGGGCATCACCTATACCCAGGTGGCTCAATACTGTGTTTTAATATTTGCCTATTTGGTACCTGCGATCTTCATTTCAATGGCGTTGACTGGAAATATTGTCCCACAACTTGGATTTGGAAGTGATATAATCTCTGAGCCTGGCACCTCGCTCCTGGACAAATTAGACAGTCTTCAAACAGAGCTGGGATTTAACACCTATACGGAAGGCAGCAAAGGAATGCTGGACATGCTTTTTATCACAGCCGCCCTCATGGTTGGCACCGCAGGGCTTCCACACGTAATAGTGCGATTCTTTACAGTGCCCCGCGTTAAAGACGCCCGAATTTCAGCTGGATATGCATTGGTATTCATCGCAATACTTTATACCACAGCTCCTGCTATTGCTGCTTTTGCCAGAACAAATTTGATACAATCGGTATCAGAGCAGCCATACGCCGACGTTCCACAATGGTTTAAGAATTGGGAAAAGACAAAGTTGATCTCATTTACCGACAAGAACAACGACGGATTAATTCAATATTTAGGAGACGAGGAGCGGAATGAGTTAACCATAGACAAGGATATCATGGTCCTGGCTAATCCTGAGATTGCCAAGCTACCGAACTGGGTAATAGGGTTAGTGGCAGCGGGCGGCCTTGCAGCAGCACTTTCAACAGCGGCGGGATTACTGCTGGTGATATCCAGTTCTATTGCCCACGACTTATTTAAGAAAGTTCTTAAACCTGATATCTCTGATAAAGGAGAATTATTGGCTGCACGGATCGCTGCGGGATTTGCTGTTATAATCGCAGGATATTTTGGAATTAATCCTCCAGGTTTTGTAGCGCAAGTAGTGGCATTCGCCTTCGGACTGGCAGCTTCGTCATTTTTTCCAGTTATTATTATGGGCATTTTCTCAAAGAGGATGAACAAGGAAGGGGCAATAGCAGGTATGATAGCAGGACTATTATTTACAATGTCTTACATCATCTATTTCAAGTTTATTAATCCTATGGATAATAATGCTGACCATTGGCTTTGGGGTATATCTCCAGAGGGAATTGGTACGTTGGGGATGTGCCTGAATTTTTTAGTTTCCGGAATCATTGCCACTTTTACGCCGCCTCCGCCCGCTGATGTAGTTGAGATGATTGAAAATATACGTGTACCCAATTCTAAGAAAGCCTAAATGACAACGCTGACTTTATTGTGCATTCTCGCTGTTGTCGTGTGGGTTGGATTAACCATCACTCTCCGTATTTCTAACCGGGAAAAGGCGAGAACAGGTGACCTGGACCTGGTTGATAGTATTACTACCAAAGCTCGAATCATTGCCACGTTCCAAAAGGTCGCGTTGCTATCGAGCATTATTCTCCTCTCTGCTCTAGCCTTTAAGCTTTATCATGACAATACCGCGTATATGGAACCCCATATTCTGGAATGGATAAATCTCGTAGTAAGGTGGACTCACGTAGTATTCGGTATCGCATGGATTGGTGCTTCCTTTTACTTCATATTTCTGGAAAACAGCTTGAACAGAACAGAAGGACTTAAGGATGATATCGCTGGCAACTTATGGGCGCTTCACGGTGGAGGCTTCTATTATATTGAGAAATACAAAGTTGCGCCGGAGAAAATCCCCCAGCACCTGCATTGGTTCAAGTACGAGGCTTACTTCACCTGGCTTACAGGATTTTTACTATTGTTTATTGTTTATTACTTCAATGCCAGTTCTTTTCTGATCGACAAAGAAGTACTGGATATTGAGCCAAACACAGGCGTTGCCATAGGAATCGGAAGTTTGGTCGTATCCTGGATCTTTTATGACGTGCTATGCAAATCACCGCTGGTAAACAAGAATTTCCTGTTCCTTGTAATCATGTTTCTGTTCACGGCTGGAGCTGCTTATGTCCTCTGCAATGTATTTAGCGCAAGAGCCGCTTACATACACGTGGGTGCTTTGCTGGGTACAATAATGGCAGCGAATGTGTTTTTTGTAATTATTCCCTCACAAAAGGCATTGGTTCAAGCCGCTAAGGATGGAACAGAATTAGATCTGACTCTTGGCCAAAAGGCAGGGTTGCGGTCCTTGCACAACAACTACTTCACGCTACCGGTAGTTTTTGTGATGATCAGTAGCCATTACCCCAGCACTTATGGCAGTGAATGGAATTGGGCAGTGCTCGCTGGTTTGTCCGCAGTAAGTATAGGAGTAAAGCACTTCTGGAACATCTATGAGCAAGGTGAGCTCTATAACAGGTGGCTGCTACCTGCAGCTGTAATTGGATTGATTGCCCTTGCGTTGGTAACTGCACCGAGTAACCCAGCTACCAGGCTGAAGGATGCGCCGGCCGTCAGCTTTCAGGAAGTTCAGGCCATCATTAACGAACGGTGCACGAATTGCCATTCCGCGACTCCAACGGATAAAGTCTGGGCTACCGCACCGAATGGGATAATGTTCGATACACCGGAACAAATTGTTAATATGACCGACCGGATCCTCAATCGCGCTGTCATTACGCGCACAATGCCGCAAGCAAACCAGACCGGAATGAAACAAGAAGAACGGGACGCAATTGAAATTTGGATCTACCAGGGAGCTAAAATCAAGTGAGCACTTTAGCAATTCATAGCAACAGGACAGTAATGCCCCATGGGGTTTTTGAGGCAACTACACTCATAGAGAACGGGGTCATATCCATGTTGATTGATGGGAGTGAAGAGGGATTGGAAGCGGAAGTACTTGATGTAGGTGATGCTGTTCTTATGCCAGGGGTAGTTGACCCTCATGTACACATCAATGAGCCCGGAAGGACAGATTGGGAGGGATTCGATACAGCTACAAAAGCTGCTGCTGCTGGAGGAATCACTACAATGATCGAAATGCCACTGAATTCAACACCCGTAACAACATCCGCTGAAGCATTGGAAGAGAAAGTGAAAGCCGCTGAGGGCAAGCTGAATGTGAATTGTGGATTCTGGGGTGGCATAATCCCTGATAATGCGGACAATTTAGAAGCCTTGCTTCAATCTGGAGTATTTGGAATAAAAGCGTTTCTAATCGACTCAGGGCTGACCGATTTTCCCAATGTTTCAGAGGATGACCTGAGTAAGGGAATATCGGCAATTGCTAAAGCTGGAATGCCACTTCTTGTACACGCGGAGCTGGCATCTCAAATAGACTCCGCGCCAATTGAGGATTATAATTCCTTCCTCGCATCCAGGCCAAAGTCCTGGGAAGATGATGCTATTGCGATGATGATTCGTTTGTGCGCTGAATACCATTGCAGAACGCATATTGTGCATCTCTCCTCCTCAAATTCACTACAGCCAATTGAAGCAGCAAAGTCAGAAGGACTGCCAATAACTGTAGAGACCTGCCCGCATTACCTCATGTTCAATGCGGAGACAATTCCCGCTGACAATACCTTATACAAGTGTGCACCTCCTATCCGGGAGAAAGACAATAATGAAGAACTCTGGAAGGCAATTTTAAAAGGAAAATTTGACTTCATCACAAGTGACCACTCCCCTGCTCCACCTGACCTCAAACACCTGAATGATCACAATTTTGAAGGGGCATGGGGAGGCATATCAGGCCTTCAGTTTTTGCTTCCTGCATTTTGGACTGGAGCCTCAGCCAGAAATATGGAACTGACAGATATTGCAAGGTTGTTGTGCCAGGCCCCAGCGGAATTTGTCGGGCTGGATTCCAAGGGAAAAATAGCTCCGGGATATGATGCAGATATTGTTGTTTGGGATCCAGAGAAAAAGGTCGATACGTCACCAGAATCCATTAATCACAAGCACAAGGCAACACCATACTCAGACTTAGATATGCGAGGGAGGGTTCTGCAAACCTACGTTAACGGTGAGTTGGTATACCGGGAAGGGGAATTCCTATCTTTGTCACAGGGGAAAACCCTATTGCGAAAACAGAACTAGGACAATGAGCGCACCAGATTTCACTAACCTCACAGACCTCGCAGCATCCAAGTTAGGAGGCAGGCCACTGTCGTGCAGTGATGACTTCTTTGCAGAGATGGAGAATCTGACACAGCCCGGAAGAGGCGTATTTATTGAAGACAAGTACACGGACCGGGGTAAGTGGATGGACGGATGGGAATCACGCAGGAAACGCGACGAAGGCAATGATTGGTGTATCATCAAATTAGCAACTCAAGGAGTCATTGAAGGAGTAGATATTGACACGAACCACTTTCTCGGCAATCACCCTCCCCATGCCTCCATTGAGGCAGTTAATGTGAAAGGTGAACTTCCGGAGTCTGTGGATTGGACAGAGATTGTCGCTAAATCCCCGTTGGATCCTGGAGACCACAATTATTTTGAGGTAGGAGACAAAGGCAGCTGGACGCACTTGCGACTAAACATCTTTCCTGATGGCGGTGTCGCAAGGCTGAAAGTATATGGACGTGTTTCCAGAGACTTGTCAGAATATGAAGGAGACCTGGATCTGGCAGCAGCTATCAACGGAGGCCGGGCGATACTCTGCAATGATATGTTCTTCAGCCACATGAACAACCTTATCATGCCTGAACCTGGAGAGAATATGGGAGATGGCTGGGAAACCAAACGCAATAGAACACCAGGCAATGTTGACTGGGTTATCATTCAATTGGCAGCAAGGGGTATGATTTCCAGAATAGTGCTGGACAATAAGCACTTTAAAGGCAATTATCCTCACCGGTTCAGTATAGACGGCTGTCGGTTAGATGAAGGAGAGACATTTGAGAAAGATAAAGCCGAATGGGTCGAACTGATACGGCAAGCTCCTTTATCGGCTGATGCCGAGCATGAATACGAGGAAGAAATCGTCAATCAGGGGCCATTTACGCATGTTCGGCTGAATATCTACCCTGACGGCGGCGTTTCACGATTGCGCCTGTTTGGCAGCTTATCTGATTTATGAGAATCTATATCACCCACTGCACAGGTATTAAGAATGATTCTTTGAAGTCATCGGACGAAGAGGTAAAACCTGAGGCTCTGTATGCTGCAGTTCATACACAACGCTTTATCAGGAAATGTAAAGAAGTGCAAGTTACATGGGCAATTTTCTCTGATCAATATGGTATTTGGTTTCCAGACACCAAAAGAAAATGGTACGACAAGCACCCGGATTCTGTGACCAATGAAGAATTTGCGGAACTTCTGCATGGTTTTGACAAAATTCTCAAGGAATTTTCGGAGATTTGGTTCTATAACCACCCATCGTGGTTTCATTCATTGTACCAGCGTATTATTCGCAAGTCAACATTGAGCCAAAGGATTAGGACATTCTCTCATTTAAATCAAATAGTATAATGACCATCGAAGAGTTCAATGCATTGCCACCAGATGAAATGCGCAATAAGCTCTACACTTGTTGTAGCTCAGTGACATGGGTTGAGCACTTGGCCACCCTGTCTCCATTCAATTCCATGGACCACCTATTCAATATGGCGGAACGTTGCTGGCATAGATGCAGGGAAGGTGATTGGATGGACGCCTTTAGAGGGCACCCCAGGTTAGGCGATATGGAGAGTTTAGAGGAGAAGTTTCAGAACACCGCAGATATCGCAGCAGAGGAGCAGTCTGGCACAACGGGTGCCTCTCCGGAAGTATTGAAAGACCTGGCTATTGCAAATGAAGAATATGAAAAGGAATTTGGCTTTATCTTCATACTTTTTGCCACCAACAAGACTGCCGATACTATGCTCTCGGCCATACAAATAAGGCTGAATAATGACCTGGAAACTGAGAAGATAATGGCGATGGTTGAGCAAAATAAAATCACTAGATCCAGATTGGAAAAGATTCTTTCATGAGTCAGATCACCACACACATTCTTGATACCTCAGTTGGCACACCAGCTGCAGGCGTAGTGGTGAGCCTTGAAGAACGCAAGGATGGTGAATGGAGTGAAATTAAACAAGGCACTACCGACGAAGATGGGCGAATTGACGATTTACTTTCGCAGGATGTAGCACCAGGCCCGGGTGTATATAGATTGATTTTCAACACGGGAGACTACTTTGCAATTCACGATAAAGAATGCTTCTACCCCAAGGTAGTAATTGTGTTTGAGACCAAAGACTCGTCGCATTATCACGTTCCTTTACTACTAAATCCATTTGGATACTCCACATACCGGGGAAGTTAGATTATAAATGACATGGCAACTGTGATCCCTGACGCTAAAAAAAAGGATATTCTAAATGGCCTGGCTAAGGCCAACAAATCGTTTCAGTCGCTATATCCCGGAGACCGCCCTGACCGCCAACCGGTACATACAGTTTACGGTGGAGCACAGCTGTTCAAGTCCGAAACCATTAGCAAGATAAGGCGCACTGCAGAATCCCATTTCTGGGCTTATGCACCCAACGCAACAACACTGGCCAGGGCTTTGAAGCTGACCGGCAAGGTGGAATATTGCGAGAGGATTTACCAGAAAATTCTAGAAAAATTAGAAAGTGAGGCTGTGGAAGACTTTCGGATTGATTTTGAAGATGGATTTGGAAATCGGCCTGATGAAGAGGAAGACGAAACGGCAGTGTTTACGGCGAAAGAGCTGGCGGTAGGGATGCGAAACAGAATAATCTCCCCGTTCATCGGAATACGGATCAAGCCATTTTCTGAGGATATGAAGGTGCGAAGTATTAGAACGCTAGACATATTTATCACAACGCTGGCAGCAGCAACGGGGGGGAAACTTCCCGACAATTTCGTGGTTACGCTTCCCAAGGTGACCATACCGGAACAAGTCGCTGCGCTCGCAGACCTCTTTGATTTACTGGAGACCAACACAAAGTTGGAGAAAGGAAGCCTGAAACTGGAGATCATGATTGAAACTACACAGTCAATCATTGATGCTGATGGGTCCAACGTATTACGGAAATTGGTAGCTGCAGGAAAAGGAAGGTGTGTAGCTGCTCATTTTGGAACATATGACTATACGGCCTCTTGCAACATAACCGCTAAGTATCAAGCAATGGATCACCCTGTTTGTGATTTTGCTCACCACATGATGAAGGTAGCATTGGCTGGAACGGGCATTTGGATCTCTGACGGGGCAACTAACGTAATGCCCGTCGGGCCTCACAAAGGTGACTCATTGAGCAACACGCAAAAAGAAGAGAACCAGCAGGTGGTACACGAAGCATGGCTCCTGGCTTTTGGCCATATTCGGCACTCCCTACTCCATGGCTTTTACCAGGGTTGGGACCTGCATCCCGGCCAATTGGCAATAAGATATGCAGCGGTGTACACCTTTTTCTTGGAAAGTTATGACGAAGCAGTCATCAGGCTCAAGAATTTTATTAAACAAGCCGGACAGGCAACATTAGTCGGAGATGTATTTGATGATGCCGCTACCGGACAGGGCCTCCTCAACTTCTTTTTAAGTGCCATGAACTGTGGTGCGATAACAGAAGAAGAGGTTATGGCAACCGGTTTAACCCCTGAAGAAATCTACACCCGATCTTTCCTGAAAATTCTCGAAGGAAGGAAACAATAAAGGGGAATTTCAATAAGCCGCAACGCTTGCCGTGCTTATAAGAAGATAAGAATGAACGGATACCAGATGCAGGGCAACAATACCCACAGCATCTTGATGCGGGTAGGAAGCACATGATTAATTTACAAACCAGGTAATTAAGGTGCAAGACGGGATATCTTCCAAACACTACCTTCCCGTCTTTCATAGAGGATCCTGTCATGCAGCCGATCTGGCACATCTTGCCAAAACTCTATAAGATTAGGATTAACACACAAGCCGCCCCAGTGCGCTGGCCTTGGGACCTCAGCACCTTCATATTTCCTGGCCAATTCCTCATACCCCTCCTGAAGAAAAGATCTTGAGTCAATGACTTCACTTTGAGGTGAGGCAGCGGCGCCCAATTGACTACCTCTCGGGCGAGATTGAAAATAGGTGTCAGATTGTTGATTTGAAGTTTTGGCGACAGTCCCTTCAATCCTTATTTGCCTTTTCATCTCCGGCCAAAAAAATGTAAGCGAGGCATGTGAATTGGCAGCGAGTTCCCTTCCTTTCCGGCTATTATAATTAGTGTAAAACACAAAACCATTTTCATCAACACCCCGGAGCAAGACAACTCGACCAGCAGGAATGCCTTCTGACGAGACAGTTCCCAGATGCATTGCATCGTGAAATAGCACCTCCTGGTCAATTGCCTCCTGGTACCAGGAATTAAACTGGGTAATAGGATCAGCCGATACAGTTTCTTCGCTCAACATTTGTCATAAATTTATCAAGGGTTAAACAAAATTAGGCATTTGGCATAATAAGAAACCGATTAACTTGTTTATATTCATACACCAAATTAAATTATGGCACCAAATAATTTAAAACCTAAAAAGGGAAGGTTATTAATCTCTAAACCTTACTTACACGACCCGTATTTCAAGCGTTCCGTGGTGCTATTAACCGAGCACAACAAGGAGGGTTCGGTAGGTTTTATACTCAATAAGCAGGTCGATCTCAACATCGGTGAAGCTATTGAGGAATTTCCAGAATTTGAATCAAAACTCTTCCTTGGCGGCCCTGTTGAGAAGGACTCGCTCTACTATATTCACACTATGGGAGACACCATTAGCGATAGCGTTCAAATTGCAAAGGGAATTTATTGGGGCGGGAATTTTGAAGTTCTAAAAGTGTTAATTGAGAACAAGAAGATAAAGCAGTCTGAATTGAAGTTTTTCATGGGTTATTCGGGATGGAGCTCAGACCAGCTCGCCCACGAGCTCAAGAACGATTCCTGGATAGTAGCAGACATCAACAAAACCGACATAATTAATGACTTACCAGAGAATTTATGGGCCAATTTACTACGTGGAATGGGTAAGGATTATGCAGTGCTCGCCAATTTCCCAGAGCACCCTTCCCTCAATTAAGCGTCAATCTAGTTCCGGCTTGAATTTAAAAAGTTCCTCCACGAGTTCAGATAAGAATTCAACGTCATCAGCTTTTGACACCTTTCTAACCCCCTGTATGGCATTGGAAACAAATACCTCATCGGCTGAT
>DTRK01000309.1:0-1111 GCA_012965955.1 Flavobacteriales bacterium
AAAGATGGTCTTGGCAGTGATGCCATCTTAACTATCCTGGAGGATCAATCAGGGAATTTATGGCTGGGCACCTTTGAAGGTGGTGCAACCAAGTACGATGGAGAATCCTTTGTTCATTTCACCGCCGAAAAAGAATGTACTGAAAATGCTGAAAACTGTGTGAAAGGCTTGCCATTCAATGTAGTGTCCTCCTTACTGGAAGACAATTCAGGAAATATTTGGATGGGTACGTATGGCGGTGGCCTAGGTGTATTAATAAATAACAAAGAAGTAGATAACAGGCAGAAGGGAGGCCAGAACACCATAAATAATTACGAATGGATATATATTAATACTGAGAATGGCTTGAACAGCAACTCTGTTGTTTCCATGATCTTAGACAACGAGGGTAATGTGTGGGCAGGCACCAATAGGGGGATCGCAAAAATAGAGACGGCAGACTATCAGGTAAGATCTTACGGCAAATTAGAAGGCTTCAGAGGCATTGAATGCAATACAAATGCAGCATTCAAAGATAGGGCTGGTAACCTGTGGTTTGGCACGGCCAACCTATTAACCAAATGCAATCCTGAGCTAAATAGGATCAACGATGTGGAACCCCAAACCTATATCACGGGAATAAAACTATTCTTAAAGGAAACAGATTGGTTAGACAACAGGAGAACCCCGATGAGTGATAATGATGCCACAGAATCACAACGCGACATCAGACATGGTAATAAGGAGCCCCCTTCAGAACAATTGGCAAGTATAAAATATGACGGCCTTTCAATGTGGCATCATTTACCGATCAATTTAAGTTTACCCTATGATCAAAACCATATAACCTTTCAGTTTAATGGCATCAGCTTAAAAATTCCGGAGAAAGTCCGCTATACGTGGATATTGGAAGGCTATGACAAGGCATGGTCACCAAGTTCTGAAAAAAGGGAATTTACCTATCCCAATCTACCACCAGGTGAATACACCTTTAAAGTTAAAGCATGCAATGATGAGAATGTCTGGAACCAGCAAGCTTCAACATACAGCTTTGTGGTTATCCCTCCCTTTTGGCAAACTGCGTGGTTTTACGTGCTATGTGCACTGGCAGGAGTTGGGATCATCTACTTAC
>DTRK01000309.1:1138-6334 GCA_012965955.1 Flavobacteriales bacterium
ATTATCAGGCATCTTAACGAGGAAGAAAAGAGGATCGTTAAAAATATTCTGGCTCGAATTATCAAAGGCAAAAACGCAATCTTTGTAAAATGCAGCACTGGGATAATCGGAATCAAGCTACATCATATTTTATGGATAAAACCTTGCAAACCTAATTATATTAGCATAAAAACCACTAAAGATGAAATTGAAACGCGTTTAACCCTGGACGCAATAGAAAAAATGCTTCCGGCAAAAGATTTTATTCGTGTTCATAAATCCTATATAATCCGTATTGACAAGATTGCTTCCATCCCTGGTAATTTTCTGCGGTTCACGGATTCAAATGAAGAAATTCCCATCGGAAAGAACTATAAAGAGATCCTTTATAGCCGGCTTGCCTTAATTAATAAAGAAGGGATTCAATTTCATAAAGTCAACTAATGACGACGGTGTTGACTATGCTCAGAAAATAATCAAAGAACAGAAACAACAATAATGGAGGAAGATCCCGTAAAATGAAAAATATTGTATTGATTGTTTTGGTGCTTATTATATGCTTGCCATTGTGTGGTCAAAATTTGGACCTTTCACTCTTGAGCAGGTATGACCACAACCTGCCAGCGGGGGGTGAGGTTGAGATAGTGGCCCCTTATGATTCTGCCAGCCAGCGGCTCTTTGCCAACCTTGAGAGAGACAGGGTAACAATAATTGATCTATCAAACCCATCGAATCCTGATTCAATTGGCAGCATTGACCTAACTCCATATGGTACTCTTGCATTGAATGTAGCGGTGAAAAACAGCCTGGTTGCTGTTGCTGTTCAGGGGACTACCAAACAGGACAGCGGCAGTGTTGTGTTTTTTGACAGTGATGGGGACTATATTAATGATGTAACAGTTGGGCCAGCACCTGGAATGCTTTCCTTTACACCCAGCGGCCGTTACGTTGTAGTAGCCAACGAGGGGGTGCCTACTGATGATTACACCAATGACCCGGAAGGGAGTATAAGCATCATTGATCTTATGAATGGCGCAGCATCACCTGTAGTTGCCCATATTGGTTTTTCGGATTACAATATTGGTTCACCTAAAGATAGCTTATTCCCAACTTCAGTACACGTATATGGGCCGGGAGCCACCCGCGCTCAGGACCTTGAGCCGGAATTTGTTGCAATAAGCAGTGATGGACAGAAGGCATATGTATCTTTACAGGAAAACAACGCAGTAATGCTCATAGATATAGCAATGGGTGCTGTCGACACCATTTTCTTCCTCGGATACAAAGACCATGGCCTTGCCGGGAACGAGCTTGATGCGAGCGACCAGGATGGTGGGGTAAATATTGCACAATGGCCCGTCTACGGGATGTACCAGCCAGATGGTATAGCTTCTTTTTCAAAGGGCGGTGTGGATTATTTTATCACTGCCAATGAAGGAGCAGCAAGGAAATATACAGGCTTTGATGAAGGAGAGAGAGTATCCAACTTATCTCTGGACACAACCGATTTTAACAATATTGGCTCCTTGCAGACCGCTGCTGCCATTGGCCGGTTAAAAGTATCCAAGGCCTTTGGGGACACTGAGAAAGATGGCAATATGGATAGCCTATACTGCTTTGGAGGCAGGTCATTTTCCATTTGGAGTGCTTCGACAGGTGATTTGGTTTATGACAGTGGTGATGAATTTGAGCAGAAAACCGCATTGCTCACTCCAGTTATTTTTAATTCTGCTGGTGTCGCAAACACTTTTGACAGCCGAAGCGATAATAAGGGGCCTGAGCCGGAAGATGTAGTTATTGGCAATGTTAACAACCGGGATTATGCATTTATTGGCCTTGAACAGATAGGAGGGATCATGGTATACGATATTGAAGATCCAGCTGTTCCTGAATTTATCACCTATGAACCAGCCGCAACCGGAGATGTCAGTCCTGAAGCTTCCGTTTTTATAAGTGCCCAGGAGAGTCCCCTTGGCCAGGCTTTGCTGGTTGTATCGCATGAAGCAAGCAGCACTCTGGCCATTTATGCCTTATCAGCAAGTAATTCAATTCCAGAAAATAAAACAGGTAATATTATCATCTACCCCAACCCTACCACAGGTATACTGAACCTTGAAGGAATGGAAGGGAAGCTGGAGGTGTACGACCTCTATGGCTGCCTGATACAAACTTCTGTGAGCAACACCATGGACATCTCACATGCCGCCAGCGGCATCTATTTTCTGAAAGCCACAGATGAGTGGGGTAGGGTAAGCTCACTCAAGGTAATAAAAGAGTAGGGGAACATGAGACAACTCATTCCACTGATATTACTATCCTCTCTTCTCATATTTCTCCAGTGGCCAGGTGCTTTTGAAGGCATCGCTGCTCCTGAGACTTCCGTAAAATCATCTAATGATGCAGAAGTTGACCTTTCTGAAAAAGAGGTTTTTAGGGGCAGGATAGTCAATCGGATTAGCAGACAGACCCTTCCCTTTGCAAAAATTGGAGTACTTCACAGGAATAGGGGTACTTGCGCTGATCATAAAGGCAATTATTCTTTATATCTAAGTGGAATCAAAGATTCTGATACTTTACGTATTTCACAGAATGGGTTCGAGGCCGATACGTTTCTGGTGGAGCAGTTCAGGAATAAGTTTACTACAGGTGTAGCGATCATTTTCCTGAATCCTATATCCCATCCCCCTGTCAACTTAATGGACTACGATGAAGATATGACGAGGAAGGTGATTGGCAATACGTCTATGTCAAAATCCAAGACAACCAATTTCGTCAGTGCTGATTTGGGAACTGAGCTGGGAGTAACGATTCAAATTAAACGGCAGGCCACTTATTTGCGGGACTTGAGCTTTAATGTTGCTCAAAATGATTATGACAGCCTCTTACTGAGGGTTAATTTGTACTATCTGGATAACAGGCTCCCCTATGATGCCATGCTCAATGAAGATATCATCGTAATTGCCCATAACCATTCAGGAAAGGTCTCGGTTAATTTATTGCCCTATAACCTTATTGTTGATGAGGACTTTTTCGTTTCTCTCGAGTGGGTAATGGAACTTGGTGATACAGAAAACCATCATTTACTCTTTTCCGGAGGCTCGAAGAGTGATGGCAATTATTGCCGGCGAGGAAGTCAGGGTGATTGGATTCATTATAAAGGTTGGGGGCCTGCCATTAACATTACTGCAATCTACGAATGAGCCTAAGCACAGAATTCATTACACAGGCCGTGTTCCGTTTGCATGAAGAATCAGTGCCAAGGTTGTTACAGTGTGTAAAGGAGGTTAACGACGAACAGTTATGGTGGCGTCCTAATGAAAACTCCAACAGTATCGGGAACCTTGTGTTGCATGTAACCGGTAATGTTAACCAGTGGATCAACGCTGGTCTCGGGGGCGATGACGATACTCGTGTACGTCAGTCCGAGTTTGACAATCGGGGTGAGATTGGCCGGGTGGAGATGGTGGAATGCATGGATGCTGTTATGAGCAGAGCCAAACAGGTTCTCCATGGATTGCGAGAAAGCGATTTGTTAAAGATTCATAGTGTTCAGGGCTATAAGGAAACGGGCGTGAGTATTGTGCTGCACGTGGTAGAACACTTTTCTTACCACGTAGGTCAAATGACCTATATCGTAAAATCTTTAAGGGATATAGATACTGGATACTACTCAGGCCATAATCTGGATAAGCGTAATAATCTAGTTTAGTTGGTGCTAACCACCATTCTCTTGGTAGAAGTATTTTTTCCGTCTGAAAGGGTAACAATGTAGACCCCAGGCTTCAAATCACCTGCACCCAAGATAACCTTATTCATTCCACTCTCAGAATAGATGCGTTTTGATATTATCAACGCTCCTATCATATTGTGAACCGTAAGGCTCACTTCAGTATAGTCTGGGGTAGTGAATCTTATCTCAGCGAGCATTTGATGGATTTGGATTAACCGGGAACACCTCGAACACAGTGTTTGAAACATGGCTAATTCCTATCACACCACCTTGAATAGCAACAGTTCCGGTTGTTGTACAAGTATCTCCATCAGTAACCACTACTGTATATGTTCCAGGGGCCAGTCCAGTTGCAGTTGAAGTTGTTTGACCATCGCTCCATAAGTAACTAAATGGTGGTGTGCCGCCACTAATACTGACTGTTCCTGTTCCATCAGCCGCACCAGGAGTAGTTTCATCTGTTGAAGATATTGTGGAGGATAAAGTACATCCACCTGTTGTCATAACTTCAAGAGTATATATGATATCCTGAGGAGGAGCATCTGTAGCTCCAACTATTGGTGCATCTACATTCACCACTACAGTCACCGTTACTGTGTAAGTACCAGCAGTGGTAGGTGTTCCCGAAAATTCTATACATCCAGTCGAATTTCCAAGGTAGATACAATTTGTTGGCGAACACCATTCTGCCAAACCTGCTGGCAATCCAGTGACTCCCGTTATCGTCACTGAGTTGATAGTAGCTGTAATAGTACCAATTGGGGCAGGCAAAGTCAATGAAGTGTCCTGAGGTACAACCATAGTCAATGTTTCGGAGTATGCTACGCCAACCCAACCTGTATCAATGCCCTCAGTTGGAGTTGGAAAAAGGCCAGGTATTCCAGCTGTGACAACGGCGGGATCAGGAGTACATTGAGCATATATATTTGAACTTAGACTTACACAGAAAAGTGCAGTAATGACTAATATCTTTTTCATCTTTGTAACTTTATTATTTCAATGCGAAATTAAAAATACAACATAATTTAATAAGATGTAATGGGAGAGTTTACTAACAAGACAGTGTTTATTACAGGAGGAAGCAGAGGTATCGGCCACGCCATTGGATTGAGATTGGCGAAGGAAGGCGCCAATATTGCCATAGCAGCAAAAACCACCGAACCTCATCCGAAATTACCCGGTACTATATATACTGCAGCGGAGGATATGGAAAAAGCAGGGGGTAAGGCGGTCGCACTGATTGTAGACATTAGAGATGAAGAGGCGGTGGACGCCGCCGTTGCCAAAACAGTTGAGACTTTCGGCGGAATTGATATCCTGGTCAACAATGCCAGTGCCATCAGTCTTACTGGAACTGAACAAACGCCAATGAAGCGGTATGACTTGATGCACGATATAAATACCCGTGGGACATTCATGGTATCTCAGAAGTGCATTTCCCATCTTAAAAAAGGTAATAATCCCCACATCCTCAACCTAGCTCCTCA
>DTRK01000310.1 GCA_012965955.1 Flavobacteriales bacterium
TCTGTAGCGTCACTTGGAATATTAACTGTAACACTAATGGAGTGATCAACCCATTTCTGAATCTTTCCCTGCATCTTTACCTTCTGTACCCAATCGATATCGTTTGATGTTGACAGGTGATATGGTGATGATGCAATTATTTTGTTCAAATCATCATCTGGCATGCCTTTTACGTCATCCACATTGTGCCCATTGACCTCCAACCACGTGATAAACTTGTGGTGGAACACGTTATACTCTTCCCATGAATCCCCTACCTCATCAATAAAAGCCACGTTGACGTCTTTGTCGTTAGGATTGACTTTTCTTCTTCTTTTATAAGCAACAAGGAAAATGGGCTCAATACCCGAAGTTGTTTGCGCCATCAAGCTAGTAGTTCCCGTCGGGGCGATTGTTAGAAGCGCAATATTTCTCCTTCCGTGTTTGATCATTTCGGCGTATAGTTTTGGGTCGGACTTTTTGATGCGTCCCACAAAAGGGTTGTTCTCTTCCTTCTTAGCATCATATACGGGGAATGCCCCTCTATCTTTGGCCAACCTGACCGAGCCTCGGTAGCATTCTACTGCCAGTGCCTCATGCACCTTAGTTGAAAACTCAATACCCTTGTCGGAACCATACTGAAGGCCAAGCGCGGCCAGCATGTCGCCTTCTGCAGTAATGCCAATTCCCGTTCGGCGTCCCTGAATACACTTCTCTCTAATATTGGACCACAGCTCCTTTTCTGTTTTCTTGATCTCAACACATTCTGGATCAGATATAATCTTATCCAAAATGGTGTCAATCTTCTCCAATTCCAAATCGATGATATCATCCATAATACGCTGTGCGTAACCCACATGCTTGCTAAATAACTCACTATCGAAATAAGCATTGTCAGTAAATGGATTCTCTACATAAGAATATAAGTTAATTGCCAACAGCCTGCAGCTGTCATAAGGACATAGCGGAATTTCACCACATGGGTTGGTGGATACCGTTTTGAATCCTATATCTGCATAGCAATCCGCAACTGATTCATTAATGATGGTGTCCCAGAAAAGAACACCTGGCTCTGCCGATTTCCAGGCATTGTGAACGATCTTGTTCCACAGGGTAGTAGTGTCAATTTCCTGCACAAAAGACGGACTATCAGAATCAACCGGGAAGCGTTGCAGGTATTTCTTCTCCTTGATAACAGAATTCATAAAGTCGTCATCAATTCTTACAGAGACATTAGCACCCGTAACTTTGCCCTGCTCCATTTTAGCATCAATAAAATTCTCAGCGTCAGGGTGTCGGGAAGATATACTCAACATCAATGCGCCACGCCTCCCATCCTGTGCAACTTCCCGCGTTGAATTGGAGTATCGCTCCATGAAGGGTACAATACCAGTAGATGACAATGCTGAATTTTGCACGGCAGATCCTCCAGGACGAATATGTGACAAATCATGGCCTACCCCGCCTCTGCGCTTCATTAGCTGCACCTGTTCCTCATCTATCTTCATAATTCCTCCGTAGGAGTCAGCACCTTCATCTTTGCCAATCACAAAGCAATTGGACAATGAAGATATTTGAAAGTCATTGCCAATTCCAGACATTGGACCGCCCTGTGGAATGATGTATTTGAAGTCTTTTAGCAGATTAAAAATCTCCTCTTCTGTTAATGGATTTGGATAGCGTTTATCGACCCTGGCAATTTCGGCAGCCAACCTGCGGTGCATGTCGTTGGGAGTTAGCTCGTAAACATTCCCATTTGAATCTTTTAAGGCGTACTTATTGATCCAGACATCCGCCGCTAACTCATCACCCTTGAAGTATTTCTTTGCTTCAACTCTTACGCTCTCTATTGGAAATGAAACAGGTCCGTCAGTGTTCTTTGTATGCGTATCCGCTGTAGTACTAGGTGTCGTTTTTTCTTTGTCTTTTTTGCTAAATGTTTGCTCTTGCTTGCCGGCCTCAATGTCTTCGGATTCGGCGGCTACTTTTATGATAACTTCGTTCTGCATACTGTAATTGGTGTGGATTTTAAAAAAAGGTGGCTTTTCTGCCCTACAAATTTAGGTATAGAAAACAGTACAAACCACACGAATCTTTCAACAATTTAGATGATTTTCTAACATGACAAATGAGAATTTATTTGTTTACGCCTATCTGGGGTGCATCACAAGAAAACCAGCCCTCTAAAAATCTATTTATCAACAATCCCAAATTTTCATCGTGGATTTTTTTGGCTCAGTTTTAGGAAAAAGATGGTTTTTCGACACGAAGTTTTTGCTTAGTCAGCAATAATCTCCACCCCTTCGTTATTTGATGTGCAGCTGCGCCTGAATACAAGTGATAGGCAAACAAATCCTTTTTGCAGTCACAAATTGAACAATTTGCATGCTCATTCAAGCCTGTATTTATAGGTGCTGCGGCTATTATTTTCTATATTTGCCCTGCTCAGAAAAAGGCAGATATGGACACGGCTAAAATATCGTTGGAAGAGAAGGCTGCAACCCGAAGCAAGTCTGCAAAACCGTTGTTGTATGTAGGAATGATGAGCATGGTTATGCTCTTCGCAGCATTTACTTCGGCCTTAGTTGTTCGCAGAGCTGAACCCAATTGGATTGTTTTTGATCTCCCTTTTGAGTTATACATCAGCTGTGGAATAATCGCGCTGAGTAGCCTTTCCCTAATATATGCTTCGCGCTCTGCTAAGAGGGACAACTATCAAGGGGTTAAAACTGGTGTGGGGATCACCCTGCTTTTAGGGATTGCCTTTGTTGTTTCACAATTTTCGGCATATTCTGCACTTGTTGACGGTGGTATGTTCTTCGCTGGACCAACCAGTAACGCATCATGGGCATACCTCTATGTGTTGATAGGAGTTCATTTGGGACACTTGTTAGGCGGCATTGTGGTAATGATAGTAACATTGATTAATGCCCTGAGAGAACGGTACAATTCCAAGGAAAGCCTGGGTTTAGAATTGACGAGTATTTATTGGCATTTTTTGGATGTATTGTGGATATATCTATTTTTGTTTTTGTTGTTAATGATATAACTTATTAGAAGATGACTGGAGAAGCGAGCAAACAAATTTCAACTGCGGAATTATGGGGGGGGGGCAGGTCACCATTTAGCATTAGCTATGGCAAGATGTACATGTGGTTTTTCCTGATATCGGATGCCCTGACCTTCAGTGGACTACTGGTTTCTCTGGGTGTTATGCGCCACAAATACTCCGATGTATGGCCTGACAGCAGTCATGTTTTTCACGCATTTCCATTTACAGGGCCGGACACAAATTTACCTTTACTCTATGTTGCTTTAATGACCTTTATCCTCATAGTAAGTTCGGTAACAATGGTTCTGGCTGTTGAAGCCGGCCATCGTATGGATAAAAAAGGAGTTACAAAATGGTTGGCACTTACAATTGTTGGCGGCTTGTTTTTCCTCTTGTCTCAGGTTTGGGAATGGTCTCATTTTATACACGGAACGGAGCATGGAGTTTGGGAATGGATGGATGGAACAAGAGCTAATCTTGTAGACGGGGCTGGTAATTTGGTCGCTAAATGGGGCGATGGAATTACCTTAACCTTTCTTGATGGCAGAGAGTCTCTTACAGGTGCCGCCGCCGCCGCTATGCTGGAGTCAGCCACCCAGGTTTATGGAGCTAACCTTCATGTCAATGAATATGGGCATCAACTCTATGCGGACTTCTTTTTCTTTGTGACAGGGTTCCACGGCTTTCACGTATTTAGCGGTGTGGTGATCAATTTTATCATCTTGATAGGTGTTATGAAGGGCATTTATCATAAACGCGGACATTATGAGATGGTAGAGAAAACAGGCCTGTACTGGCACTTTGTGGATCTTGTATGGGTATTCGTGTTCACCATCTACTATCTACTATAAACATTAGCGCAAATCACAACAAATGGAGAGGGATGATATTATAGAATATTCGCTGGATGCACATCACAGTGAAGAAGAAGGAGTAAAAATCAGGAAGAAAATTTACTTCGTTACAATACTACTTACTGCTATTACGGCAGTAGAGGTTGGCTTAGGAGTGTGGTGGCACAGTCTAGGCCTGCCTCACACTATGGTACAGTATGCATTCATTATTATGACCTTAGTAAAAGCTGGGTATATAGTGGCAGTATTCATGCACCTGGGTGACGAACGCAGGCCATTCTTAATTACAGTGGTTGTGCCCTATGGCTTATTCATAGCCTACCTGGTTTTTATATGTTTGAACGAGGCCACCACGTGGATGGAATCAAGAATTCTGTACAACTGGTTGTTCTAGTACTACAAACATGAAAGTTAAGACACCTCTGGTAAAGACCATTATTCTTATTGCCCTTCTCTGTGGCCCAGCCTTAATCTATATTGGCATAACCCACGGGCGACACAATATTATGGTATTGCCTATTTTCGGCCCCAGGGAAACTGCAACAACTATGATAGATGGGAAAGAGAAGATCGATACGGTGTACCATACCGTTTCGCCGTTTTCCTATACCGCACATAATGGCAAAACGATTACTGAGCAAGATGTTGAGGATAAGATAGTGGTTGTTGAATACTTCTTTGCAAAGTGCGAAGGAATTTGTCCAAAGATGAGGACACAGCTAAGAAAAGTTTATGCGCAGACAGAGAGTATTGATGATGTCGTTATTCTGTCCCATACCGTGGACCCTGAAAATGACAATCTCGATGTTCTCAAACAATACGCGGCTGACGCAGGTGCCACTGACGACGGCAGATGGCTCTTTTTAACGGGAGACAAGTCAGAATTATATGACCATGCAAGGAAGGCATACTTTATTGGTGTACAGGAAGGCAATCAATCAGCGGGGGAAGAAGCGTTCCTGCACAGCGATCAGCTGGTCTTGATTGACAAAGAGCAGAGAATTAGGGGCTATTATACAGGCACAGACCCCGTGGAGATAAAGCGCCTCATTGATGAAATTAAGGTGCTAAAAGCCTCAGAGTATATACCAAGGATATCCGACCCATCATGATACAAGCATCTCAATTAAGATTCATTATTGCTGTACTAGCTGGATTGGCAATGCTCTTTTTTAGCCTGGATGCAGAGGCGCAGTGCGCTATGTGTAAGGCTTCTATAGAATCGAGTGTAAAAGAGGGAGAAGCGTCAGTGGGTGCTGGAATTAATAACGGAATACTTTATATAATGGGAATTCCTTACATGCTAATTGCAGTAGCAGGGTTCTTTATCTACAAGCACAATAAGAAGTTAATGCGGGTTGGCCAATAGGCTATTCCTTTTCTTTGGCCAGGCGAGTAGTGCGCTGATTGGAATATTCACTCAAGAAGGAAAAGACATTTAGTGCCCAGGCGATTTCCCACCATCCAACTCCCCATCTTTGAGCGGAGTAGTTTGGACGACAAAGTCTTCATCGTATCCAGGCTTAGAATAGTCATAAGCCCATCGATAAACTTCAGGACGTTCCCCAGGCCAATTGCCATGCATATGCGCTACCGGAGTGGTCCATTCCAGGGTGTTGGACTTCCACGGATTTTGAGGGGCCTTTTCACCTTTGAATATACTATAGAAGAAGTTAACCAGAAAGAAGATTTGAGAAAGCGTTCCTCCAATGGCAAAGAATGTTATCAATATGTTCAGATCAACAAAGTCATCAAACATTGGAAAGGCCGTGTTGGAATAATACCTTCTTGGTACACCAGCCAACCCTATAAAGTGCTGGGGGAAGAAGACGCCATATGCACAGATAAAGGTTGTCCAGAAATGCACATACCCCCACGTTTTGTTCATCATTCTTCCATACAATTTAGGGAACCAGTGATAAACACCTCCAAACATCGCCAATACCGCTGACAAGCCCATTACAATATGAAAGTGTGCCACGACAAAGTAAGTGTCGTGAATATTGATATCCAGTGCATTGTCTGCCAGGATAATACCAGTTAAACCTCCGGTAATAAATGTTGAAACCATCGCTATACAGAACAACATGGCCGGGGTCAATATCAAATTACCTTTCCAAAGCGTAAAGAGGTAATTAAACACCTTAACTGCAGAAGGAATAGCGATCAATAGCGTGGTAAATGTAAACACAGCTCCAACAAATGGATTCATGCCCGTGATGAACATATGGTGCCCCCAAACAATGAACGACAATCCCGCAATTGCGAGTAGAGAAATAACCATGGCCCTGTATCCAAAAATTGGCTTTCTGGAATTAACGGAGATAATCTCGGATGCCAGGCCAAGAGCAGGCAGGATAATGATATAAACCTCTGGATGGCCAAGGAACCAGAATAAGTGTTCATACAAAATCGGG
>DTRK01000311.1 GCA_012965955.1 Flavobacteriales bacterium
ACTGTAACGGTTGATTCGGCTTATTCCTTCTCCGTTTCTCAAACGATTTGTCAGGGAGACAGTATACAATTACCTGGTGGGAGCTATGTAAGTACAGCAGGATCGTATTCAGACCTACTCACATCCTCGACGGGCTGTGACAGTGTTATCATCACCAATTTATTAGTGATCTCTCCCATAGTCAATAGTGTTAGTCTAAGTATCTGCGCCGGTGATAGCATATTACTGGAAGGCGTGTGGCAAACATCGGCAGGAAGTTATGATGATACCACCATTGCGGCGAACGGTTGTGATAGTATTATTATAACCACATTGTCGATAGATTCTGTTTTTGATGCCAGTATTGATTTCGTCACTGGATTATGTCAAAACAACGCCCCTTTGACATTGACTGTAACCACCACGGGTGGTACCTGGAGCGGTACTGGAATAGATTCTACAACAGGGGTGTTTGACCCTTCAGTGGCAGGTGGAGGAACGCATGAAATCGTCTACATTATTGGCAGTAATTGCGGCAGTTCGGACACCGTTGATATTGAAGTATATGTACTCCCCTCTCTTTCATTTACAACAACCGACGAAAGTTGTGAAGGAGAAAATGACGGCGCGATTGATTTAACCGTTGCCGGAGGAGCTTCACCATATGCTTATTCATGGGATGATCCAGTATCCAGCACCACAGACACCCTCATGGCTCTGCCACCAGGTACTTACACGGTTGTAGTAACAGACTCCAATTCCTGTTCAATTACTGATAGCATTGAGATACTCCAATCCACTGAACCCTGCTTCGCTCCTTATTTGTATATCCCCAATGTGTTTTCGCCAAATGACGATGGTGTAAATGATATACTCTATGTCCAAGGACAGGGTATAGCCGAGTTTAATTTTGTGCTCTATGACAGATGGGGGGAACTGATGTTTGAAACTTCTGATCAAACAATCGGTTGGGATGGAATGTTTGAAGGAAAGCGTCTTAATGAAGCAGTATTTTTCTACTATGTCAATGCACTAACTATAGATGACAAAACAATCAAAAAGAAAGGTAATATTACTTTACTGAGGTAAAAATTAAACTCTGGAATTACACTATCTTAAAAAAAACAGATATCATGTCAAATCAATTAAAAACAGAAATATTAGTAATTGCTATCATAAATATCTTTGTGATACCAAAGGCCGTGGGACAAGACATCCACTTTTCCCAGTTCTATGCATCTGAACTTATGTTAAACCCAGCGGCTACAGGCAACTTTCGAGGGGATCATAGAGCCGTGGTCAATTACAAGGATCAGTGGCGCAGCGTTGCTAACCCATATACCACCTATGCAGCGGCTTTTGACATGAAGATCTTTTCGCAGAAGGTATCCAAAGGATCTCTGGGAGCCGGCCTGTCTGCCTTCAGTGACAAAGCAGGAGATGCGGCAATGGGTACAGCACAGGTTAATCTAATGCTCGGATACCGCTCCAAATTGAGTGAAAACAGCATCCTGTCAGCAGGTATCCAGGGAGGGTTCACACAGCGGTCCATCAATAGCGAGGCGATGCAATGGGGCAATCAGGATGATGGGATTACCGGATTTGACGCTGGCCTTCCATCTGGTGAATCTTATGATTTTGGCAACTATTCTTATGGGGATTTTTCGGGAGGACTTATGTGGAATTACAGTTCCAACCAAAAGACTATGACATCCAACGATGGCCTTAAGGCAAATCTGGGTGTTGCGTTGTTTCATCTCAATAAACCTAAAGGTGTATTTTATACAGCATCTGATGAGAGATTGTATGCAAAACTTGTCATACATGGGCAGGCGCTCATTGGATTGAAAAATACGAACATGGCAATTCAGCCGAAATTCCTATGGCTTCACCAAGGCCCTTCCAATGAGATATTGTTGGGAACAATGGTACGATATACACTTAAGGAAGAATCAAAATACACAGGATTGATAAAGGAAACAGCACTCTCCCTGGGTGGGTATTATAGGATGAAGGACGCTTTCATACCCGCAATATTATTTGAGATGGCCAATTTCTCCATCGGGTTTAGCTATGATATAAATGTTTCTGATTTATCTGCGGCAAGCGGCGGCAAAGGAGGAGCTGAAGTATCCCTGCGCTTTGTCAATCCTAACCCTTTTGTTGCAGTAAAAACTAAAAAAAGATCCCTGATGTAGTTTATGACGCCGGTGGTTCTCTGCGTCGAAACACAGCAGTCATTTATAAAATCGGGCCAATGCAATTTAATATAGCATTGAGCAGACCAGGTATTCATGCTATAATTATCGCCTGGTACTTTCTCTTGATTGATATTTCACGTAAATTGACCCCAAAATACAGGCATTGTACCATGTCAAAACCACTTGTATACAATCTCGGTAACCCCAACAGTCCCAAATTCAATTTGTTTGGATACACTTTGTTAATAGTCGGACTCATATTTTTTGGGCTCGCCTATTTTGATCTGGATGCCCTGGGAATTGGTGTGGTCGGGGTTGTTTTTGGCGGTGTGGTAGTTACCTCCAGAGACGGGTTAATAATTGATATGACAGCACGTAAGTTAAAGGGATATACCAGTTTATACGGTTACAAATATGGGGAATGGGAGAACCTGGACAACTACGTTTGTATAAGCGTGTTAACATCCCACCGCGTATGGAAACTAAAGTATATGAGTGCAAAATACTCGGACGTTACGCCCCGTGAGTTTGTGGTTTGCCTACTCAATAAGTCTCACCGAAAAAAACAAGACCTCAAGCGTTTTGAAAACCAGCAAGAAGCCCTGAGTTTTGCCCAGGTAGTCTCCGATGAGCTCAATTTACCAATAGAAAGATACCAATCTCAGTAGCTTAACTGATTCGCACTCAATCACGTATGGCCATCATTTCTTAGAATTTCGTAACTTAGCGGTTAAGACCTTAATTATATAAATGTGTGGTTATTCGATCTATGTCATGGATCAATATTGGGCTATGAATTTCTTCTCTGCCGAAGCAAAATGCGCAGGTGGATTAAACCACAGTGATTCACATAGGTCTAAGCGCCAGATCATTCCTAAATAATAGAAAATGAAGTCTTTTACCTCCAACGTACTACCTACAATTATTGTGTGCACTCTTCTCTGCGCAACAACATTTGCCCAGCTCAATTTAAAACCTACGATAGGCATCGGTGCTCTACCCAATGATTCGGATCCCATGTGTACCCTGGGCACAGTTGGTGGTGGAAATTTTGGCCAGGTAGGCCCTATGAGTGGAGATACAATCCCGCATTTCAATTTGTGGGCGATGGACGGGACTGAACTGGATATTGAAACTGTCTTAATCCAGGGAAAGCCAGTACTTATCGTAACCGGAAGTTATACGTGCCCGGTATTCAGAAACAAAGTGGATGTGATCAATGACGTGCAGGCTACCTATGGAAACAGCCTGGAGATATTCATAGTGTATGTGGTAGAAGCACATCCGATTGCACCAGATATAAGTCCTTATTTTGGGGTAGTAAACGATGCAGGAAACCCGTCTGTTGGGATCAATATTTTGCAGCCCACAACCTATGGAGAACGCAAGGCCATAGTGCAGGAGATGACAGACAGTATGCAATTTGATGTGCCGATTTACCTCGATGGCCCCTGCAATGAGTGGTGGTATGAGTTCGGGCCAGCCCCAAACAACGCCTACCTCATTGACCTCAACGGAGTAGTTTATGTAAAACACGGCTGGTTCGACAAAGCTCCACAACAAGATATATATTGCGATATTGACAGCCTGCTGAACAATCCCTGCGGCGGTGGCGGCACGGCCGATGGCAGCTTTGACTTCACAATGGTAAGCTCCAGCGCATCGATAACAGATGTCCCAGGAACCACGATGCTCATTGAAGGACGGTTTACAAACAATTCTGGTGACCCTGTTATAATAGATGTGAATCGGGTTGAGAACAATGTGCCTATGGATTGGGGCAGCTCTATATGTGTTGATGTTTGCCTGCCACCCACAACCAGCTACACCAACTTTCAGTTGGATGATGGCCAGACCCAGAGTTACCACATGTACTTCTATACTGGTAGCCTTCCTGACAGTGGAAATGTTCTAATGTCGTTTTCAAATCAAACGGACCCTACCAACAAATTTGACGTTAGGTTCTATGGATATACAGATCCTGCTTTTGTGGGTCTGAATGAACTTGTCAGCGAATCAACACAGCTACTTTATCCCAATCCAGTGCAAGCTGGCAGTGCAGTACAGGTAATCAAGAGGGAGTCAATCATGATAGAATTCTATGATGTGACAGGCAAACTCGTCCATACTGTTGATAACAGTGACGCACCTATCAATATATCTGAGGATCATTTCACAGCGGGAGTGTACCTTTATAAGATCTCTCAAAACGGGGTGTCGACAAAGTCCGGAAGGTTAGTGGTTCAATAAGCCAAGGGGCCGTCTTTGTGGTGTCTCCGGCCTGGCCTTGCAGTTCATGTTGCTGCACTGAATACTTAAAATCAACCGTCTCCGTACCTGCACGGCAGGCATTCTGTGCCAAAACTGACAAGAAACAGTTGGCAAACAGAATGGTGATGGCTAGCTACCGCATTCTCAATGGACTAAGCTGACAAACTATAATTCTTTCCTTGATAGCTCCCATCCTTGTGCAGCCTGGACTCCAACACATTAGTGAACTCAAAGTTCTTTAGCCCCCATTTAGGTGCTATCAATATATCCTTCGGGGCCTCTGCTGTAAAGCGCTCTATTATGATATCTGGCCGCAAGCGCTCCATGAACTTTACCAGGAGGTCACAATAAGATTCCACTGAGAAGAGATCTACAAAATCTGGATCCTCCTGATATTGCTTATACATCGTTGAACCCGTAACTATCTGCAGATGGTGAAGCTTGAGCAATTCAATGGGCAACGCTGAGATCTCACTTGCAAAACCAAGGATGGTCTCCACATCATCTCCGGGAAGACCAAGCACCATGTGCCCGCCAACATGTATGCCCCGCCCACTCGCATTGATGATGGCATTTTTAGTTTCCTGTACCGTGTGACACCGATTGATATTTACCAGCGTTTTATCGTTGAAGCTCTCCATTCCAAACTCCAGGCTGATATAGTGCTCCTTAGCCAATGATGCTATATAATCAAGTGTTTCTGGCTTGAGGCAGTCCGGACGGGTGCTGATAACCAATCCCTGTACACCAGGATAGGCCAGTGCTTCTTCATACAGCTCCTTCAGCAAACTCAATTCAGCATAGGTATTGGTATAGGCCTGGAAATAGCCCAGGTATTTCTGCGATTTTCCCTTTCGCTCGAAAAACTCCGCCCCCTCTTTCAGTTGCTGCGTGACTGACTTCCTGGGCTTGCAGTATGCCGGATTGAAAGAGAGATTATTGCAATAGGTACATCCTTTTACCCCCTTTGTTCCATCCCTGTTTGGACAGGTGAACCCAGCATTTAGGGAAAGCTTCTGCACACGCTCTCCAAAGGTACGTTTGATGTAGGAGGAATAATCGTTGAACGGGCGATCAGTTCCCCAATGATATGTTTGTTCGGCTTTCTGCATCTGATCAGCAAAATTAGCGGTTTTAATCCAACCATCAACAAGGTATCAAACTGATACCGTATTCTGCAAATTACCAATAAATGAGAGCCCCAAAGGTGGAACAAAATACATTTTCTCTTACCTTTGCACCTACTTTTGCCAGACGGAGTTCGCCTCCTGTAGGCAGGCCCTCTGATTTTGAGAAGATGATCTCTACTGACAACATAGTTCTACAGTATGGAAAGCGCATACTGTTTGATGATGTGAATGTAAAATTCACCCATGGAAACTGCTACGGAATAATAGGTGCCAACGGATCCGGGAAGTCTACTTTCATGCAAATCCTATCGGGTGAATTGGAACCAAACAAAGGGCACGTGCACATCGAACCGGGCAAGCGCATGGCCGTTTTAAAGCAGGATCACTTTGAATTTAATGATGTCAGCCTCATTAACACCGTGATCATGGGCCACAAGCGCCTGTGGGAGGTCATGGAGGAGAAGAATAGGATCTATATGAATCCCGATTTCTCAGAAGCAGACGGGGTCCGTGTCTCAGAACTGGAAGAAGAATTTGCAGAAATGGAGGGCTGGAATGCTGAATCAGATGCGGCCAGCATGCTAAGTGGACTAGGGATCAGAGAATCAGAGCATGAGAAGTTGATGAAGGATGTCAGTGGAGATCTCAAGGTGAGAATTCTGCTTGCACAAGCCCTCTTTGGCGATCCGGATATCCTAATATTAGATGAGCCTACCAACT
>DTRK01000312.1 GCA_012965955.1 Flavobacteriales bacterium
AGATACGTCCCAATTGCTATGCCTACCAGGGCAAACCCAGTGAATTTGAAGATCAACTCATAATCGATATCGGCATTTATTGAGATCTCGCCAAGGAATCCTATTCCCGATTTTGCGGATGCGATGAGCAGTGCAGTACCAATTGCTGTCTTGATCGGCAGATTACACAAAATAACAAGAGCCGGAATGATCATGAACCCTCCACCTGTACCAACCAACCCTGTTAAGACTCCGATGATCAAACCTTCAATCAGGATCATTCTAGTGTAGTAAAACGTGTTCAGGTTTAGCTCCGGCTCCGCATCATACTTTCTCTTGACCATTACCATCGAAGTTGCAGAAACAAAGAGCAATGCACCCATAAGCAGCATTAAAAAGGCATCCTTGCTCATTACTAAATCGCCAAATATGGACATCTCATCTGGGATGGCAGGCAACATATACCTGCGCGTGAGATAAACTGCCGCCACCGATGGTATTCCGAATATGATAGCAATGCGATAGTTAACCATCTTCCGTCTGATATAGGATAGCGTTGAGATGATTGAGGTAATTCCGACTATGAGCAGCGCATAGCCTGTTGCGATGACCGGGGAGATGTGGAACAAGTACACCAGTACGGGAACAGTGAGTATTGAGCCCCCTGCTCCGACAAGTACGACCAGTAGTCCCACCACAATAGCGCCCGCATATCCTAGAATCTCGTACATAACACAGAATAATGATTTGGAAGAAGGGAAATACTCTCTTGCAGAGCTGAGGCTTTTCTATTCCTCTACTTGCCAGGTATTACCACTGGCAAGTAATTCATCCATGGTGTTGATCTTAGCTGCTTTTTTCGCCTCCGCACCTTGCTCAGCTATCTGATCATTATATGTTGACGTTGCTACCGCTCGTATTATGCCCATTGCCGTCGGGAATTCGGGGCCTTTCATTTGTATGAGCATCAGGTGCAGCGAATTGTTCTCTTCATGTGCATCATGGATCAGGATATCATCTTCTGAAACTCCATCCTCCCCGATAGTCGCAACTTTCAATTTAAGCCCCTCAAGGATAATTCCCTTGTTCTTTTCCTTGCCAAAGATCATGGGCTCACCGTGTACCAGGTGCAGCTGTGCTTCGTCAGCGTTGGCCTTATCAGTAATGTCAAAGTGGATCTTGTCATTGTAGATAATACAGTTCTGCAACACCTCGATAAGTGAGGTGCCTCTGTGCTTGGACGATTCTGCTACAATCTGAGTCATAACCTTTGGATTTGTATCCAGGGTACGCGCATAAAAGGTGCCCTGGGCCCCTAGTGCCAGCTCGCCAATAGAAAAGGGCCTTTCCAGGGAACCCATCGGGGTAGAGCCGGACTTTGTTCCTTTTCGGGACGTTGGTGAATACTGCCCTTTAGTGAGGCCATATATCTCATTGTTGAACACCATGATGTTGATGTCAATATTCCTTCGGATTGCGTGAATGAAGTGGTTTCCACCAATGGCCAACGCGTCACCATCACCCTGTACTTCCCAGACGCAAAGATCTGGATTAGCAAGCTTAATCCCTGTAGCAAAAGCAGGCCCCCGGCCGTGAATGCTATGAAACCCAAAGGTGTTCATGTAATACGGGAAGCGCGCAGCACATCCAATACCAGAGACAAACACAATATCTTCCCTGGCATACCCCAATTCCG
>DTRK01000313.1:0-873 GCA_012965955.1 Flavobacteriales bacterium
ATACCCAACTCTTTTAGCGGTTCAAGTTTCTCATCGATCTCACCCACCCTGTCCAGAACGGTGTCGTAATAGTTCTCCGGCACGTACAGAAACTCCACACCCCGCTTATTCAATTTCCTGATAGTATCTATAATATTGTCTGTTGCGATCGCTACGTGTTGTACGCCGGCGCCTTTGTAATAATCAATATACTCTTCAATTTGAGATTTGCGCTTGCCCTCCGCAGGCTCATTGATCGGGAATTTGATGCGGCCATTGCCATTGCTCATCACCTTGCTCATCAAGGCTGTGTATTCAGTAGAAATGTCCTTGTCATCAAAAGAAATAATTTGGGCAAATCCCATAACTTTAGCATAAAAGTCCACCCAATCATTCATTTCCCCCCAACCAACATTGCCGACCATGTGATCTATGTACTTAAGTCCAACAGGCTCGGGGTTATAGTCCGATTTCCATTCCACAAATCCCGGCATAAAAACACCGTTGTAGTTTTTCCGTTCTACAAATATGTGAACGGTCTCACCATAAGTATGAATACCAGACAGTCGCACCTCCCCGTTTTCATCACTTATTGTCTTTGGCTCCATGTACGATTTGGCTCCTCTATTCGTAGTTTCCTCGTAAGACTTATAGGCATCATCAACCCACAATGCAATAACCTTTACACCATCACCATGGTCATTCAAATGCTTATTGATCTTTCCACCGGGCTCCAGCGGCGTGGTCAGTACCAACCTGATTTTATCCTGTGATAAAACATATGATACCCGATCCTTAACTCCTGTTTCCAATCCGGCATATGCATATGATTGAAATCCAAAAGCTGTTTTATAATAGTGTGCGGCCTGTTTCGCATTACCTACATACAGCTCC
>DTRK01000313.1:883-20000 GCA_012965955.1 Flavobacteriales bacterium
AAAAAATCCTCAGCTTCCGGAACGACTTTCTCTAATGTATCTCCTATGTTTTTATTTTCCATCTTCTTCGTTTTTTACTTCTCAATCCACGATTCCCAATAGGTACCGTCATCAATTTTCAAAGCTTCCTTAGTAATCTGCAACGGCCTAAACGTATCAACCATAACCGCCAACTCGTCTGTTTTTTCTTGCCCAATGCTTCGTTCCATCGCCCCAGGATGTGGCCCATGGGGAATCCCCGCTGGATGAAGCGAAATATGTCCTTCATCAACATCGTTCCTGCTCATAAAATCCCCGTCCACGTAGTACAGCACCTCGTCAGAGTCAATATTACTGTGATTGTAGGGAGCCGGAATCGACTCTGGGTGATAGTCGAACAGTCTAGGACAAAAAGAACAGACTGCGAAAGTTTTCGTCTCAAATGTTTGGTGTACCGGAGGAGGTTGGTGCACACGGCCTGTTATCGGCTCAAAGTCGTGAATGGAAAATGCATAGGGATAGTTATAACCATCCCATCCCACAATATCAAAAGGGTGCGTAGCATACACGTATTCATGAATCATTCCTTGCTTTTTGATTTTCATCAAAAACTCCCCTTTTTCATCATGCGTTTCGAGCTCCTCCGGCCTCTTAATGTCCCTTTCGCAAAACGGTGAATGCTCCAGGAGCTGACCGAAATGATTGCGATATCTTTTTGGCGTGTACAAAGGACTGAATGACTCGACTATAAAATGTCGGTTATCTTCAGAGTCGAAGTCTATCTGGTAGATAATTCCGCGAGGAATTAACAAATAGTCGCCATACTCGAATTTGATATTCCCAAGTATAGTACGCAGCGTACCAGAACCCTTATGGATAAATATCATTTCATCTGCATCAGTATTCTTGTAGAAGTATTCTGTCATGGAAGATTGTGGAGCCCCCAGGCAGATATGTAAATCTTGATTCACGAGAATTGCTTTTCGACTTTCCAGAAAATCCTGCTCAGGACTCACCTCTAATCCCTTCAGCCTATAAGCTTTCATGTTCTTCTCAACAGCAATTTCGGGCATAACCGAATAGGATCTGCCAAGGGCCTTCACCTGGGTAGGCCTGTGTAAATGATACAATAGAGAAGACATTCCAACGAATCCAACTGTACCAAAAAGCTGCTCATAGTGGTAAGAGCCATCCTTCTTCTTGAAAGTCGTGTGTCTCTTGTGCGGAATATTCCCTACTTTATGGTAAAAAGGCATCTCAAATGTGTTTAATTGACAATAAAATTAACAATTAGCTGACGCTAGCGAAAAAATATACGGATAACGCAGCGCTGAAATCTATTTATTCAGGGTTGCGCTTGCGGCTGCGCTTTAGATTTCGAATTATCAGGCGATGTAATTGATCCGTGAACACCATGTTAGGACAAAGATACAAACCAAAACAGAATCTGTCCAATAAATTTCACAATTCAGATTAAGTATTTTTAATACATTTGCCTGATTGGAAAAATATTTTTCGAGGCATGAACGAGGTAATACTAGTCATAGGAGCATCAGGTCAAATTGGGACTGAGTTAGTGGTGCGCTTGAGAGAGATGTATGGTGAATCCAACGTGATTGCCGCTGATATAATCATTCCATCTTACGACGTTATGGAAGGCGGTCCTTTTGAACTGCTAGACATACTTAACAAGAAACAAATTCACAACGTCATTGAAAAACACAAGGTCACTCAGATCTATTTATTGGCTGCATTGCTTTCAGCCACCGCTGAACATTATCCAAAAGCAGCATGGGAATTAAATGTAACCGGGCTTCTGAACATCTTAAGCATTTGTGAAAAGCATAACATCAAAAAGTTATTCTGGCCAAGCTCTATTGCTGTATTTGGGCCTAGAACACCAAAAGACAATACTCCACAGGTTACCATTATGGACCCCAACACCGTTTACGGTATTAGTAAACAAGCCGGGGAGCGATGGTGTGAATATTATCACGAGCACCAGGGTATTGACTGCAGAAGCATACGGTACCCAGGGCTAATTGGATATAAAGCGACTCCAGGAGGCGGAACAACTGATTATGCAGTACATATCTTTCATGAAGCCTTAAAAAAGAACTCCTATGATTGCTTTCTGGCTGAGGATACTACCCTTCCAATGATGTACATGCCTGATGCGATTGATGCCACAATTAAGTTGATGGAATCTGATAGTACTAAAATATCAGTTAGGTCAAGCTACAACGTTTCTGGGGTGAGTTTTTCCCCCTCTGATTTGGCAGCGGAGATAGCGAAACACGTACAAGGATTTGAATGTACCTACACACCAGATGAACGGCAGCAGCTAGCCAAGAGCTGGCCCAGGAGCATAGACGATTCAGTTGCCCGGGAAGAATGGGGATGGCAACCCTCTTTTGACCTCAAGCACATGACTTCAGATATGCTTGCGAACCTTAGATATTGATCAGGATATAATAGTGGGAATCAATGGTCTAACCATTGCCTTTTTGTTTCATAAATTTTTATGCTCATTTGTAAAACAAATTGCAGGTTTTAACGTTGATTTATCATATAGTAAATGGCTATTAACATAGCATTAGGCAGTTAAGAAAGCGCTTATCGTATGTGAAGAATTTTGTTTATTTGTCGTGGCTTTCAAATAATTGGTCGAATATTAGAACTTTAACAGAAAATAATACGTATTTTAGTAGTATCCCAAGTAATGCATTGGAAAGAATGAAACCTATAGTATCCATAATCTGTATTATGGCCCTAATTGCCTCCTTCTCGGGTAAGATCAGGGCAACTGATCATGAAGGTGGTGCATCATCCGACAGCTTAAATGTTATTGATGAGAATAACCTGAAGCAAGGATTTTGGATTTTCTATGGTAAAGACAAGCGCTTGCCAGATTACGAAGACGATGCCAAAGTAGAAGAAGGACGCTATAAAGACAATCGCAAGTCAGGTATATGGAAAAAGTACTTTGCCTCTGGAACACTGCAGAACGAAATTACATACCAGAATAGCAGGCCCAATGGATATGCTAAGATATACTACACTAACGGGCAAGTGAAAGAAGAGGGAATCTGGAAAGGAAATAAATGGACCGGTGACTACAAATTGTATCATGAGAATGGAAATTTGTATCACGTGTTCAACTTCAACCCTAAAGGTAAAAGGGAAGGGGAGCAAACATATTACCACGAAAATGGGGAGAAAATGATTCAGGGTACATGGGCTGAAGGTAAAGAGAGCGGAACGGTAACAGAATGGTATGAAGATGGTTCTCTTAGGTCTGAAAAGAATTTTGAAGGCGGAACTCTGGATGTTGGTTCAGTTAAAAATTATGAGCCGACAGAAGCGGTGATAGCGGCTACTGTCCAGGCAGAACCAAGAGGAGCTGGTGTTGCAGTTGCCAGGGGTGAAGAGATCAGGCACATAGGCAAGTTCGATGGAAATGGAGAGCACAAGCTTTACAATATGAATCGGCAAATTTCAAAAGATGGAAACTTTGTAAACAACAAATTGATTGACGGTAAATGGTACCGATATGACACGAGTGGAATCTTGCTTCGCATAGAGGTATACAAAAATGGCGCATATGTAGGTGATGCACCAATGCCTGTGGATTGATAAATGCTTGATTTCAGCTATTATTCCCATGTTGTCCGCATGGGTTTTTTTATGCTCTATTTTATTCGTGATTATCACCTTTATAAACGCGGTTACAATTCTCTTTATAACTTATATTTGTACCCCTGATTGGATTACAAGACAAAGCAATGGCGATCAATCTTGAATTTTACAATACCCTTAACCGGAAAAAAGAAGTCTTTGAACCTCTAAATCCACCAAATGTGGGAATGTACGTCTGTGGACCAACAGTATATGGTGATCCTCACCTGGGCCATGCACGTGCTGCTATCGTGTTTGATGTTGTTTTCAGGCTCTTATCACACTTCGGATACAAAGTCCGTTACGTGCGCAATATTACTGACGTTGGGCATCTTGAAAATGATGCAGATGGTGGAGAGGATAAAATTGCAAAGAAGGCCCGCCTTGAGCAACTCGAGCCAATGGAAATTGTTCAACTCTATACAGATCAATACCACAAGGCGATGGACGCACTCAACATGCTGCATCCCAGTATAGAACCACGCGCCTCAGGACATATAATTGAACAGATTGCCATGATAGAAGAGATCATGGAAAACGGGTTTGGATACGAAAAGGACGGCTCAGTATACTTTGATGTTGTTGAGTACAATAAGAAAAATCATTACGGTAAATTATCCGGACGCGTAGTTGAGGAGCTATTGGACAATACACGGGATCTGGAAGGGCAGGATGATAAGAAAAACAGCGTTGACTTTGCACTATGGAAGAAAGCCCAGCCCGAGCATATAATGCGTTGGCCCTCGCCCTGGAGCGTAGGATTTCCTGGGTGGCATCTCGAATGTTCTACCATGGGTGCTAAATATCTTGGAAGTCCCTTTGATATTCATGGAGGAGGAATGGATCTGCTTTTTCCACATCACGAATGCGAGATTGCCCAATCCCAAGCGGCAAACAAACAAGACCCTGTGAAGTACTGGATGCACAACAATATGATTACCATCAATGGGCAGAAGATGAGTAAATCACTGAACAACTTCATTACCCTGGACCAATTATTTGAAGGTGACCACGAAGCACTCGACCAGGCCTACGCACCAATGACCATTCGTTTTTTCATTTTACAAGCGCATTATCGGGGAACATTGGATTTTTCCAATGACGCCCTCAAAGCTGCGGAAAAAGGATATCGAAAGCTGATGAACAGCATAGCGACTGCAAGTAAACTTTCGCCTGGAGAAAAATCCACATCTGATATTCCTGCTTTGGTGGAGAATTGCGAAAAGGCGATTAAAGACGATCTGAGCACTTCTATCCTTATTTCTCACCTCTTTGAAGGGGTCAGAATAACAAACTCTGTGAAAATAGGAGAAGAGACCATCTCAAAAGGTGACTTGAGCCTCTTGAACAAGATGTTTGAAGATTATGCGTTCAACATACTTGGGTTCCAGGCTGAGGCGGATCAAACTGGTCAGGGTGTGATAGGCCCGCTCATGGATCTTATACTGGACATTAGGCAGGATGCCAGGGTGAATAAGAATTTCGATATCTCAGACAAAATCAGGGATGCGTTGACGACCATGAAGATCACCACGAAGGATGAAAAGGATGGCACATCTTGGACCTATGATGAATAAAAATGCACTCGCATTTATTTGCGGATTATTTATCATTTGCTCGTGCACCGATCCTGATGAAGCTGAAAAGGGGGAAATGCCAGAACGTCCTCCCCTGCCAATCATTAAAGCTCCGCAATTTAACAGTGACTCCGCATATGCATATATTGAACAGCAAGTGGCTTTTGGGCCACGAATACCCAATTCACAGGCTCATGATAGCTGTGCGTCCTATTTGAAACGAAAATTTAACTCCTTTGGATTAAAAGTGGTCTCTCAAGAGGCAGTAGCTGTTGGCTGGGACGGAGCAAAACTGAATTTCGAAAACATCACAGCCTCCGTCAATCCAAAAGCAACAACCAGGATCTTGTTGTTTGCCCATTGGGATACACGGCCTCATGCAGATCGGGAAAAACTGCTAAAAAAAGAGCCTTTTGACGGGGCGTGTGATGGTGGAAGCGGTGTTGCCGTATTGCTGGAAGTGGCCAGGTTAATGTCTGAGACCAAGCCTAACATAGGAGTAGACATTGTACTATTTGACGTGGAGGACTATGGCAAATCAAGCGTGAATCACTCCTTTTGCCTGGGCTCACAATATTGGGCCAAGAACCTACCAAAGAATTACTACCCCAAATTTGGGATTCTTCTGGATATGGTAGGGGCCAAAGATGCCAAATTCGCAATGGAAGGATATTCCATGCAATTCGCACCCCACATAGTCAATCGTGTTTGGAAGAAAGCTGCGCATTCAGGATATTCGAGCTATTTTATTTTCAAGCGCACCAGCCCCATGACGGATGACCATTATTACATTAATAGCATTGCCGGTATTCCGTGTATTGATATAATACAGACAGACGCTTCCTCCCCAACAGGATTTGGGAGTTATTGGCACACCACAAAAGACAATATGGACATCATTGATAAGGCAACTCTTAAAGCCGTTGGCCAAACCTTGCTGGAGGTGGTCTATTCAGAAAAATAAGATTACATTTAAGGCAACCATGCCTGCTAGTGAAAAAAAACTATTTCTCCTCGATGCATACGCCCTAATCTATAGGGCGTATTACAGCTTCATCAACAACCCACGGATCAACTCCAAGGGGATGAACACCTCAGCTACACTTGGGTTTACCAACACCCTTATTGAGGTAATCCGAAAGGAAAATCCAACCCACATCGCTGTCGTATTCGACATGCCAGGGCCCAGCGACAGGGAGGCTATTTATCCCGAGTACAAGGCGAACAGGGAAACTATGCCCGAAGATATTGCCAACAATATCCCTTTTGTAAAGAAGGTCATTGAAGCTTTCAATATACCAATCTACGAGTTGCCTGGCTATGAAGCTGACGATCTTATTGGGACCCTTGCCAAACTTGCGGAGAAAAGTGGTTTCCAAACGTACATGATGACGCCTGATAAAGATTTTGGTCAGCTGGTATCTGAAAATATATTCATGTACAAACCAGCGAGAAGTGGAAATCCTCCAGAAATTTTGGGGGTTCCTGAAGTATGTGCAAAATTTGAGATTGAAACTCCTGCACAGTTAATTGATATACTTGGCTTGTGGGGTGATGCGGTAGATAATATACCGGGAGTTCCAGGAGTAGGAGAAAAAACAGCTAAAAAACTCATAGCCCAGTTTGGAAGTATTGAAGAACTGGTGAAGAACACTGACCAACTAAAAGGAAAGTTGAAAGAAAATGTTGACAACAATGTTGAGCAGGCACTGATGTCAAAACAACTAGCCACTATCTTATTAGACTCGCCCATCCAACTTGAGGAAGAGGCGCTAAAAATAGTTGATCCGAACAAAGATGCGCTATCTGAATTATTTGCAGAACTGGAATTCAGGCAGCTGGCACAGCGGTTCCTGGGTTCAACTCCAGTGTCGAATGGAAAACCAAAGTCCGAGAAGAAGAGTATGGCCGGAATACAAGTCTCGTTGTTTGATGTGCTGGATGATGAGGCTGCAACTCCTACAACCCAACTAAACACAGCCGATAACACCAAACACAATTATAAAGTGGTTAAAACAGCTGCTGATCTTGAAAAACTAAATGGACAGCTCAATAAGCAGAAGGAATTTTGCTTTGATACGGAAACCACCGGATTGGATCCTTTAACGGCTGAATTGGTTGGTATCGCATTTTCCTGGAAAGCTGGTGAAGCTTTTTATGTGCCAATTCCTGAAGACTTTGATGAAGCGAGAAAAGCTGTACAACTCTTCAAAGGGGTTCTGGAGGATGATAAGGCCGTGAAAGTAGGACAGAATCTAAAGTACGACATACTGGTACTGAAAAAGTACGGCATCGATGTCGGTAACAACCTATTCGATACGATGATCGCTCATTATCTTTTGCGTCCGGATATGCGACACAATATGGACCTGCTTGCGGAAACCTATCTGAATTACACGCCAATCGCTATCGAAACGCTTATTGGAAAGAAGGGGAAAAACCAAAAGTCCATCCGGGAGGCGGACCTTGATCTCGTGGGGGAATACGCAGCCGAGGATGCAGACATCACCCTGCAACTGAAAGAGGTTTTTGAACCTATGCTTGCAGAAGAAAAATGTGCTGACCTATTCAATGATATTGAAATTCCGCTTGTAGGGGTATTGGCAGACATGGAATGCGAAGGCATTGCTTTGGATACCAAGGCCTTAAGTTCCTTCTCCAAAGAATTAGAAAAGGACATCTTAAAACTTCAAGCACAGATTTATAAGCTCGCCGGTGTTGAATTCAATATTGACTCACCGAAGCAACTTGGAGATGTTCTGTTTGAGCATCTCAAGGTTTCGGACAAGCCGAAGAAAACAAAGACCGGCCAATATGCAACATCAGAGGACATTCTTGCTAAAATGGTCAATGATCATGCGATTATCCCAGAGATATTGGATTATCGCTCCATTAGAAAACTAAAATCGACCTATGTTGACAGTTTGCCAAATATGGTTAACAACAAGACTAAACACGTACATACAAATTATCGCCAGGCAGTGGCAGCAACAGGGCGGCTGAGTTCCGACAATCCGAACTTACAGAACATTCCCATTAGAACACAGCGAGGCAAGGAGGTTCGCAAGGCGTTCATACCGCGAAATTCAGATTTCACCTTGCTGTCTGCTGATTATTCCCAGATAGAACTGCGCATAATTGCGGAACTGAGCAAAGACAAGAATATGATCGATGCATTTGTTTCAGGCGAAGACATTCATTCTTCAACGGCAGCAAAGATCTTTGGCGTGCCCCTCAAGGAGGTCACGCGTGAGTTGAGAGGACGGGCCAAGGCAGTCAATTTTGGTATTTCATATGGACAAACCGCGTTTGGCCTATCACAAAACCTAAACATTCCCCGGTCAGAAGCGAAAGAAATCATTACAAGTTTCTTTACTCTGTATGCAGATGTAAAATCGTTTATGGACGCTGGGGTGGAGTTCGCCAAGGAGAATGGTTATGTAGAAACTATTATGGGTAGGAGACGTTATCTGAGAGATATCAATTCCAGTAACGCCATTGTACGTGGCCATGCTGAAAGGAATGCTATCAATGCCCCTATCCAGGGATCCGCTGCGGATATGATCAAAATAGCCATGATTAACATACAGCGTGAAATGAAAAAGGCAAAAATGCAATCAAAGATGCTGCTTCAGGTACATGATGAATTAATCTTCGATGCCTTGAAGGCAGAACTAGATGAACTTCGGCCGTTAGTTCAAGAACACATGAAGAATGCCATCAAAATGCAGGTTCCAATAGTTGTTGAGATAGGGGAAGGAGAGAACTGGCTGGAAGCACATTAGTTGGCGTGGATGTGCCAAATTGATTCATTGCACGCATCCACAGTGGCACTAAGTAACTAATCATCACTACAGGATATCTCATCGTTTAAGAAATTCTTTGTCTAAGCACATTTTTTCTATATTTGGGCATAAATAAGATCAACCTATTACTGATAAAAATTAGTTAGATGATACGAAACATGAATGAGATCAGCAAGAACTTCGGAAAAATAGCGGTGGCCGCTGGGTTTTTGTTTTACCTGGGAGCCTGTACGCCTGACGGGAGCCCGGAAATAACTGGAGAGAGTACAGAAGAGACCAATACACCTGCAGATGAGCCAATAAACATGGGCGAAGAGGTTAACAGAAAGGTATTTTACACCATTCCTTCTCCACTAGAGTTAACTTCAATTATCAAAAAAGCCGGAGCTAAATTTGATAAGAGCGTACTGAACTCTACGGAGAACATGTCAAAATATGTAACGCAGACTAGTATGGCGCTCAACCTGGGTGTTTACGGTGCCGATCTAAGTTATGCCAGTATCTTCGAGCAGACGCAGGAAACGATGCATTACTTTGCAGCTGCTAGAAAACTAGCTGACGAGCTTGGGATAACATCTGCATTTGGCGAGAGCACACTTGCCAGGATTCAGAACAACCTTGACAATAAGGATTCTCTGGTCGCAATTATATCAGACTCTTATTGGGAGACTGATGCATACCTGAAGGAAAATAAGCAGTCAAGTATATCAGGTCTTGTGATCGCAGGTGGATGGCTTGAAGGAATGTATGTCTCCTGCAAGCTAGCAGAAAAAACAAAAAGCAATACTGATATCATAGCGAGAATTGGAGAGCAAAAATTGACGCTGGATAACCTAATTGCTATGCTGAGCAGTTATAAAGATCCTGAAGTAGTAGAGGTGGTAGCTGACTTGTATGCTCTTAAAGAGGCATTTGACCCTGTAGAGATAATTTACAACAGGCAGGCACCAACGGTGGATAAAGAGGCGAAGGTGACGACGCTAAATACAACTAGCACAATCAATATCAGCGATGCACAGCTAGCTGTGATTTCAGAGAGAATCGATGGTATACGGACGAAAATTGTTAAATAGACAGAGCTATGATTATTAAGAACAACAAACTCATTCCCGTAATATTATTAATGTTTGCATTGGCCGCTCCTATTGCCAGCCAGGCACAGTGTAAGGGATTCGCAAAGCGTAAATGTTTACCTGAACTCAAACCCTTTGTTCACAATGGTCAGCTCAATAGTACAACACTGATGGAAGGAGAGTCAGCGGAGCTGGTAATGACCTTTCATGCAGGTCAGCAGTACCGGGTTATGGTCTGTGCTCAGGCAAGCCTAAAGAAAATCGGTTTCAAGATGATGGACATGGATAGGGAAATCATTTTTGATAGTAAGGAGCAGGCCGACGCCAAGAATTGGGACTTTAATGTGAACGCTACGCAGCAAATAATCATTCTGGTTGCAGTACCCAAGCCTGGCAAACATGCCAGCGCTAATTTGCCAGGCACCCTTGTTCAATCAGGGTGTGTTGCTCTATTAGTTGGATTTAAGGACTAGTCCAGACTCTTAACCACGAGCTTCTTTACAAAGAGACGGTTACCAACCACAATCTTTACAAAATATATCCCTGGAGTTGCTGCTCCCGGGATTTTTTGTGTTTGTTCACCCGCAGCCAACACGCCATTGTATACAGAGCAGGCCTCCCGCCCCATCATGTCAACTACAATGATGCCAACCTCTTCCTTAGTGGATAGATTGAAAAGTAAAGTGGTTTCTCCGCCTGAGGGATTGGGATACAGATCAAAGTCGAACCCCGCGAGGTAATTGTTGTTCAACCCAATTGTAGTGGTCGTGGTGAAGTTCCAGGTTGCGCTCCACGCTGAATTAACTGAATTGTCAATTGTTCTAACCCGCCAGTAGTACGTGGTATTTCCAGTTAGGTTCGTGAGAGAATGCTCCGTGTCTGTGCCATTATCAACATTTGAGATGAAATTATAGGTGCCCGTAATCAAACCCGTCGATGTAAAGTCAGGTTGCGTATCAATTTGGTACTCATAGGCATCGACACCATCAACAGCATCCCAATCAACCATCAAGTCAACACTTAGGTCGATCATTCCATTATATGGAGATACCAACATAGGGATTGAACCCGAAGTCCCAGAGATGTTAATATCATCAAGGTATAGGTTGTTGCCTCCTTTATTTAAAAATTCAATCTTGAACTTAAACCCATCTACATAATAGGTTTGATCAAGGCTAACCACATGCAACTGCCACTCGTTGCTACCAGCTGGTGTATATGAAGAGTTGGTGGTAGAAACAGTAGCGAGCGAAGAACTGCTCTCAACATACCGCAGTGCCCAGGTCGCACCACAATCCGAAGAAATGTAAACCCTCAGTGCATCTTTGGTGGTATCTATCTTCTGGGCAAATGCTACCCTAAAGGTAATATTGGCTGTTTGCATGTCACTTAAGTCAAGACCAGGACTTATCAAATAATCACTACGCGCATCTTCGTTTCCACTATAATTATCCATTTTCATGGACGAACTACCCGAATAGCCTGCGTATCCCACTGGCTCCCAGGTATTGCCATTGTCTCCATTCACCACTTCCCAATACAACTCATCTGCAAAATCAAAGTCTTCAAAACTCTCAAATAGTGGCATCGCGTCACCTTCAGACTGCACCACTATATGCGATTGCTTTGTCTCCACAATTACATCTGTACCATTGGTAACACTCAAACTCACATTGTAAACACCGGGTGTATTGTATGTAATGCTCGGATCAGGATCTCCGGATGAATTCGGCGTTCCACCGGGGAAACCCCAGCTCCAGTCCGACTGCCCATTGTACGACTCATCCTGAAAATCGATGGTGGAGCCTACACATATTACCTGCCGGTCAACGGAAAAATCCACATTGCACAAATTATCTGGCCCGTCCGTACCTGTGAGGGCCAGGTTAGATGCCGTCCAAAGATTGTTTCTATTACTTGCTGATGAATTCAATGCAGCACGCATCCTTGTCTTTTGCCCCTCAGTGAACATTCGATCACAGAATGCATATTCCATGTAGTTTTGCACATTGTCAAGTGAGTTGCATGTCACACCCGTAAGCGGACAGGATGTATTGCCAATTGTATTTGGAGTATCTCCCACCCCATCATCCGTGTTGCAATTGCTTGCAAGTTCAGGGTCATTAGTACTTCCCCAGGTATGAGGTAAGTTCAGATAGTGTCCAATTTCGTGAGTAAGGGAACGATATCCAGGCCCAAACTGGCCAGCCCGAAGGACGATTCCATCAATCGCGGGGGATGCTCCAGGATAGTAGGCATAACCACCCGCACCGCTAGCTATGGTATTTACCAGCCAAACATTGAGATACCTTTCATTTGGCCATCTAACCAAACTTTTTACGCCGTTGCCAGCACTCATAGTCTGTATCGACACAGTTCGCGTGATTCCATCAGTGCAATTCCCATCAGGATCCTTTTGAGCCAAACGAAAATCAATTTCTGAGTCTGCTGCTATGCCCTTGAATGCGCTCACTATCTGATTTGTATCAGGATTCGTTTTTCGGAAATCCTCATTGATGATTCTCAAACCATCCAGGATGCGCTGCTTATTGACATTCTCTGATCCAAAATTGTGTATGATGTGGAATACCACAGGTATGACGTATACAGTTCCTTTCTTACCCGCATTTTGTTGGGTGTAAACTTTGGTGAACGCATCAAGCTGTTTGCGCTCAGCTACATAGTTCGGGTCAGTATCCAGCAATTCCTGATGAAGCGGATCTGTACCACAATAGTGATCTGATTGTGCCGACACTTGTGATACACCACCTGATAGTACCAAGCCAATAAACAGTGGAATAATTTTAACCGTCATTTATTTCGCGATTGTGAATCTGCTAAAGAAGGATGATTCGTCAATGTTGAGTCGTAAGTAATACACGCCCCCATGCCGTATCGTGTTTACCTTCAGCTCGTGATGTCCAGCAGAAAGGGGTTCAGAAGAAGGGGAATGTATTTGAATCTCTCTTCCCAATACATCAAATATTTGCAATGTGATGTGCTCGTAATTCCTGTCTAAATCAAAACCAACACTCACATTTCCGTCCGATGGATTTGGGAACACCACCAACCCTGCTACCGATGCGTTTATCATTTCAATACCGTCGAATACAGAAGGAACCGTCGTGTACCTCCATATTGCACTCCAGTTAGAAGTGTCGGTGTTTGTTCGTGTTCGCACACTCCAAAAAATCACCATTCCACTGTCAAGGCCCGTCATCAAATACTCAGTGTCTGTTCCATTGTCACTATTGTTGATATAATTAGAGGTGCCAGAAATGAGGTACGGAGAATCCAAAGTGTGAACGGTATCAATTCGATAATCATAATAATCCACGTTGTCTATAGCGTTCCAATCCATGGTGACCGTCATAGGCTCGTTCTCTGCAAAATTAACCGGTGAAACCAATAGTGGCGTGCTGTTATATGTACCCACAATTTTGATATTATCAATAAATACATTGTTGCCCGCATCAGAAGTAAACTCGAACTTGAAACGAAAATCAGGCGTCATAACCTGGGGCGTAAGATTAACGGTTACTGACTTCCAGTCATTCACATCAACAGGGACAAAATTTGAGGTTAATTGTCCATTTGGACTTGCCAAACTCACCCCCCCGCTGATCCAGCTGGAATTCCAGGTAGTTCCGCAATCACCGGAAGTATGCACCCTCAACAGGTCATTGGTCCCAAGATCTATCTGAGCATAAGCCACCTCAAAGGTAATTTGGCCTGATTGCAATATTGACAAATCAATTGGTGGACTTAACATCTCATCCATCTCACCGGACGATCCCTGCCCATAATTATAGATTGCCATACATCCCGGAGCCCCTTCATAAGTGAAACTGGTATACTCCCATGTTGGCCCGCCTATTCCCGAAACAGGCCAATCTGAGCCACCGGTATAGTCTTCCGAATAAGGCAAAGTCTCTGCCCCAATAACCTCCATGTAATCTTGCAGGGTAATTGTAGCGGTCCCTGTGTCATTAGACACCGTCAGCGTCACATCATAGGTCCCGGGATAATCATAAACTACGGTAGGGGTACGCAAATCTGAAGTAGCTGGTGTTCCCCCCTCAAAGGCCCATTCCCACTGGCAAATGCCATTGTAAGAAGCGTCGGTGAACAGCACTTCGGCCCCTGCACATACCTGCGTCAAACTAGCAGAAAACTGAACGGCTCCTTCATACACACCCGCAGCGATCAAATTGGATGGCATTGACAATAAATTCCTTTGTGCGGTTGATGAAGTGAGTGCAACGCGCATCCTGGAAACCTGGCCTTCGGTGAACATCATTTCACAGGAGGCGTAGTCCATGTAATTTTGCACATTGTCAAGAGAGCCGCATGTGGTATAAGCTGTATTACATCCCCCTGACGTACCAATGCAATAAGGGGTATCCCCAACATTATCATCGAAAGCACAATTCGTGGACAGTCCAGCATCATTGCCTGATCCCCACACGTGGAGCAAGTTCATCCAATGACCAACTTCATGCGTAAGTGTTCTTTCTCCTTCACCAATATAAGTGTACCTGGCAATAATTCCATCAATAGAAGCGTCAAAACCAGATGAGACGGAAGAAGGAAGATATGCATAAGCGGCAGCCCCGCTCGGCGACGCCTTGACCGTCCAAATATTCAAGTACTTACTGCGAGGCCAGGGATTGAGCTTAGAGTCATCATCCCCTTCATTCGTTTCAGGCGATTGAATCCTATCAATACCATTGGTTGGACTGCCGAAAGGATCAATTTGAGCCAAACGGAAGTCAATCATAGCATCCCCCATGATCGGTTTGAAGTCCGCTATTACATCCGCCGTGTCCGCATTCCACAACCTGTAATCTTCGTTAAGGATCCTGATAGCGTCAAAAACGGTTTGATCACTGATATTTTCTGCTCCGTTTTCATGAATAATATGAAAGACGACCGGAATCACGAACACTTGATTACATGCGTCCTGCTGTGTGTTCTGATCAGCCATTTTCGCCTGCGTCTCTGCTTCCAGGTAGGCATTCGCCTTTTGCCTCTGGCTGACTAATTCAGGGTGCGCAGCATTTAATTTTTCGGTTGCTGCGGTAATTCCGCATGGACTGACTATTTGTGACTGTGCAGATTGAGGGACAAAACCCAAAATACCAGATAACAGACAAATAAATAATGTGCTCAAAACCACTCTAATCCTCATGATGCAACGTTTTATTATCTAATCAGTGAGTGCAAGTTACGAAAAATCGTGTTTAAGGCCCTATTTATTAGACGGATAGGCTGGTTAAAAAGACCAATAAATTTGCAGCTCAGCAATGGTGATTTGATATGAGAACCGCCACCATTGAGGTCAGTATCTGTGCGTTTTGGCAGATCCTCTATTGGTTGATCTCAATGAACTTTTTAAGGTCCTTGGTACGGCCGAAAACGATGATTGTATCCGTTTCGTATAGCACCGTAGTAGAGCGGGGGATGCCCATTATATGCTTCTCCTTAACTGTTTCACCATCTTTGGTGACTTCCGCTTCACGTTCCACGGTAATTATGTTGAGTTTATACTTATCGCGTAAACCAATATCTTCAAGGGTGCGGTTTGCGATTCCGCGAGGTGTTTTCACTTCAGCGATCTCATATTCATCTGGCAGCTGCAAAAAGGAGCCGATACTTGGATGGATGAGCCGCTCGGCAACGGCGGTGCTCACCTCAGTCTCAGGAGACAGAATTTCCTGTACTCCCAATTTCTTCAATATCATCCGTTGCAATGGACCACGGGCCCTGGCAATAATCTTCTTCACCTTCAGCTCCATTAAATGCACCGTACAAAGAAGTGTAGATTCAAAATTTTCACCAATTGCTACAACCACGGCGTCAGAATCCTGCACATTTTGAGATTGGAGGGCCTTTATGTCAGTTGCATCCAAGCTCACCGCATACGCTACATCATCCTGAATATATTTAATCTTTTCATCACGGGAATCGATTGCAATAACTTCGGCACCTCTTTTAGCCAACTCTTTCGCAATTTCAGTTCCGAATAACCCCAAACCAATTACTGTAAATCTATGCTGTGTCATATGTGCTAATTACCCTATTGCTTGTTTCATATCCTCTATGAGATCCTCTCCGTCTTCAATGCCAACACTCAGTCTTATCAAGCCCTCAACAATACCTGTTTTATCCCTCTCCTCCCTAGGAATCGCGGCATGTGTCATTGACGCAGGGTGGCCAATCAGGGATTCTACCCCGCCCAGCGACTCCGCTAACTTAAATATCCTTGTATTCGAAATCACTGCATGTGCTGCCTCCAGAGAATTGTCCTTTAAAGTAAACGAAAGCATACCTCCAAAATCCCTCATCTGATCTTTTGCAATACTGTGATTTGCATGGTTTTCCAATCCTGGCCAATAAACGTGGTCCACTTTTTCGTGACCGTCCAGGAAATCTGCGAGTAACCTGCCATTATCACTGTGCCTTTGCATCCTTAAATGCAGCGTTTTAATGCCTCGTAGAACCAGGAAACAATCCTGAGGTCCTGGTACCGCACCACAAGTATTCTGAATAAAGGATAGCCGCTCTTCCAATTGGTCATCATTGCAGACTAATGCACCCAGGACTACGTCTGAATGTCCACCCAAATATTTCGTAACAGAATGCATTACGATATCAGCACCAAGGTCCAGGGGATTCTGCAAATACGGTGAGGCAAATGTATTGTCAACACCCAGCAATATTCCGTTGGCTTGTGTAATGGCTGCTAATTCCTTAATGTCGGTAATGTTGAGTAAGGGGTTAGAAGGTGTTTCTAACCATACCAACCGAGTTTTGTCGTTGACATGTTCTTCTACAGAACGCGCATTCTGCATATCGACAAAATGAGGTTTAATACCATAGTCTTCAAAGACCTTTGTCATGATGCGATAGGTACCTCCGTAGACATCGTTGTTCGCCACAATTTCATCCCCAGGTGAGAGGAGTTTAATAACAGCATCAATAGCACCCATACCACTTGAAAAGCAGAGGCCATGCTTGCCGTTTTCTATGGAAGCAATATTGAGCTGTAAAGCCTCTCTGGTTGGATTGAGAGTTCTGGAATATTCGTAGCCATTATGTTCGCCTGGGGCTTTCTGTACGTATGTAGACGTTTGATAGATAGGGGTCATGATCGCCCCTGTAGACTCATCTGGTTTTAATCCTCCATGTACTGCTTTTGTGGCAAACTTCATCAAAGCAAATGTATCAATATTTTGTTTGAAGCAGGGTTGAATTTATAAGAATATGTATGCTCAAACACCCTGTTAACCAGTCGGCTTGTCTTTAGGATAAACTCGCTTGATCCAAGGCGATAATACAACAAGGCCAATGAAGAGGTATGGCACGTAGCTAATTAACCTCCACATAATGGCCAAAAGTGCGATCAGTCCATCTTGAGTGAATTCGCCTAGAAATATGATGAAAGCCGGTTCCGCAAAACCGGCACTACCGGGTGTAGGACTTACAAGCATGATAACCCACATCAATAATTGTCGTCCGTATATCAGTAGATGATCGGAAAATGGTATGCCAACACCCAGAGGTACTAAGATCAAGAAATTTACCACCCAGAATCTCGCCGTCCAACTTACAAAAGTGGCAATTCCAGCTTTCGCCCAAAATCGCTTTTTCTTGCCTTTTATCTCCTTGGACGCGATTATTAAATCATCACCGGCCTTGGCTGCTGCCGTTCTCCATTTTCGAAAAAACGGAAGAGAAAACACCTTGATAAAGGTCCACTTGATAACGCGTGGGTTATAGAAAAGGGCATACAGTATAATTACAGAATAGGTTACGATAAAGAGGTATCCAAAGCCAAATAAATAGAGACCATAATCGTGAGTTATTGCCTGTAACGCCGAATCTTGCTGGATTGAAAACAGCTCATCCTGACTTATGAAAAGGTACAATATCGGTACCATAAGCACATAGAAAAGCTCATCAAGGAGGGACGAAGCCATTACAATTGCGGTGCTTTTTCCTACATTGTTTAGTTCTTTATGTACTATATAAACGGCTACTGCTGAGCCACCAACGATAGATGGTGTTATAGCAGAGGCAAATTCCCAAAGCATGATCACCTGAAAGCTCTGCTTCCAGGTAAGTGCATCGCTTGTCAACACTTTTATTCTGTACATATAAGCAAGATCCCGTATGACCATCATCAGAAGGGCCATCAGTAGCCAAAGACCAGCATACCAAGTCCAATCTATGGAGAGCAACTGATTAACATCAAGGCTCCGGTAACCTATTAAGGTCCATGCAACAATTCCAATACTAATTGGCAGAATGATCCTGGAAGGCCGAAATAATTGCAGAAGCTTTTCCCTGTCCATTGCTTTATAGAAAAATCAACTTAGTAATATTACTTTTGATAGCAACAACCAAAAATTAAATTCCTATCAGGTGTACTCCTGCCTATTGGTAGGGGAGCGTGAATTTATTTTATTATTTAATGGGTTCAAAATTAATTCGACGAGTTACCACCTTACTTCTATCAGAAAAGTCGCGTCTTTGCAGATGAACAAAAAGTTTCTAGCCCATTTGGCATTATTTGCCGCCAACCTCATTTATGGGGCGAACTACACCGTGGCCAAAGAAGCAATGCCAGAATATATTGCACCATTTGGGTTCATCCTTATTCGGGTAATTGGTGCTGTACTGTTGTTTTGGCTGATTTGGAGTACCATGATCAGGGAGCGAGTAGCCAGGTCAGATTTTCTGAGATTGGCGGCTTGTGGCTTGTTTGGTGTAGCGATCAACCAGCTGCTCTTCTTTAAGGGGCTGAGCATTACAACGCCAATTAATGCAGCTATCATCATGACCAGTAACCCGGTAGTGGTCATGCTCTTCTCCATCTGGATCCTCAAAGAAGCCATTACGGCGCAAAGAACGATCGGTCTTTTGATAGGATTGAGCGGCGCGATCTTACTGATCACAGCCGGTTCAGGATTTTCTTTCTCTTCGGATACTTTCAGGGGCT
>DTRK01000314.1:0-586 GCA_012965955.1 Flavobacteriales bacterium
CGCGAGTATTGAGTAGTTGTGCTGTTTTTTGTGATGTAAATAGTTGAAATGCGTGTTTTCGAACACCATTTTCTCCAAATCAACCGAAAGGGCCTCTCCCGGCATGATACTATCACTGGATGCTGGTTCTTTCCAGAAATGATAATTGTCCACTCCACTACTATTAATCTCGATATTCACTCTGGCATTCTCCAGGTCTATCCGGGTTATTGAATACTTATTGGAAAAAATATCCATGATGTGAAACTGCAAAAACAATCGATCTGCGTAAAACAACGTATCATAGGTCATATTGCCGCCCACGGATTTGCACCAGATCTGATTGAAACTCAGAGAAGCCTTGGGAAATTTGCGGAGTACTGAAAACTCAATATCTGCCACCCCTGTTTCCGCTTCCAGCTGCTTGGTAATTTCGGCCACAAGGAATCGCTTGACCTTATCCTGATACATATAAGCGATGATTACGCCAGATGTAACAACGATAAAAACAAGAAAAAGGAATATTAATACTATTCGTTTAGCCAGTTTCATAATTATAGGGCAGCTCTAATCAAACGATCAAAATTTTGAAGAATTGTTCGTCATT
>DTRK01000314.1:596-6268 GCA_012965955.1 Flavobacteriales bacterium
CGAACGCAATTGGCGGTACGGGAAACTAGAGCTTGATATTGTTGCCAGGATAAAGGACACACGTGGAATGTCCTTTTTTGTAAGCCCTGCGTAACCAATTCTGTCCAAAGCCATTACCTTATAGCCGAGATGTTCAAAAATGCGCCTGATGATGCGGTTTTTACCTGAATGCAGCTCTAACCCTACCAATCGCTTATTCTTCTGGTCTCCTACGTAGCCTACTACATCTACCTCTGCCTTTCCATCATCTAACCCAACGCCATTCCTGATTGCGTGAATGTCTTTTGCGTTGACGTTTTTGTCTAACTGGGCGTGGTAGATCTTTTTTATACCATAGGATGGATGGGTCAGGCGCTTTGCCATATCACCATCATTGGTAAATAACAAGAGGCCCGTAGTGTTCCGGTCCAGCCGTCCTACCGGATACACCCGTTCCTTACACATGCGCTCAACAATATGCATAACTGTTTTTCGGTCATGCGTATCTGATACGGTGGTAATATGATCTTTGGGTTTGTTCATGAGGATAAATACCTTTCGCTCTCCAGTAAGCACTTTGTTCTGGTACTTGACCTGATCACCGGGCTTCACCTTAAACCCCATTTCTACGATCACCTTGCCGTTAACCTTTATCAACCCTGCTTCTATCAACTTGTCTGCTTCTCTCCTGGAACAAACTCCCGAATTGGCAATTACTTTGTTTAATCTTTGTGATCCAGGCTCTCTTGGTGGATCCTGCCTCTTTCTAGGCCCTTTGAAATTGCCCTTGTTTGGCCGGGAAGGCCGATTTGGACGACTCGGCCTGTTTGGCCTGTCTGGCCTGTCTGGCCTGCTTGGTTTTTTACGATCTCTTGCCATAACTAAACTAATGGATAAAATGCACTTTCCAGGTGTTTGACCTTTGTCTCTTTGCCATCAACGAGAACCGCTATAACATCAAATCTCGTCTCCAGATTCACGTCCTTCTGCACAATGTACTCATTGGCTGCCTTGATTATATGCCTTTGCTTGGAGCGTGTGACGAAATCTTCAGGGTCACCGTGATAATCATTTGCCCTGGTCTTGACTTCAACAACTACAAGAGTGTCCTTTAACCTGGCAATAATATCAAGCTCAAGTTTTCCAAATCGCCAATTGCGTTCGGCAATTTGATACCCCTTTTCTCGAAGTAATTTACAAGCGAGCTCTTCACCCTCTTTTCCAAATTTGTTGTGCTTAGCCATCCCGTTCTATACGTAGTTGATACTGCCACCATTAGCGGTTACGATTAATTTCACCTGTCGTCCCAGTATCAAAGGCATATTTCCTTTAATGTGTCCGGCTGGGAAATTGAAGCATACCGGATAATCAAAATCTGATACCACATCGGTAATTATCTCCTCTGCCGTTTTGCCAAAAGGGATATCGTTGTCATTCATGTCCGTCATTCCCCCAATAACCAACCCTTGCAAGTTGCTGAGCATCCCCGCCCTCTTTAGATTCATCATCATCCTGTCAATGTGGTAAAAATATTCGTCGAGATCTTCTACAAACAAAATCCTGCCGAGAGTCTCTGTATTTGAAATACTCCCTTTCAGACTATACAACAACGATAAGTTTCCCCCGACCACCATACCCTGGCCCTCTCCTGCTTTATTCAGGCTGTTTTGTTGCAGCTCAAAAGACTGAAGCTCCCCGAACAAGGTTTGTTTAAGCGCAGCTACGCCGTGATTGTCATCCACAAAATTGATTGCCATAACACCGTGAACAGTTTCTACCTCGCAGATTGCGTTAACATGGGAGTGAAGGACAGTTATGTCGCTATACCCAATCAACCACTTCGGGTTCTCTGAGAAACCGTTAAAATCGAGAAGGTCTACGATTCGAACGGTTCCATAACCTCCCCTGGCGAAAAGGACAGCCCTGATTTGCGTATCATCCAACATAGCCTGCAAATCGCTGGCTCTCATTTCATCTGATCCAGCGTACTGATCTTGCACGGCGTAAAGATTGTCTCCAAGCACTACTTCCAGTCCCCAGCTTTCCAGAATATTGATACAGGGTGCCATCTCTTGCTCAGTTACTTTCCTTGCAGAAGCAACTATCCCTATCTTATCCCCCTCCTTTAAATAATCAGGTGTTCTCACCTTTGTAAAACATTGTTTTATACCTTTGCCCAAAGGTAGTATTTTCACCTTCTATTTACACCTGCCTGTACCCTGGGATTTCTGGAAAGATGGTTAAGGAAGACAAGGATTATAAACGGTACTTAATAACATCGGCGCTGCCATATGCGAACGGACCCTTGCATATTGGCCAGATAGCAGGCGCTTATCTAACGGCGGATATCTACACTCGTTATCTAAGATTGAAAGGCAAAGAAGTAATCTTTGTATGTGGATCCGATGAACATGGGGCAGCGATCACTATTCGAGCTAAAAAGGATAAGACGACCCCCCAGGAAATAGTAGGCACCTACCATTCAATAATCGAGGAGTCATTTAAGGACTTTGGTATTGAATTCGATATTTATCACCGGACATCGTCTGAACTGCATCACAAAACCGCCTCGGAATTTTTCACCGTGCTCCATGAAAGCGGCAAATTTGAGCAAAAGACCGTTGAGCAGTATTACGATGAAGAGCATGAGCAATTTTTAGCAGATCGCTACATTACCGGCACCTGCCCTAACTGTGACTACGATGCGGCCTATGGGGATCAGTGTGAAGAATGCGGATCTACTCTTAGTCCAAGAGAGTTGATCAATCCCAAATCAACTCTGAGCGGTAATGTGCCTATATCAAGGGAGACTACACACTGGTACCTGCCGATGGGCGACTATGAAGAGTGGTTGAAGGAGTGGATCCTCGTAGGCCATAAATCAGACTGGAAGGCCAATGTGTATGGACAATGCAAGTCCTGGATAGAAGGTGGTTTGAAAAGTCGCGCTATGACCCGCGATCTTGACTGGGGTGTTCCCGTTCCACTGGACGAGGCCCAGGGCAAAGTACTTTATGTCTGGCTGGATGCGCCAATTGGCTACATCTCCGCCACCAAGCAATGGGCTGAAGACAATGGCAAGAATTGGGAGGACTATTGGAAAGATGAAGACACGAAGCTGGTTCACTTTATAGGAAAGGATAATATTGTGTTTCACGCAATCATATTCCCCATACTGCTTCATGCCCATGGCGAGTTCATCCTACCGGACAATGTCCCTGCCAATGAGTTTTTGAATATTGAAGGTCGGAAGGTCTCGACCTCAAGAAACTGGGCCGTATGGTTGCATGAGTATTTGGAAGACTTGCCTAACAAACAAGATGTTCTAAGATATGTGCTCTGCTCCATAGCTCCTGAAACAAAAGACAGCGAATTCACATGGAAGGACTTCCAGGCGCGAAACAATAATGAGCTGGTCGCAATTCTCGGCAATTTCATCAACAGAACCCTTGTACTCACTCAAAAGTACTATGATGGCATTGTTCCTGATGGAGACTTTTCGTCCTGGGGAGATGTCACCGGCCGAATTCAGGAAATTCCTGGTGAAATAGCATCATCGGTTGAGCAATTTAAGTTCAGGGAAGGATTGGCTAAAAGCATGGAGCTGGCTAGGCTGGGCAACCAGTTTTTGGCAGAAACGGAGCCCTGGAAACTCCAAAAAACCGAACCAGAGAAGGTGCAATCCATAATGCTGCTCGCGTTGCAAATCGCAGCCAACATAACCATTGCCATGCGTCCCTTTTTGCCAGACACGTGCGGAAAGCTGAGCAAAATGCTCAATATTGACATAGATCATTGGGAGCAGGCAGGACGTTTAGACCTGGTGCAGCCGGGACATGCCATGGGCGAAATATCTCTGCTTTTTGAGAAGCTGGAAGACGAAGTGATCGATGAGCAAATTGAGAAACTCCATAGTTAAGCAGTAATTATCACGGGAAATTGACCACAGGCCTTATTCACCCTTAGTGCCGTTTCTTTGATTACAGATCTCGCAACTTCCAAATGTTCCTAGTCAATACCCAGATCTGCTTTCAGCCTTTTGTTAAAATACTTGATAGCAACCACTAAATTTCTGTCAGCTGACTCTTCCAATTCTCTGGAATCACCACCATAATAAACATCGTTATTCGAAAGGTCCCGGACCACATAATAATAGCGTGGCACCTGTTGCGATGTAGTACCTCCTTTTTCCTGATCAATCCTTGTTCTAATAACAAGCGCCACCTTAGCCTCCAGCAGATACTCCTGAGCACCCCTCTTAGCATCCAATACCTTGTAACTGACAAACCTGTACTTAAATGGGTAATTTTTATCCAATTCTTTGGTCAAAGAAGCTTTTAACTTCTCGTCGTCCACCATCGTATATTTCCCGCCGGAGATCTTATATTTTCTGGGTGTTGGAAGCAAGACAACCTTATCCTTGATATCCGGTGGAAATCCGGCATCCTCCTTGTAAGCACGAAAGTCATTGTCGCAGTAGGGCTCTTCCTCCATAGCTACCGATAATTGCTCTCTTGGCGCTTTCTTAACCTTGCCCCTGAAATAAGTCATCAGTAGTTTATAATCTGCTTTGGCTGTCATTGTGCTGTAATTTTCAACAGTAATAATCTCCATACTTCCACCCTCGTATTGGTGGATCATTAACGAAGCAGATTTAAAGCTCTCTCTCGTAGCTTTCCCCTTTTCCACTATCTTGTCATCAGGAGTAACATATATTACAAACTCAAGAATATATCGGACCTTATTTTTATGTAACTGCTCGCGTATATAATTGTCCATCTTGACAAAACTCATATCTGCATCCTCAAGAGCTCCTTTATCAATATAAACTTCCGGGCTGAAGCCAATGTTCTCAAGATCTTCAACCAAATATGTCGTAAAAAGACTGGCCACATCGCCGCCAACTTCGAATTTTGACATGTTGGTTTTTGATAGCACAATTCCTCCTAGTGTAACTGAGTTGTTTCTAACCTTCCCGGGTGATTTCTTTAAGGTGAACATAACTGCGGGATTTGCACCTTCTGCAAATAAATAATCAGGTAGCTTCATGGGTTTTTGAGCAGTACCTATTCGAGGGAATGACATGATGATCAAGAGAAGTACCATGCCGAACTTGTGGAAATCTTTTTTCATAATCTTATTCGTTGTATAATTTTCATTTCCAAAAACGATGGGTAATGACCGAAAGCTACAATAATATATTTGATGTCATTGTTATGGATAGATGAATAATCGCTTGATTGAATGACTTAAGAACAAATGATCGAAGGATACTGCATTAACAATCGGCTTACAAGAACTCTTTGTAGCGTTTCCTTAAGGCGGTGCTATAGTCACTTACCCCTGTAGATCATCATTGCCTTTCTTTACTTCAACTCCCATAGTTCAAGATTTTATCAAGAAAAGGATAACTTTGCCCATCCTTAAATACAAACCTCAAAGTTGAGGGCAATTATTATCATAGGCCAATAATTTTCACAACTATAAGCCACTTATAATCAAACACATACGTGCCCTCGTAGTTCAACGGATAGAATAGGAGTTTCCTAAACTCTAGATGCAAGTTCGATTCTTGCCGAGGGTACCAAAATAAAGGTGCTCATGCCCATCCTCTACATAAAAGCGCTACATCTCATATTCGTAGTTACATGGTTCGCCGGGCTGTTTTACATAGTTCGACTGTTCATTTACCC
>DTRK01000315.1 GCA_012965955.1 Flavobacteriales bacterium
AGGAAATATTCATAATCTTGCCCTTGTACTTAAGTTTTAACTTAAATACAGAATAACTCCCCAAAAAAACATTGTCAGAAACATGGCGGGCTGGAGATACGTGCACAGGATTATCTTCTGTTAATCTTGACCTTCTTCCTGATCAATTATGATTGAGCCGCTATCGCTAGCTTTAAGAAACGACCTATCCTTTTTTTATCAGAGTACCCAGATAATCTAGGTAGTTGCTAAAAAATTTATGCCATTCCTTTGAATTTCAACCGACTCCAGGTGACAGGCAGTTTGTCTGGTGTCTTCGATACCGCCATCGGCGTTGTCATCAGTTTCTTAATTTCGCCCTCGGTGAGGGCTTTGTTGTAAATCCGTACTTCGTCTATAACACCAGGGAAACTGCTAGCTGGCATTTGCCAATCATCAGCACCTATCCACAGATCTAAGTCAGAAGGGGCTATCCCGGCTGCGTTCTTCTTTTCGCCTTCTAGTTGGCCATTGATGTAGATATTCATTTTGCCTTTAGCAAAGCTGCCTGCGAAGTGGTACCACACTCCTTTTTTCCAATCTACGGTCTTGGACTCAACAAAATCGTTGGCCGGCTTGACCAAAAAGTCTAAGGAACTCTTATTGCCAAAGTCAAAAATGACGAAAATGGAGTTATTCTTGGACATCATCCGACTGGTATTGGTCAGGTCGTCGGTGAGCTTGAACCAAGCCATCACGGTAGCCGCATTAGTCAGATCCAAAGATGGGTCATCTGCTACCTCTACATAGCTGCCGTCTCCGCCAAACTCTAAAGCGGAACCAAATTTACCCTCAACCCATTTCGGACCGTCGATCAACTTGCCGTCATTTCCGTTTCCCGAAGCATCTTCCGCTTTTTTCCCCGTCTTTTCATCGAATGGCCAATATCCAACCAAAGACGGATCGGGTTTTCCTACAGCGTAAGTGGCAAATGAAAATAGGAGACATGAAAGTATAATGAGCATTGAGAAAACATTGCACCTGTTCAAGACCTGTTTGGTAAACAAAAGCGTAGAAAAATGGTTAACCTGAAATTTCATATTTGTCCCTTCCTTAATTCGATAATCTGGGATAGAAAGTTTTGACTTTGTCTGCTATATATAGCAGACTTGAATCCTGATGTCAAAGCAGGCAGGTGAAGCAAACTTATCATTTAGTCCTTCAGCTACTGATTAAAAGAATTGATACTATTATGTATTGTAGGCACAAAGCAACCAACAGAAATGTGGTCCAAAGAAAATAAGACACTGTAGCTAAGGAAGTCATTAAAATCAGAGCTAGAGGAATTACTGAGAAAGCAGCTCAATAGGACAAGAGGGTAATACATAAATCCGCTTTACAAACAGGATAGAGCGGATAATAGCTTATCCAGATGGAAATATGGAAGTGAAGTTTAGGATATGATTCTTTCGGTAAGATAAAACAAGAAAAGGGCACCAACTAGGGCAGCTGATACCCGTACACTACCCGATGCTTTGTATGTACCGCCGTCAGAATATTATTGTCGGGATTGATATTCCTTGACTGCTTTCAGTGCTTCTGGTGTTCCTATTTTCCCTAATGCCTCTGCCGCATCACTACGAACGAACCCCTCATCATCCTGATCCTGCAATAGTAGTATCAAAGCAGGTACTGCATCTTTGGCACCCTCTT
>DTRK01000316.1 GCA_012965955.1 Flavobacteriales bacterium
GGCAGTATATAGATCACATTACCAAGTGGCCTCAACAGGATCTTCTTGTCTATGAAGAAATTGTAGATGCGGTCTCTATCCTGATTGAAATACGATGTTTCCCCCCCTGTTTTAAGCTCAAAGGCCACAATTGTCCCTACCTGCCTGATATTGTCAATATTATCGAAATCCTGGAGCTTTGATGCGAACTCATTGTGCTGTGCTCCTATGCGGTTGATGTTCTTCCATGTGCTCTCCTCGTCAAAAATATCCATGCTGGCATTGGCGGCAGCACATGCAACCGGATTGCCAGTGTATGAGTGGCCATGAAAGAGCGTCTTTGATTTATCATCTGATAGGAATGCATCATAGATTGGGGAGGAACATGAAGTTGCTCCCAAAGCCATGGTACCCCCCGTTATACCCTTTGACATACAGACTATGTCTGGATTGACTGAGAGATGATCCGAAGCAAAGAACTTCCCGGTTCGCCCAAAACCGGTCATCACCTCATCCGCAATACATATGATCTGATTCTTCTGGCACTCCTGAATCAAAGCTTCCAGCCCCTTGGCCGAGTGCATATTCATCCCTGCAGCCCCTTGAATCAAGGGCTCATAGATAAAGCTGGCGATTTGACTTCCTTTTTCTCTAATAACCTCCTCAAGCTGCGCTAGAGATACATCTTCCTTTCCCTCTTTTGGTGGTTCGATAAAGACCACGTCAAACAGCATAGATTCAAATGGTCTTACAAAAGCCCCTCTGCCTGATACAGCCATCGCTCCAAATGTATCTCCGTGATAGGCATTATCAAACGAAATGATCTTATTCCTTTGCTCTCCCCGATTGTCCCAATATTGAATAGCCATCTTTAGTGCCACTTCAACAGCGGTTGATCCGTTATCTGAATAGAAAATATGGTTCTGATTATCCGGCAGCTTCTCAATTAAGCGTTCGGCCAGCTCAACTGCACCTGGGTGGGTAAAGCCGGCAAAAATAACATGCTCTAGTTTCTTAACCTGTTCAGCGACCTTCTCAGCAATGTGAGGATGCGCATGTCCATGCGAGTTTACCCACCAGGAAGAAATAGCATCGAGGTATTTATTGTCATTCTCATCATACAGCCAAACACCTTCACCCCTGGTGATCACTACGGGTAAATCCATTGTCTTCATCTGGGTATAAGGATGCCACAGAACCTTAAGATCCCTTTCTGCAATACTCATATTCCCTGAAATTTAGCAGCATATTGGCTTATTACCTCCTTGTTAAGATTTTCCTCCTGCTTAATGCGGCCCAGACACTTTAAACCAGTATACTCCAATATGACTTCCTCTGTAGCCGGAACAGCATCTCCATTGAAGATAAGGCCTGTTATACTTAGTCCTCTTGACTGGAGCAATTCAACGGAAAGTAGTGTATGGTTAATACTCCCGAGGTAATTTTGAGATACCAGGACCGTTTCGGCGTCGAAATGCGCTATAAGATCCACGACCATCTCCCGATCGTTTAGGGGCACCATTAATCCACCTGCTCCCTCTATAATAATCGTGTTCTCCGTATCTGGTAGGTGAATATCACATACGGCAAGTTCAACCCCATCTTCCTTCGCCGCGGCATGAGGGGACATAAATCCGGTGAGCCGATAGGCCTCTTTGTGTATTATACTTTGAGTGTTCTCAAC